>NZ_JAAAXQ010000004.1 GCF_009916105.1 Streptomyces sp. GC420 | reverse complement strand
GGTGCGGCAGAATCGGGACGTGACGACCCGAAGCCTGATGCTCCTCGACACCGCCTCCCTCTACTTCCGGGCCTACTACGGCGTCCCGGACTCGGTGAAGGCCCCCGACGGCACCCCGGTCAACGCGGTGCGCGGGCTGCTGGACTTCATCGCCAGACTCGTCCAGGACCACCGTCCCGACGACCTCGTGGCCTGTATGGACGCCGACTGGCGGCCGCACTGGCGGGTGGCGCTGATCCCTTCGTACAAGGCGCACCGGGTGGCCGTGGAGACCCCGGAGGGGCCGGACGAGGAGGAGGTGCCCGACACTCTCTCGCCGCAGGTGCCGATCATCGAGGACGTCCTGGACGCACTGGGCATCGCGCGGGTCGGAGTCGCGGGCTACGAGGCGGACGACGTGATCGGCGCCCTTGCCGCGCGGGCCGCCGGGCCGGTGGACATCGTGACCGGCGACCGTGACCTGTACCAGCTCATCGACGACGCGCGCCGGGTGCGGGTGCTGTATCCACTGAAGGGAGTCGGCACGCTGCAGGTCGCCGACGAGGTGTGGCTGCGCGGGAAGTACGGCGTCGGCGGCGCGGGCTACGCCGATCTGGCACTGCTGCGCGGCGACCCGAGCGACGGTCTGCCCGGCGTGTCCGGCATCGGGGAGAAGACGGCGGCGAAGCTGCTGGACGCGTACGGCGACCTCGCGGGGATCCTGGCCGCCGTCGCGGACCCGGCCTCGAAACTGACCCCGGCGCAGCGCAAACGGCTGGACGAGGCGCGGGACTACCTGGCGGTGGCACCGAAGGTGGTGCGGGTCGCCCGGGACGTGCCCCTGCCGGCCTTCGAGCCGGCGCTGCCGCGGGAGCCGAGTGACCCCGCCGCCCTCGGGGAACTCGCCGGACAGTGGGGACTCGGGGGGTCCCTACGGCGATTGCTGGACACATTGAAGGCGTAACCTGTTTACTTAGGCAAGCCTAACCACGCTTGAGTCAGGGGAGTCCACCATGGCCGAACGAGCCGAGCGACCGGCGCGCCGTATGAAGGTCACCGAGGCCTCGGTCGTACGCACGGAGCGGCTCACCCCGCACATGACGCGTGTGGTCCTCGGCGGCGAGGGCCTCGCGGACTTTCCCGTGGGCGCGAAGACCGACCACTACGTCAAGCTCCTGTTCCCGCCCGCCGGAACGGCCTACCCCGAGCCCTGGGACATCGAGGCGATCCGCGCGGCATTCCCCCGTGAGCAGTGGCCGGCGACGCGCACGTACACGGTGCGTGCCTGGGACGAGGCGCACCGGGAACTGACGCTCGACTTCGTGGTGCACGGCGACGAGGGCCTCGCCGGCCCCTGGGCGACCCGGGTGCGGCCGGGCGAGAAGGTGCGGATGCTGGGTCCCGGAGGGGCCTATGCCCCCTCCCCCGAGGCGGACTGGCACCTGCTGGCCGGTGACGAGAGCGCGCTGCCCGCGATCGCCGCCTCGCTCGAGGGGATGCCGGCCGGTGCGGTCGTGCACGCCTTCGTGGAGGTGGCGGGCCCCGAGGAGGAGCAGAAGATCGTCACCCCCGACGGTGCGGACGTCACCTGGCTGCACCGCGGCGGCCGGCCCGTCGGTGAGGCGCTGGTGGAGGCCGTGCGCGCGCTGGAGTTCCGGCCCGGCCGGGTGCAGGCCTTCGTGCACGGCGAGGCGGGCTTCGTGAAGGAGCTGCGGCGTTATCTGCGGGTGGAGCGCGAGGTGCCCCGCGAGTGGCTGTCGGTCTCCGGCTACTGGCGGCTCGGCCACGACGAGGACGGCTGGCAGGCCGCGAAGCGCGAGTGGAATCAGCGCATCGAGGCCGAGCAGGAGCTCAGGAGCGGCGCGGGGCCGGAGCGCGCGGAGAGCAGCGCGGCGGCCTGATCCGCCGGCCCGGCCGGGGTGGTGCGGGGCACAGGGTCCGGGTCGCGCGGGGACGACGACGAGCACGAGGGTGAGGACTTAGGCGCCGCGCGGACACGGACGCGACACGCCACCGAAACAGCCCGTCCCTAATTTCTGTCGCCTGACAGGAATTCGTGACTGGGGGCTGCTGCCATGACCGCCACCGCACCGACCGACGCACGGCCCGAGCCACCCGGCCGGGACCGCACACACCCCTCCGACGCGGCCGCGCTCGCCCGCTTCGGCTACCGCCAGGAACTCCACCGCAGCATGGGGCGCTACGCCTCCTTCGCCGCGGGGTTCTCCTTCATCTCCGTCCTGACCACCGTCTTCCAGTTCTTCGCCTTCGGATACGCCTTCGGTGGAGGCGCCTTCTTCTGGACCTGGCCCGCGGTGCTCCTCGGGCAGCTGCTGGTCGCGGCCTGCTTCGCCGAACTGGCCGCGCGCTACCCCCTCTCGGGTGCCATCTACCAGTGGTCGACCCGGCTGAGCACACCGGTCTTCGGCTGGTTCGCCGGCTGGATCATGGTCATCGGGCAGGTCGTGGTGGTCGCCGCGGCGGCCCTCGCCCTCCAGGTCGTGCTTCCCGCGGTCTGGTCGGGCTTCCAGCTGGTGGGCGGCGACCCGGCGCCCACCACCGCGACCGGCGCGGCCAACGCCGCCATCCTCGCCGTCGTCCTCCTCGTGCTCACCACCGTCGTCAACGTGCTCGACAACAAGGTGCTCTCCACGGTGAACCGCGTCGGCGTCTCCGCCGAGATCATCGGCGCGGTCCTCATCGTCGTACTGCTCCTCACCCACTCCGAGCGCGGCGGCGGCGTCACCCTGCACACCGGCGGCGCGGGCGGGCCGCTGAGCGCCCTGCTGGTGGGCTCCTTCGCCGCCGCGTACGTCCTCATCGGCTTCGACAGCGCGGGCGAGATGAGCGAGGAGACCCACAATCCGCGGCGGACCGCGCCCCGCACCATCCTCACGGCGCTCGCCTCCGCCGGGGTGCTGGCCACCCTGATGGTCTTCGGCGGGCTGCTCGCCGCTCCGAGCCTGACCGACGGACGGCTGGCCACCGAGGGCCTGTCGTACGTCCTCACCAGCAGTCTCGGCCCGGGGGTGGGCAAGGCGCTGCTGGTGGACGTGGCGCTCGCCGTCGCCGTGGCGACGCTGGCGATCCAGACCTCGGCAACCCGGATGCTGTTCTCGATGGCGCGGGACGGGGTCCTCCCCGCCTCCCGCGCGCTGGCGAAGGTGTCCCCGCGCACCGGCATGCCGAGCGGGCCGGCCCTGGTGACGGGGATCGCCGCCGCCGGGCTCTGTCTGCTCAACCTCGCCTCGCCGGAAGCGTTCCTGGCGATCGGCACCACCTGCATCGCCATGCTGTACCTGGCGTACGCGATGGTGACCGGACCGATGCTGCTGCGGCGGGTGCGGGGCCTGTGGGCGACCGGGCCGGCGGCGGAAGGGGAGGACGGGCCGGACGAGACCGGCAAGCCGCTGTTCTCGCTGGGCCGTTGGGGCCTGCCGGTCAATGTGCTCGCCCTGGCCTACGGCCTGTTCATGACCGTCAACCTGGCCTGGCCGCGGGCCGCCGTGTACGACCCGGCGGGCGGGCACTGGTACTTCCAGTGGTTCACGGTGCTGTTCCTCGCCGCGACGGTCGTGCTGGGCGCGGCGTACCGCCTGGCGCGGCGGCGCACCGGGGCCGTTCCGGCCGAGGTGCCCGCGCTGTCCACGGTGTCGTAGCACGGCGCACGGCACGCCGGCCCGACCGGTCGCGAACCCGGAGTACCGCCCGCCCGCGGAACCCGGGTTCGCGGTCACGGCTCTCCTCCGGGGGCGCCGCCGGCGCCGGGGCGGCGTGTCCGTACGCTGATCCGCGTGAGCCGCGAGGAGAGGGTGACCGGGGCCGTCGTGGGCAGCGCGGTGGGTGACGCGCTGGGAGCCCCCTTCGAGTTCGGAGAGCCGGGCATGTACCGCAGGCACTTCCCCCACGGCACCGGCGAGATGGGCGGGGGCGGTGGCTGGGACCCGGGCGAGGCCACGGACGACACCCAGATGGCCGTGCTCGTGGGCGAGTCGCTGCTGGAACGGGGCGGGCTGGACCTGCCGGACGTCTTCGCCAGGTTCCGTCGCTGGGCGGCCGGCGAACCCAAGGACATCGGGCTGCAGACCGAGGACGTGCTGACCAGCGGTGAGCCCTGGGACCGCGCGGCCGCGCTGCACTTCCAGGTCAACCTCCGGGCGGCGGGCAACGGGTCGCTGATGCGGGCTACGACGTCCGCGGTGTACTTCGCGGCGGAGGGCCGCACGGCGACGATGGAGGCGGCACGGCGCATCGCCGCGCTCACCCACGGGGACCGCGCGGCCTGGGAGGGTACGGCGGTCTTCCACGAGCTCGTGCGGGTCGCCCTGGACGGCGGCGACCCGCTGTCGTCTGTCACGGACGCGCTCGCCGCCGTCCACCCCCGGCACCGGGCACGCTGGTCGGCCGTCCTCGCCCCGGACTGGCACCCCGCGCTTGCCTCCGAGTTCAACGGCGCGGTCTGGCCCTGTCTGGGCTCCGCGCTGTGGGCGGTGCGCACGACCTCGTCCTTCGAGGACGCCCTGGCCGCCGCGATCGACCTCGGGGGCGACACGGACACGGTCGCGGCGGTGACGGGCGGCCTCGCCGGTGCGGTTCACGGCCTGAGGGCGATCCCCGCGCGCTGGACGGACCCGCTGCACGTGCCCCTGCCGGGCTTCGGGGACCGTGTGCTGCGCCTGCCGGAACTGCTCCGACTGGCCCGGGCGTTGGGGAGCGACCGGCAGTCCGCCTGCTGACCGGCGCGGACGACGCGCCTCCTCCTGCGGCGGGACACGGGTTGCGGGCGCGTGCCGCCGACGAGGCGCGGCCGTGGATCCGCACCGGCGGCGAGACGCGGCCGGGCGGCGCCCCGCTGCCGGGCGGCGGGCCGTCAGACGAGGGACGCGCTCAGCCCGGCGGCCGCCGCGCGCGCCGCCGTCAGCGTCTCCTCGCCGGCCCCGCAGACCCGGAGCGCCGCGTCGGCCGTCGCCTCCGCGAAGACCTCGAGGGGCCGGTCCTGGCCGGAACGATGGACCAGGATGACGCTCTCGATCAGGCCGAAGACCAGGTCGGTGCGCAGGGCCAGCCCGTCCTTTCCCAGTGAGCCGCAGGTCTCGGTGGCCGCCAGCAACTGCCCGTACACCTCCTTGAGTTCGAGGCGTACCCGGCTGAATCCGGCGAAGCGTTCGGTACGGACCTCCGGCAGCAGGTAGAGGGCGCCGAGGTTGTGCGTGCCGCCGCACAGCAGCCCGACGTCGGAGCGGCAGAGGTACCACAGGCGCGCCTCCGCCGACGCCGGGCCCTCCGCGGCGAGGAGGCGGCGGGCCAGCGCCAGGGAGGGTGTGACCGTGCCTTCCAGGAGTTCGGCGAGGATGTCCTCCTTGCCGCCGAAGTAGTGGTACATCGTCGCCTGCCGCATGCCCGCCCGCTCGGCCACGGCCCGCGTCGTGGTGGCTGCGTACCCGCGCAGGGTGAACAGTTCGGCCGCGGCGGCGAGCAGTTCGTCGCGTGCGGACAGCCCGCTGTCCGGGCGCCGCTCCGCCCGCGGCCGGCCGACGCGTCTTCCCGTGGTCCCCATCCGCCGATCGTCGCACATGCGCAGGTGGTCGCGGCCGGGACGCGAACCCGGTGAGGACCCGGTAACCCGCCCGCAACGACGGGGCAATGGCCGTGAATCCGTCCCCGCCTAATTTCTGTCGAGCGACAGAAATTACGCGTGCCGGAGACGACGAAGGACCGGGAGGTCGAGCCGAGCCATGGCGACAGCGACGACAGACGGCGCCCGCGCCCATGCCCGCGCCCAGGAGGGCGCACGGGCCGAAGCCATGCCGGTGGTGCCCGCCACCGACTGGCCGGCCCCGCCCTGCGAGGCGGGCCACCTGGTGTGGGCGGAGACCGTGGCGGGCGGCAACTACACGCACAAGGTCCTCGCGCGCGGCACCGAGCTGCGCCTCACCGACCCGCATGGCGAGGCCTGCGCCCATCTGCTGCTGTATGTCGCGGACCGTCCCTGGGAACGGCTGAACGCCGCCGACACCGTCAAGGTGCAGTGGAACGCCTACCTGGGAGAAGGGCGGCTGCTGCTCTCCGACCAGGGGCGCGTCCTCGCCTCCGTCGTGGAGGACACCTCGGTCCGGCACGACGCGCTGTGCGGCACCTCCACCCTCGTGCGGAACACCGAGCGGTACGGCGACGGCACCCCGCAGTCCGCGTCCCCCGCGGGCCGGGAGCTGTTCAAGCTTGCCGCCCTCAAGAACGGTCTGGAGCCGCGCGACCTGCCGCCGTCCGTCTCCTTCTTCCAGGGTGTGGAGGTGCGGGAGGACGGCTCGCTGGAGTTCACCGGATCCGCGGGCCCAGGCGCCACGGTGACCCTGCGCGCCGAGCAGGACCTCACGGTGCTGGTCGCCAATGTGCCGCACCCCGCCGACCCGAGGCCGGACTACGTCAGCGGCCCGCTGGAGGTCCTGGCGTGGCGCGCCCGTCCCACCGCGCCCGGCGACGCGCTGTGGGACGCCACACCCGAGGGCCGCCGCGCCTTCCTCAACACCACCGGATTCCTCACCGCCAGGGGGCTCGCATGACGACGACCGTGACCGTGCCCGCGCGTGCCGCCTGGTCGGCCGTCGTACCCGCGGGCGAGCACCTCACCATCACCGACCTGCACGGCAACCAGGCGGTCGACTTCCTGGTGTACGACACCCACGACACCGCCGTGCGCTACAGCGCGCCCGACACCGTCCACGCCCAGGGTGGCATCTTCCTCACCACCGGGTCCGTGCTGCTCTCCAACGAGCACACCCCGCTGATGACCGTCGTCGAGGACACCTGCGGCCGGCACGACACCGTCGGCGGCGCCTGCTCCAAGGAGTCCAACAGCCTGCGCTACGGCCACCACACCTGGTCGCAGCACGCCTGCGTCGACAACTTCCTCGCGGAGGGCGCGCGGTACGGCCTCGGCAAGCGCGATCTCGTCAGCAACATCAACTGGTACATGAATGTGCCCGTCGAGAAGGACGGCACCCTCGGCATCGTCGACGGCATCTCCGCGCCCGGGCTGAAGGTCGTCCTGAGAGCGGAGACCGATGTCCTCGTCCTGGTCTCCAACTGCCCGCAGATCAACAACCCCTGCAACGGCTTCGAGCCGACGGCGGTCGAGATGACGATCGGAGCGGCGGGCGCATGACCTTCGACACCCTGCTGGTCGCCAACCGCGGCGAGATCGCGGCCCGCGTCATCCGCACCGCCCGCCGCATGGGTCTGCGCACGGTCGCGGTCTTCTCCGACCCGGACCGGGCGAGCGAGCACGTCCGGCTGGCCGACGAGGCCGTGCGCCTCGGCCCCGCGCCCGCCGGCGAGTCCTACCTCGACGCGGAACGGGTGCTCCGAGCCGCCGGGCAGACCGGCGCCGGGGCCATCCATCCCGGGTACGGGTTCCTCTCCGAGGACGCCGGGTTCGCACGGCGCTGCGAAGCCGCCGGCATCGTCTTCGTCGGCCCGGCCCCCTCGCAGCTGGAACTGTTCGGCGCCAAGCACACGGCCCGCGCGGCGGCAGAGGCGGCCGGTGTGCCGCTGGCCCCCGGCACCGGGCTCCTCCCCGACGCCGCGGCCGCGCTGCGCGCCGCCGGGCGCATCGGCTACCCGGTGATGCTCAAGGCGACGGGCGGCGGTGGCGGCATCGGCATGCGGGCCTGCCACGGCCCGGAGGAGCTGCTGGACGCGTGGGAGGGCGTGCAGCGCGTAGCCGCCGCGTCCTTCTCCTCCGCCGGTGTCTTCCTCGAGCGGCTCGTCGAGGACGCCCGCCATGTCGAGGTGCAGGTCTTCGGCGACGGCCGGGGCCGCGTGGTCACCCTCGGCGATCGCGACTGCTCCCTCCAGCGCCGCAACCAGAAGGTCGTCGAGGAGGCCCCCGCCCCGGGCCTTCCCGAGGCAGTCCGAGCCGAACTGGCGAGGTCGGCAAGGGAGTTGTGCGCCTCGGTCGGCTACCGCTCCGTCGGCACGGTGGAGTTCGTGTACGACGCCGCCCGCCGCGAGGCGTACTTCCTGGAGGTGAACACCCGTCTGCAGGTCGAGCACCCCGTCACCGAGGAGATCTACGGGATCGATCTCGTGGAGTGGATGCTGCGTCTCGCCCAGGGGGACACGGACGTGGTCCGCGAGCCGGGCCCGCCGCGCGGCCACGCCGTCGAGGCCCGCGTCTACGCCGAGGACCCCTCCCGGGACCACCGCCCGAGCGCCGGGCTGCTGACGCGCGTCGCCTTCCCGCCCGGCGTCCGCGTCGACTCCTGGGTGGAGACCGGTACGGAGGTGACGACGGCGTACGACCCGATGCTGGCCAAGGTCGTCGCGTACGGCGCCGACCGGGACGAGGCGCTGGGCCGGCTCGACACCGCGCTCGCCGCGACGCGGATCGACGGCATCGAGACCAACCTCGGGCTGGTACGCGCCGCCCTCGCCGATCCCCGCGTCCAGTCCGCCCGCCACCACACCGCCACCCTGGCCACGGTCAGCGACCCGACCCCGCGCATCGAGGTCGTCTCGGGCGGCACCCTCACCACCGTGCAGGACTGGCCGGGCCGCACCGGTCACTGGCAGGTGGGCGTCCCGCCCTGCGGGCCCATGGACGACCTCTCCTTCCGCCTCGGCAACCGGGCGCTCGGCAACGCGGAGGGCGCGCCCGGCCTCGAATGCACCCTCAAGGGGCCGGGCCTGAGGTTCAGCCGCCCCACGGCGGTCTGCGTCACCGGCGCCCCGGCCCCGGTGACCGTCGACGGCGCCCCGGTGGCGCAGTGGGAGCCCGTCACCGTGCCGGCCGGGTCCACCCTGGACGTGGGCGCCCCCGAGGGCCCCGGACTGCGCACCTACGTCCTCTTCGCGGGCGGCGGCCTGGACGTGCCCCGTTACCTCGGCAGCGCGTCGACCTTCACGCTGGGCCGCTTCGGCGGGCACGGGGGCCGGGCGCTGCGCACGGGCGACGTGCTTCACGGCGGTGCCCCGGCCCCCGGGGCGGGAGTCCCCGTTCCGCCCGCCGACCGCCCGTCCTTCGGCACGGTGTGGGAGATCGGAGCGGTCGAGGGCCCGCACGCCGCCCCCGAGTTCTTCACCGAGGACGACATCCGCGAGTTCTACGCCGCCGACTGGAAGGTCCACTTCAACTCGGCGCGCACGGGCGTGCGGCTGGTCGGCCCGAAGCCGCGCTGGGCGCGCGCGGACGGCGGCGAGGCGGGGCTGCACCCGTCCAACATCCACGACACGCCCTACTCGGTGGGCGCGGTCGACTACACCGGCGACATGCCGGTGCTGCTGGGACCCGACGGGCCCTCCCTCGGGGGGTTCGTCTGCCCCGCGACGGTCGTCAGGGGCCAGCGCTGGAAGCTCGGACAGCTACGGCCCGGGGATTCCGTGCGCTTCGTCCCGCTGACGGTGGAGGCGGCCTCCGCCCTGCGGCGGACACCGCACCTGCGGCCCGTCGCGGACCGTCCGGAGATCACGGACGGCGGGGTGCTCGCCCGGCGTGCGGACGTGACGTACCGCCGCAGCGGCGACGACAACCTGCTGGTCGAGTTCGGGCCGATGGAGCTGGACCTGGCCCTGCGCATGCGGGTACACGCGCTGATGGAGGCGGTGGCCGCGGCCGGGCTGCCGGGGGTCACCGACCTGACACCCGGTATCCGCTCCCTCCAGATCCAGGCGGACCCCGACGTCCTCCCCCAGCCGGAGCTCCTGGAGGCCGTACGCCGCATCGAGTCCGCGCTGCCGCCGGCCGGCGAACTCGTCGTCCCCTCCCGCACCGTGCACCTGCCCCTGTCCTGGGACGACCCCGCGACACGCGAGGCGATCGCCCGGTACACGGCGGGGGTGCGGGACGACGCCCCCTGGTGCCCGTGGAACATCGAGTTCATCCGCAGGGTGAACGGACTGGCCGGCGTCGAGGACGTCTTCCGCACCGTCTTCGACGCGGAGTACCTCGTGCTCGGCCTCGGCGACGTCTACCTGGGCGCGCCCGTCGCGACGCCGCTCGACCCGCGCCACCGGCTCGTCACCACGAAGTACAACCCGGCCAGGACCTGGACCGCGGAGAACTCCGTCGGCATCGGCGGCGCCTACCTGTGCGTCTACGGGATGGAGGGGCCGGGCGGCTACCAGTTCGTGGGGCGCACGACCCAGGTCTGGTCGGGCTGGCAGCAGCGGGGCGCGTTCGAGCCGGGCTCCCCCTGGCTTCTGCGGTTCTTCGACCGCATCAAGTGGTACGAGGTCGGGGCGGACGAACTGCTCGAACTGCGCGCCGACATGGCCGCGGGCCGCTTCACCCCGCGCATCGAGGACGGCACCTTCGCCCTCGCCGACCACCATCGCTTCCTTCGGGCCAACGCCGGCTCCATCGCGGAGTTCCGGTCGCGGCAGGCGGCCGCCTTCGCCGCGGAGCGTGAGGCGTGGGAGGCCGCGGGCGAGTTCGCCCGGGCCGACACGGACGCCGTAACGGACACGGCGGCCGCACCGGCGGAGGTCACAGTCCCACCCGGCAGTCACCTCGTGGAGGCCGAGTTCGCCGCCTCCGTCTGGCAGATCACCGTCTCGGTCGGCGACACGGTCACGGCGGGTCAGCAGCTCCTCGCCCTGGAGGCCATGAAGATGGAGTCCCGCGTCCACGCCCCGGCCGACGCCCGGGTCACCCACGTCCTCACCCGGCCCGGCGCCCAGGTGACGGCCGGCACCCCGCTGCTCGTGCTCGCACCGTCCGCCTGACCACGTCGCCGTCCCGCCCGCCGACCGGGCACGGACGGCCACCGGGCGGCCACCGGAGCGCGTCGCAACGGCTGTCCGGCCGTCCGGCCGTCCGATCGCGCAGGGGCGAGCCGTCCGCCCCGCTGAAGATCTCCCCGCGGCGACCGGGCCGCAGGGGGAAGGAACCGGCCACTTCCGAAAGGCACACCATGTCCGCCGCCCTCACCCGCGTGCGCGCCGCCTACGACCGCATCGACCGCATCGACCGGCCCGAGATCTGGATCGACCTCCGGCCCCGGGCCGAGGTCGAGGCCGAGGCGGAGTCGGCCGACCCCGCGCTCCCCCTCGCCGGGCGGCTGCTCGCCGTCAAGGGCAACATCGACGTGGCCGGGCTGCCGACCACCGCCGGCTGCCCCTCGTACGCCTACCGGCCGGAACGCGACGCGCCCGTCGTGGCGGCTCTGCGCGCGGCCGGCGCGGTCGTCATCGGCACGACGAATCTCGACCAGTTCGCGACGGGCCTGGTCGGGACGCGATCCCCGCACGGCGCCGTACGGAACGCGGTCGATCCGGCGCGCGTCAGCGGCGGATCGAGCTCCGGTTCCGCGGTGGCCGTGGCCCTCGGAGTCGCCGACCTCGCCCTGGGAACCGACACGGCGGGCTCGGGGCGCGTACCGGCGGCCTTCAACGGCATCTTCGGGCTGAAGCCGACCCGCGGGCTGGTCCCCGTCGAAGGTGTCGTCCCGGCCTGCGCGAGCCTCGACTGCGTGACCGTGTTCGCGCGTACGCTGCCCGAGGCCGAGCAGGCACTGTCGCACATGATCACGCGTCCCGTGGAAGCGCCCCGCCGCGCCCCGGGCCCGTGGCGCGTCGCCGTCCCCGACCCGGCCGGGCTGGGTGAACTCGACGAGGGCTGGGCCGAGGCGTTCACCGGGGCCGCCGCCCGGCTGGAGGAGGCCGGTGCCCTGCTCCGTCCCGTCGACCCGGCTCCCTTCATCGAGGCGGCCGCGATGCTCTACGACGGCGCCTTCGTCGCCGAGCGCTACGCCGCCGTGGGGCAGTTCCTCGACAAGGAGACACCCGACCTGGATCCGACCGTCGCCGGCATCATCCGCCGGGCCCGCGACATCCCCGCCCACCGGCTCTTCGCCGACCGGGAGAAGCTCGCCGCGCTCCGCGCCCGTGCCCTGGCCTCCCTCGGTGACGCGGACGCCCTGCTGCTGCCCACGGCCCCCGGCCACCCGACCCTCGCCGCGGTCGCCGCCGACCCGCTGGGGGCGAACGCGCGGCTGGGCCGGTTCACCAACTCCACCAATCTCTTCGGCCTCGCCGCGGTCGCCGCACCCGCCGGGACCGTGAACGGCCTCCCGTTCGGTGTGATGCTGATCGGCCCGGCGCACACCGACGACCGGCTCACCCGCATGGCCGCCCTGCTCACCCCGCCCGCCCGGGTCGCCGTGGTCGGCGCGCACCTCACCGGGCTGCCGCTCAACCCGCAACTGCTCGCACTGGGTGCCCGCCACGCCCGTACCACCGAAACGGCGCCGCACTACCGCCTCTACGCCCTCGCCACCGGGCCGGCGGCGGAGCCCGCCAAGCCGGGCCTGGTGCGGGTCGCGGAGGGCGGCGCGGCCATCGAGACCGAGGTGTGGGAACTGCCGACCGAGGGCCTGGGCGCGCTGGTGGCGGCACTCCCCCGCCCCATGGCGATCGGCAGTGTGGAACTCGCCGACGGCAGCCGCGTCCCCGGCTTCCTGTGCGAGCCGTCCGCGCTCGACGGCGCCGTGGACATCACGTCGTACGGCGGGTGGCGCGCCCATCTCGGCGCCGGGGCCCCTCTCGACGCCCGCGGCTGACCGGCCCGGGACGGCGCACAGCCCCGCCACCGTCAACGCGCGACCGGCGGCGGGGCGGAGTCGGCATGCGGCCGGGCGGCGTCCGGCCGGCGGGGACGCGCGGAGGAGCGCGTCAGCCGACGGAGCTGTAGGCCACGACACCCCTCAGCAGCGCGTCCACGGCCTTGCGGGCGTTGCGGGCCACCTTGCTGTCGCCGTCCACCGGCGCCGCCGCCGCGATCTGCCCCAGCACGTCGATGACCTGCTTGCACCAGCGCACGAAGTCGCCCGCGGGCATCTCGCTCTCGCGCAGCACCTCGTCCAGGCCCTTGCCCGAGGCCCACTGGTACGCCGACCAGGCGAATCCCAGGTCGGGTTCGCGCTGTCCGACGCCCTCCGCCTGGTTGATCCTGAAGTCCTCCTCCAGGGCGTCGAGCCGGCCCCAGATCCTGACCGTCTCGGCCAGTGCGTCCCGGGCCGGTCCCGAGGGCAGCTTGGGCGCGACCGCGTCGTCCGACTGCCGCGCCTCGAACACCAGGGCCGAGACGCACGCGGCCAGTTCGGCCGGGTCGAGCCCTTCCCAGACGCCTTCGCGCAGGCATTCGCTGGCCAGCAGGTCCAGCTCGCCGTAGAGCCTGGCGAGGCGCTTGCCGTTCTCGGTGACCTCGTCACCGCGCAGGTAGTCCAGTTCGGTCAGCAGGGCGTAGATCCGGTCGAAGGTGCGGGCGATGGTGTTCGTACGCCCCTCGATACGGCGCTCCAGCTGCCGCGTGTCGCGCTGGAGCCGGTGGAATCGCTCGGCCCAGCGGGCGTGGTCCTCGCGGTCGGCGCAGCCGTGGCAGGGGTGGGCACGGATGGCCGTACGCAGCCGGGCGATCTCCTGGTCGTCGGCGGCCGCGGCCCGGCCCCGGCGGTGCCGCTCGGGCACGATGTGCCCGGCCTTGGTGCGCAGCGCGGAGGCGAGGTCCCGGCGCGACTGGGGGCTGCGGGGGTTGAAGGACTTGGGGATGCGCATCCGGTCGACGGGCTCGACGGGCACCGGGAAGTCCATCGACGCCAGCCGCTTGACCTGCCGCTCCGCGGTGAGCACCAGCGGGCGGGGGCCGTCGTGCTGGTCGAGGCCGCGGTAGCCGTTGCTGCGTCCGGCGGGGATGCCCGGGTCCAAGACGAGCGCCAGGCCGGCGAACTTGCCCGTCGGGACGTGGATGACGTCGCCGGGCTTGAGCTTCTCCAGGGCCGTCGCGGCGGCGGCCCTCTTCTGTATCGCGCCCTGTTTGGCGAGCTCGGTCTCGCGGTCCTTCAGCTCCCTGCGCAGCCCGGCGTACTCGTCGAAGTCACCGAGGTGGCAGGTCATGGAGGCGCGATAGCCCTCCAGCCCTTCCTCGTTGCGCTGCACCTGCCGGGAGATGCCGACCACGGCACGGTCGGCCTGGAACTGCGCGAAGGAGGTCTCGAGCAGCTCCCGCGACCGGTGTCGGCCGAACTGGTCGACGAGGTTGACGGCCATGTTGTACGAGGGCTTGAAGCTGGACCGCAGCGGATAGGTGCGGGTGCCGGCCAGTCCGGCCAGGTGCCCGGGGTCCATGCCGCGCTGCCACAGCACCACCGCATGGCCCTCGACGTCGATGCCGCGGCGGCCGGCCCGACCGGTCAGCTGCGTGTACTCACCGGGGGTGATGTCGGCGTGCTGCTCGCCGTTCCACTTGACGAGCTTCTCCAGCACCACCGACCTGGCCGGCATGTTGATGCCGAGCGCCAGGGTCTCGGTGGCGAAGACCGCCTTCACCAGGCCGCGCACGAACAGCTCCTCGACGACCTCCTTGAAGGTCGGGAGCATGCCGGCGTGGTGCGCGGCGATGCCACGCTCCAGGCCCTCCAGCCACTCGAAGTAGCCCAGGACGTGCAGATCCTCGTCCGGGATGGTCGCCGTGCGCTCCTCGACGATCTCGCGGACCCTGGCCCGGGCGCCGGCGTCGTTGAGCCGGAGCCCCGCCGCGAGACACTGCTGCACGGCGGACTCGCAGCCGGCCCGGCTGAAGATGAAGGTGATGGCGGGCAGCAGTCCCGCGGCGTCCAGCCGCTCGATGACCTCGGGCCTGCCCGGGACCCAGACACGGGAGCGCTGCCGGCGCTCCCGCTCGCGGTCGGCCTCGCGCATGGCCCGGCCGCGTCTGCGGTCCTGGTAGGCGGGCCGGCTGTTCTCCATCCGGGCCATCCGCACCAGGTCGGGGTTGACCTCGCGCTTGCTGCCCTCGCCCTCCTCGAACAGGTCGTACATCCGGCGGCCGGCCAGGACGTGCTGGAAGAGCGGCACGGGCCGGTGCTCGGAGACGATCACGGCGGTGTCGCCGCGCACGGTGTCCAGCCAGTCGCCGAACTCCTCGGCGTTGGACACCGTGGCCGACAGCGAGACGAGGGTGACCGACTCGGGGAGGTGGATGATCACTTCCTCCCAGACGGCGCCGCGGAAGCGGTCGGAGAGGTAGTGCACCTCGTCCATCACGACGTGGCCGAGGCCGCGCAGCGACTGCGAGCCCGCGTAGAGCATGTTGCGCAGCACCTCGGTGGTCATAACGACCACGGGCGCCTCGGAGTTGACACTGTTGTCACCGGTCAGCAGGCCGACCTTGTCCGCGCCGTAGCGCTTGACCAGATCGGCGTACTTCTGGTTGGAGAGTGCCTTGATGGGCGTGGTGTAGAAGCACTTGCGGCCCTGGGCGAGGGCGAGGTGGACGGCGAATTCGCCGACGATGGTCTTGCCCGAGCCGGTCGGGGCCGCGACGAGTACGCCCTGGCCGGCCTCGAGGGCGCGGCAGGCCTCGATCTGGAACGGGTCCAGTTCGAAGTCGTACATCTCGCGGAACGACGCGAGCGCGGTGGCCTGCTCGGCGGCTCGGAGCCGGGCAGCGGCGTAACGCTCGGCGGGGGAGAGTTCCTCGGTCATCTTGTCTACGAGACTACCCGCCATGTCTGACAGTCGACGCGATCTTTATCGAGCCATGGGACGGGCCGGAACGCGTCAGGGGGCGAGGACCCGTATCGCCGCGGACACGCAGTGTGCCGTCAGGGGCAGCGCGCCGAGCGGTTCACCGTCCGCGTAGCCGGTGACCCCGGCCGATTCCAGGGTGATCCTGGCCGCCCGGTACACCGTGACCCTGGGGTGCTCGACGTGCGTGCCCCGGTAGACCCGGGGGAAGACCTTCACCAGGGTGGCGCGGCCGCAGTCGCCGACGACCGTGATGTCGAACAGGCCGTCGTCGAGGCGGGCCCCCGGGCAGATGCGCATACCGCCGCCGTAGGAGGATCCGTTGCCGACGGCGACGAGGGTGGCCTCGATCTCCCGGGCGGGACCGTCGTCGAGGGTGATGCGGTAGGGCAGCGGACGGAAGGCGGCGAGTTCGGCGATCATGGCGAGGTCGTACTTGAGCCGCCCGGCGGGCCACCGCATCCGGTTGCCCCGGTCGTTGACCCGGGAGTCGAAGCCGGAGGCGAGGACGGTGCCGAACCAGCGCGTCCCCGTCCTGCCGAGGTCGAACTCGCGGACGCGGCCGCACTTGAGCGCCTCGGCCACCAGCCGGCCGGCCGCCGCCGGGTCGCGTACCGGCAGCCCCACCGTGCGGGCGAAGTCGTTGCCGGTGCCCACGGCGACCACTCCGAGCGGCGTGCGGGTCCCGGCGACGGCCTGGAGGGCGAGGGAGACCATGCCGTCGCCGCCGACGGCGATCAGTGCGCCGGTGCCGCCCTCCACCGCCGCGCGCGCCCTGGCCAGGGCGTCGTCCGCGTCGGCCCCGAGGACCGTGCGTACGGAGAAGCCCGCGTCCCGCAGCGCGCCTGCGGCCGGCTGCGCGGCGTGCGCGCCCCGGCCGCGTCCCGCGGTGGGGTTCACGAAGAGGGTGATCTCGCTCGTCACGCGGGGACCCTATACGGACGGCGCCGCAACTGGGCGGTCAGGTCCCCGGCGGCCCTCAGGTGACGTCGTCGTATCCGTGCGCCTGCTCGGGCAGGGCCCTCGCGGCGGTGACGGGCTCGACCGGGCCCACGCTCTCGGGCGTGAGATCCAGCTCGGACGCCTCGTCGTCGCCGGGACCCAGGGCCTCCTTGCGGGCTCGCCTTTTGTCGTTCAGCAGAGAGAACGCCACGGCGAAGAAGTACAGGACGACAATGGGTCCGGAGAGGGCGAGCATGCCGACGGGGTCGGTGGTCGGGGTCGCGATCGCTCCGAAGACGAAGACCCCCATTACGACGCCGCGCCACCAGCCGGCCATCCGGCCCCCGGAAACGATGCCCACCATATTGAGCATGATCAGGAGCAGCGGCAACTCGAAGGCGAGGCCGAAGATCAGCACCATCCGGATGGTGAAGTCGAGTACCTCGTCGAGAGACAGGATGTTGGCCGATCCGCCGGGTGTCAGGCTCAGCAGCACCTTCACACTGATCGGCAGGATGACATAGGCCAGGTAGGCACCGCCCGCGAAAAGCGGGACGGCCGCCGAGACGAAGATGTACGTGTACTTCTTCTCGTGCCTGTGCAGTCCGGGGGCGATGAAGGCCCACAGCTGGTACAGCCAGACCGGACTGGAAATGATGAGGCCCGCCATGAGACTCACCTTGATCGTCGTCGTGAACGGCGACGTCAGGGTGTTGAACGAGACGATGGCGCAGTTTCCGCCGTCGCTGTTACGGAAGTCGTCACACTTCGGCACCGGGTCCGCGAGGAACTGCATCAGCTGTTCGCTGTAGAACACGGCGGCGATCGTCACCAGCACAATGGCGATGACGGCCTTGCCGAGCCGGTTGCGCAGCTCGCGCAGGTGCTCCACGAGCGGCATGCGCCCCTCGGGATCCCTCTCCTGTTTGCGGGCAGACTTGAGCAACCCACGTCCTCATCTCGTACGGCAGGCCACGAAGGCCTCCCGGGGGGGTCAGCGCTTGGCGGTGTCCGTCGGCTCCGTGACCGGGCGGGAGCTCGTCACATCGCCGGGTGCGGCCTGGATGGTCCGCGGAGCGGGCTGACCCTGAGACGCGTCGTTCGGCGGACCGGCCGCGGCGTTCTGCTGGTCGTCCGACTTCATCGCCTTGGCCTCGCTCTTGAGGATGCGGGCCGACTTGCCGAGCGACCTGGCCATGTCGGGAAGCTTCTTGGCACCGAACAGCAGGATGATGACGACGAGAATCAGAATGATCTCGGTGGGGCCGAGCCTACCCATAGCTATTACCTTCTTCACCGAGGCGACATGGTGTCCGTACGTCCGGCCGGTCATACATCCGACCACCACCGTACTGTCAGCGATCGTAACCCGCAGGAGTAAACGCGGGGCAATGCCTGTGCGTACTTCGGATGCGGCCCACGCCTCGCTCAGGTGCCGCGATCACGAGCGTACCTCCCTGACCAATGTGGCAGCTGTGAGCGGTCCTTCAGCGCAACGCTTCGCCGGTGCGCACCATGTCCGTCGCGGAGCGTTCGAGGTCCGCCGCGGCGCTGTTGATCCGACGGGCGGTTTCGGCCACCTGAGTGCCCAGTCGGCGCACCTCGACGAAGACCCTGACCGCGAGGACGCCCAGAACGGCGAGACCACAGAACCCGAGGGCGATTGCAAGCATCGGCCAGAACATGCGCCGAGCCTAGAGGGTGCCGGGTACGGAGGTGAGACGCAGGGTCCGCACTCCCCCGCCGGTGAGGAGTTCGACGATGCGCTCTCCGGCCGGTTTGCGCACGGCTGACCCGCACTCGGGGCAGGTGAAGGAGTAGAAGGTGGTCTTGCGGCTGCCGCCGATGGCCAGCATCAGGGCCGCCGCGTGCAGCTCGAAGCGGCTGCGGCACTCGGGGCAGGCGGCCTTGAAGACCATCGGCCCGACCGGCCCGGACCGCTCCGGCGACGCGGACCTCTCCGACTCGTCCGGCATCACAGTCACCATCCCTGCTTCTCCTCCACTGGCGTGATTCCTGCCGTCAGTGCCGCCGCGTCACGGCGTACGGTGCGTGTCGTACGCCGTGTCGTAGGCCGCGAGCGCCTCGCGTGCCGCGTTCCTGGCGCTCTCGGCGAGCTCCGGGGGCGACACGATCCGGCCGTCCCGGCCCAGCCGCAGCGCGAGTCTGCGCAGCGAGGCGGGCTCGGGGGTGCGCAGTGCGATCCGCAGGCCGCCGTCCGGCAGTTCCTCCGCGCTGTCGTGCGGGTAGTACTCGGCGACCCAGCGGCCTCCCGGTCCCACCTCGACGACCACCTCGGGGTCGTCGGCGGCCGGCTGCACCAGTGACTCGGAAAGGTCCCTGAGCTCGACCGGCGGCGGGTCGGCGGGGGCGTCGAGCAGCCGGATCTCGGCCACCCGGTCGAGACGGAAGGTGCGGCGCGCCTCCGACTGCCGGCACCAGGCCTCGACGTAGGTGTGGCCGACCGCGAACAGCCGGATCGGGTCGATCTCCCGCTCGGTGAGCTCGTCGCGGGCCGGTGAGTAGTAGCGGATCCACAGGCGGCGGCGCTCCGAGATGGCCCGGTCGACGTCGGCGAAGACGCCGCCCTCGGACTCGAAGGTCACCGACAGCCTGGCGCTCGCGCCCGCGGCCTCTCCCGCCGCTGCCTCGAGTTTGGCCGTGGCGCGCAGCAGCGCCTGCCGATCGCCCTCGCGCAGCCCGGGGAGGGTGGCGACGGCGCGGGCGGCGACCAGCAGCGCGGTCGCCTCGTCGGCGGCCAGCCGCAGCGGCTCCGCGACGTCGTCGGGATTGTGCCACCAGATGCGTTCGCCGTCGGTGTCGATGTCGAGAAGGTCCCCGCCCCGGAAGCTGGTGCCGCACATGGGCAGCACGTCGAGGTCGGAGATCAGTTCGTCCTCGGTGATACCGAAGGCGCGGGCGACGTCGGCGACGTGCGCGCCCGGGCGCTCCCGCAGGTAGGTGACCAGTGACAGCATCCGTCTGGTCTGGTCGATGGCGTTGGCGGCCATGGTCGTGCTTCTCCCCCTCAGCCCTTCGCTACGGCGCGCAGCCGGTCCACCACGTCGGCCCTCAGGTCGGCGGGCTCCAGGACGACCGCGTCGGGCCCGAACTCCACCAGCCAGGCGTCCAGACCGTGCCCGTACGGAATCTCCAACTCGTCCCACCCGTCGCCGAGTTCCCGGGTGCCGACGGCGCGCGCCCGCAGCGGGTAGCCCGCCCCGGCGCGCAGCCGGATCAGCGCGGTGCGGGTGGCGGTCTCGCCCGCCCAGTCCTCGACCGTCTCCCGCACGGTCACCACGTCGGGCACCTCGGCGGTGAACCGTCCGGCGCGGGAGCGGACCCGGCCGGTGATGCGGGAGAGCCGGAAGACCCGCTCGGCAGCACGGTCGCGGTCCCAGCCCGCGAGGTACCAGTGGCCGCGCCAGCATTCCAGGCCCCAGGGCTCGACCTGCCGGGTCTCCGGGCGCACGGCGTTGGACTTGCGGTACTCGAAGACGACGGGGCGCCGGTCGCGGCAGGCGAGCATCAGCGGCTCGAAGGCGGCCTCGTGGACGGGGATGCGGGGTTCGAGGGCGCTGTGCTGGCCCTCGTACGGCTCCTCGGCCGCCTCGGGCATCCCCGCCGCCCGCAGCTTCTGCAGGGCGCCGCTTGCGGCCCCGGCGAGGCGGGCCTGCTGCCAGACCTTCGCGGCCAGTCCCAGGGCCGCGGCCTCCTCGGCGTCGAGGGTGATGGGCGGCAGGCGGTTGCTGTCGCGGCGGGCCAGGTAGCCGGTTTCCCCTTCGAGGTTCTCGACGGTCTCGATGACCAGGCCGAGCTCGCGCAGGTCGTCCTTGTCCCGCTCGAACATCCGGTTGAAGGAGTCGTCGGAACCGGCTTCCATGTACGCCTCGATGGAGCCGCGCAGCTCCCGCTTGCTGAGCGGACGCCGGGTGCCGAGCAGGCACAGGGCCAGATTCATCAGCCGCTCGGCCTTGGCAATGGCCATCGACGCTCGTTCCGCCTTCCCCGCTGCTTCTTGGCGCTTGTCAACGCTTCGTGATGCTTTCCGCGTTGCTTCGCTTCTTCGGTCTGCGATGACGCTTCTGAGCGTTGACCGTACCGCCCCCGGATGCGGTGGCAAAGCCGAGGGCCCACGCCGGTCGGCATGGGCCCTCGGACCGGCCTGGGACCGGAAGAATACGGTCAGACCGCGACCAGGTCACAGACGAAGATCAGCGTCTCGCCCGGCTTGATGGCGCCGCCGCCGGCGCCGCGGTCGCCGTACGCGAGGTGCGAGGGGATGGTCAGCTGGCGGCGGCCGCCGACCTTCATGCCCTGCACGCCCTGGTCCCAGCCGGCGATGACCTGGCCGACGCCCAGCTGGAACTGAAGCGGGGTGCCGCGGTTCCAGGACGCGTCGAACTCCTCGCCGGTGGAGAAGGCCACGCCCACGTAGTGCACGGACACGGTGTCGCCCGCCTTGGCGACCGGGCCGTCGCCCTCCCAGATGTCCTTGATCTCGAGGTCGGCCGGGGGCTCGCCGCCCGGGAAATCGATCTCGGGCTTCTCGATGCTCACTTCACTTACTCCTTGTAGGCGGCATGCAACCCGGACATTCTCACAGACACTGTGATCACACCGTGCCGAGGATGTCCACGACGAAGACCAGCGTGTTCTTGGCGAGCTCGCTCTGCGGGTTGGCGCCGTAGCCGAGGGACGGCGGGATCACCAGCAGCACCCGGTCGCCGACGTTCTTCCCGACCAGGCCCTTGTCCCAGCCCTCCACGACGGAGCCGTTGCCGATCTGGAAGGCGGTGGCGCCCCCGTGGTCCCAGGAGGAGTCGAACTTCTTGCCGTCCTCCCACTTGACCCCGGTGTACTGGGCGACGAGGCCCTGGCCCGCCTCGACCTTCTTGCCGGTGCCCTTGATCAGCACCTGCTCCTCGAGCTCCTTGGGTGCCTTGGCGCCCTTGGGAATGGTGATGGCCGCCGCCTTCCCGGACGGAGCCTTCACCTCGGGCAGACCGGCCTCGGTGGCCGCCTGCTCGCCCTTCGCCTCGGCCTTCACGTCGACCGACGCGGCGCCGACGGCGTCTACGACCCAGATGAGCACGTCGTCCTTGGCGATGCCCGACTCGGTGTTCAGGTTCTCGCCGACCAGATCGCCCGCGGTGCCCTGCACCACGATGCGGCTGCCGGACTTCTTGCCCTTCACGGCTCCGAGGACCTTGGCGGGCAGCTGCTGGCTCTGCTGGCCGATCCGCTCCACGGACTGCCGCCGGGGCGCCTTGTCGCCCGCGGTGGCCGAGGCCCATGTGCCGCCGAGTTCCTGACCGCCGTCCCACTTCTCCACGGCCCAGTCCAGCCGGACGAAGTCGGCGTCCTTGATCGTGGCCCCGTCACCCGTCGACACGGCCTTGACCACGGTGGTGCCGGACGGCTCGCCGTCCTTCGGAACGGAGATCTCGGGCTTGTCCCCGAACTTTCCCTCGACCTGCGCGACGCCGCCCGCCGCGTCACCGTTGCCGTCCCCGTCGCCGTCGGATCCGCACGCGGCGGTGAACAGCAGGGCGGGCACGGCCAGCAGGGCGAGGGCACGTCGCTTCACGTTGTAGTTCATCAGTCCAACTGGGGATCGGGGGCGGGGACAATGGCCGCCACTCTACGTCGTACGCGCGGCGTTCGACGGGTTCTCCCGGCCCACCGAGGTGTTTCGCCCGGTCAGGAGGGTTTCGGACACACCGATGCCCGGCGGGGGTCCCCCTCCGGGCATCGGTGCGGTCCGGCGCGGCGCCGGCGGCCGGCTCACATGCCGGCGATCAGCTTCTCCACCCGGTCGTCCACCGACCGGAAGGGGTCCTTGCACAGCACCGTGCGCTGCGCCTGGTCATTGAGCTTGAGGTGCACCCAGTCGACGGTGAAGTCCCTGCGCTGTTCCTGGGCGCGGCGGATGAAGTCGCCGCGCAGCCGCGCCCTCGTCGTCTGCGGAGGCACCGACTTGCCCTCGAAGATCTTCAGGTCGTTGCAGATCCGCTTGGCCTGCCCCTTCTTCTCCAGGAGGTAGTACAGCCCCCGGCGCCGGTGGATGTCGTGGTACGCGAGGTCTATCTGCGCGACTCTCGGGTGCGACATGGTCATGTTGTTCTTGGCGCGGTACCGCTCGATCAGCTTGTACTTCATGACCCAGTCGATCTCGGTACCGATCCGGTCCAGGTCCTGCTCGCGGATGGCGTCGAGCGTGCGGCCCCACAGCTCCAGGACCTGTTCGACGATGCCGGTGCGGATACCCCGCCGCTCGCAGAAGTCCACGGCCTTCTCGTAGTACTCCTCCTGGACCTCGAGGGCGGAGGCCTCCCGGCCGCTGGCCAGCCGCACCTTGCGCTGGCCGGTGATGTCGTGGCTGACCTCGCGGATGGCCCGGATGGGATTCTCCAGGGTGAGGTCGCGCATCACGGTGCCGGCCTCGATCATGCGCAGGACGAGGTCGGTGGCGCCGACCTTGAGCAGCATGGTCGTCTCGGACATGTTGGAGTCGCCCACGATGACGTGCAGCCGGCGGTACCGCTCGGCGTCGGCGTGCGGTTCGTCGCGGGTGTTGATGATGGGGCGGGAGCGGGTGGTGGCCGAGCTCACGCCCTCCCAGATGTGCTCGGCGCGCTGGCTGACGCAGTAGACCGCGCCGCGCGGGGTCTGCAGCACCTTCCCCGCGCCGCAGAGCAGCTGCCTGGTGACCAGGAACGGGATGAGGATGTCCGCGAGACGGGAGAACTCGCCGTGCCGCGCGACCAGGTAGTTCTCGTGGCAGCCGTAGGAGTTGCCGGCCGAGTCGGTGTTGTTCTTGAAGAGGTAGACGTCGCCCGCGATGCCCTCTTCGTGCAGGCGGCGCTCGGCGTCGACCAGCAGGCCTTCGAGGATGCGCTCGCCGGCCTTGTCGTGGGTCACCAGCTCGGTCACGTTGTCGCACTCGGGAGTCGCGTACTCCGGGTGCGAGCCGACATCGAGGTAGAGGCGGGCGCCGTTGCGCAGGAAGACATTGCTGCTCCGGCCCCAGGACACCACCCGGCGGAACAGATAGCGCGCTACCTCGTCAGGGGACAGTCGGCGCTGTCCCCTGAAGGTGCAAGTGACTCCGTACTCGTTCTCGAGCCCGAAAATGCGGCGGTCCATGAGTGCTCCATTTCCCCGGGGGCGAACCCCCGGACCCCCGGCCGACGAGCCGGCCGGCCGAGGCGTCCCGCAGGACATCGCGAGGCGAACCTGAATGAACACTACGCCCGATGCCGGGTGCTGAAACCGGGTTCAGCTGTCCGCGTTGGATCATTTTCGGCGACTGTCCGGATCCGGCCGGGGCGCCCGGGAGCTGCGAGTACCCGCCGGGTGGACAGCAGCACCGCCAGCGCGACCAGGCCCGCGCCGCCGGCGACGGCGAAGCCGGAGGCCGTTCCTCCGATCTCGACGGCGGGCCCCGCGAAGGCCGTCCCGGCTGCGGCACCCACCCCGAAGGCGGTCACCAGCCACGAGAAGGCCTCGGTGACCGTGCCCGCCGGGGCAACGCGGTCGACGACGATGAAGACGGTGGCGAGGCAGGGGGCCAGGAAGACGCCGGAGAGCACGGTGAGCGAGGCCATCGCGGGCACCCCGGGGGTGAGGACGAGCGGCAGGTAGCCGAGGGCGAGCAGGGCGACGAGGACGAGCAGCCGCTTCTCCGGGGCGCCGGCCCACTTCCGGGCCCCGTAGGCCACGCCGCCGAGGAGGGCACCGAACCCGTTGGCGGCCATCAGCCAGCCGTAGACGGAGGTGTCACCGTGGTCGTCGGCGTACGCGGAGGCGGCGACGGTGATGGAGCCCAGGGCGACGCCGACGAAGAAGAAGGCGCCGAGCAGAGTGAGCAGGCCGGGAGAGCGCAGGGCGCCCAGCCAGTGCGCCTCCCGGGGTGCCGAGCGCCACGCCCGGGAGGGCTCGGACAGGACCACGGACAGTGCGCCCAGGACGCCGAGGGCGTTGATGGCCAGCAGGGCGGCCGCCTCCGACCACAGGGCGATGCCGAGGGTGACCAGCAGCGGTCCGAGGGCGAACATCAGCTCCTGGGCGACCGCGTCCAGGGCATAGGCCGTGTGCACCTGGTCCTCACGCCCCAGGACGCTGGGCCACAGGGCGCGCAGGCCGCCCTCCAGCGGCGGGGTGAAGAGCCCGGCGAGGCCCACCGCGACGCAGGAGACGGCCAGGGACTCCAGCGCGCCGAGGGCGAAGACGGCCATCGCGAGCGCCGACAGGACGGCCGCGGGGAGCATGACCAGGGGCTGGCCCTTCAGGTCGACGGCGCGGCCGAGGAGCGGCTGCCCCACGGCGGTGGCCAGTCCGTACACGGCGGCGAGGACCCCGGCGAGCGTGTAGCTGCCGCCCTCGGCGCGGACGAAGAGCACGATCGCGATGTGGCCGGTGGCGCTCGGCAGCCGCCCTATGAGGGTGCCGGCCAGCAGCCGGGCGGCGTGCCGCGCTCTCAGCAGCTCCGCGTAGCTCGCGCCCATGTCCTGCTCCTCTCCCCGGCACGCCGAGGTTTTACGTATAACTGCCGTTCCATACGTACCATGTCGGCAGTCCGCGGTCCACCGGCAGAGCGAGGCGAGACAGCAGTGAGATCACCCACCAGCCGGGACGTGGCACGGGAGGCCGGCGTCTCCCAGGCGGCCGTGTCGCTGGTGATGGGAGAGAAGTGGCGGGGCCGGGTCTCCGTGCGGACCGCCGAGCGGGTGAGGGAGGCCGCCCGGGAACTCGGCTACCGGCCCAACCTCGCGGCGCGCAGTCTCCGCCTCGGGCGGACCAGGACCGCGCTGCTGGTCGTGCCGGCGCTCACCAACGAGTTCTTCGCCCGGGTCTACGCGGGCGCCGCCTCGGTCGCCGCCGATCACGGCTTCGGTGTGGTCCTCTACCCCTCCCCCGAGGGCATGGGACCGGCCCGCGACCCCTTCGACTCGGCGCAGGCCGCACTGGACGGCGTCATCGCCTCCTCCATGGCCGCCGAGGCGGTCGCCGCGATCCGCGGCACGGAACTTCCGCTGGTGATGCTGGACAGCGACCCCGCGAGCCCGGGCATCGCGGCGGCCGTCAACCCCGACATCGCGGACGGCATGCGGCAGGTGGCGGAGCATCTGCTGGCGCTGGGCCACCGTAGGTTCGCGCACCTGGCGGCGGACATCGACTCCTGGACCTTCACGGTACGGGCCGAGGCGCTGGCCGGCGCGCTGCGCGCCGTACCCGGCACCTCGCTGGGCACCGCACCTGCGGACCTGACGGTGGACGCGGCCCGAGCCGCCGCCGAGCGGATCCTGACGGCGCCGGGACCCCGTCCGACGGCGCTGGTCTGCGACGACGACATCCTGGCCGCCGGCGCCTGCAAGGCGGCCCGCCGCCTGGGCCTGCGGGTCCCCGAGGACCTCTCGGTGACCGGGTTCACCGATCTGTCCCTCGCGACGGCCGTCGAGCCGGAGCTCACCACGGTCAGCCTGCCCGCGGAACAGGTCGGCGAGCACGGCATGTCCGCCCTCCTCGCGCTGCTGGACGGCCGCACGCCGAAGACCGGCACCCTCCCCGTCACCTTCGTCCCGCGCGCCTCCACGGCCCCGCCGCGCGACCCGTAGGGCGCGGCACCGGCTCCGGTCGTTCCGGACCGCGGGCCACCGCGGCCCGGAACGCGCCGCGCCCCCGGCCGCGGGGCGGCGAGGGGCGCGGAGGCGAGGTGGTACGGCGACGTCACTCGTCTTCGGAGGACTCCCGGGGTTCTTCCGAGGAGCCGGACTCCGTGGACTCGGCGGAGTCGGCCTCGGCCTCCAGCAGGCGGGAGAGCTGACGGCCGACGATGCGCTTGAACTTTCTCTTCTGGGGCCGGGTCCGGTCGAGCACGGCGACCTCGAGCCGCTCGGCGGGGATCTCGCGCTCGGTGCCGTTGGTGTCCCGGGACAGCGCCTGCACGGCCAGCTTCAGCGCCTCCGCCAGGCTCATGCCGTCGCGGTGCCGCTGGTCGAGGAAGCTGCTGATGGTCTCCGCGTTGCCGCCGACCGCGACCGAGCCGTGCTCGTCGACGATGGAGCCGTCGTGCGGCAGCCGGTAGATCTGGTCCCCCTCGGGCGAGGCGCCGACCTCGGCGACGACCAGCTCCACCTCGTACGGCTTCTCCGCGGCGCTCGAGAAGATCGTGCCCAGCGTCTGGGCGTAGACGTTGGCCAGCCCACGGGCCGTCACGTCGTCCCGGTCGTAGGTGTATCCGCGCAGGTCGGCGTAGCGGACGCCACCGATCCGCAGGTTCTCGTACTCGTTGTACTTGCCGGCGGCGGCGAAGCCGATCCGGTCGTAGATCTCGCTGAACTTGTGCAGCGCGCGGGACGGGTTCTCGCCGACGAAGACGATGCCGTCGGCGTACTGCAGCACGACCAGGCTGCGGCCGCGGGCGATCCCCTTGCGGGCGTATTCCGCCCGGTCGGCCATGGCCTGCTGGGGTGAGACATAGAACGGCGTCGACACCGGCTATCCGTCCCTTTCTGTCGGGTTCACTGGCGAAGGCTCGAGGATTCGGACGCGGCGGAGTCAGAGGAGGGCGGCCCGGGGGCCGTCGGGCTGTTCGAGACGCCGCTCGTGGATCGAGCGCGCGATCTGCGAGGACTCCGCCTCGGTGAGCTTCCTGAAGCCCTCGTCGGTGATGACGGTGACGATGGGGTAGATCCGGCGGGCCATGTCGGGGCCACCGGTCGCCGAGTCGTCGTCCGCGGCGTCGTACAGCGCCTGGACGACCAGCATGGTGGCCTCGTCCTCGGTCAGGTCCTCGCGGTAGAGCTTCTTGAGCGAGCCGCGCGCGAAGATCGAGCCGGAGCCGGTGGCAGCGAAGCCGTGCTCCTCCGACCGGCCGCCGGTGACGTCGTACGAGAAGATCCGGCCCTTCTCCCGGTCCAGGTCGTAGCCCGCGAAGAGCGGGACCACGGCGAGGCCCTGCATGGCCATGCCGAGGTTGCTGCGGATCATGGTGGAGAGCCGGTTCGCCTTGCCCTCCAGGGAGAGCGTGGCGCCCTCGACCTTCTCGAAGTGCTCCAGCTCCAGCTGGAAGAGTTTGACCATCTCGACGGCGAGGCCCGCGGTGCCCGCGATGCCCACGGCGGAGTACTCGTCGGCGGGGAAGACCTTCTCGATGTCGCGCTGGGCGATCATGTTGCCCATCGTCGCCCGGCGGTCACCGGCCAGCACCACACCGCCGGGGAACGTGGCCCCGACGATCGTCGTGCCGTGCGGCGCCTCGATGACGCCCTTCATGGGCGGCAGCGCGCGCTTGCCGGGAAGCAGCTCGGGCTGGTGTTCGGCCAGGAAGTCCATGAACGAGGACGAGCCGGGCGTCAGGAAGGCAGCAGGCAGACGCCCGGTGCTGCGAGGGTTGGCTTCCACGCGTTTCCTTCCGGATAGGCGAAGGCCCGCACCGAAGGGGGGCCGATCATAGGAACTGTGCACGGACCTTACCCGGGTCTTCGCCGGTCATCCGTCCCGGTGCCACCGGTCTTGGTCCGGTGGCACCGGGACGGGAGGTCTCCGGCGGATCCCGACGGAGTCGGGGTCTACTCCCCGCCCTTCTGGACGAAGGACCTCACGAAGTCCTCGGCATTCTCTTCCAGGACGTCGTCGATCTCGTCCAGGACGGAGTCCACGTCGTCGCTCAGCTTCTCGTGGCGCTCCTTGAGGTCCTCGGAGGCCTGCGCCTCCTGCGCCTGCTCCTCGACCTCCTCGGTGGAACGCGTCGCCTTCTGCTGTCCGCCGCCGGTGTCCTTGGTCGCCATTTCCCTCACCCCGCTCGGTTGACGTACAAGATCAGACCCTACAAGCAGGGTCCGACACGGGCCCCGTACTTGCTCCAACGTCCGGGACCCACCTTCATGATTCCCATTCGGAGGGCTTTTCAGCCGCGATCAACGGCGCGATCGGCCGCGATCAACGGCCGGAGAGCACCCTGACCAGGTCTTCCGCGGTACGACAGCGGTCCAGGAGCTCCTTGACGTGGTTGCGGGTGCCGCGCAGTGGCTCCAGGGTGGGAACCCGTTGCAGAGAGTCACGGCCGGGCAGATCGAAGATCACGGAGTCCCAGGAGGCGGCGGCCACGTCGTCGGCGTACTGCTCCAGGCAGCGGCCGCGGAAATAGGCCCTGGTGTCCTCGGGGGGCTTGGTCTCCGCCCGCTCCACCTCGGGCTCGTCCAGCAACCGCTTCATCTTGCCGCGGGCCACCAGGCGGTTGTACAGGCCCTTGTCCGGCCGCACGTCGGCGTACTGGAGATCCACGAGGTGCAGCCGCGCCGCGTCCCACTCGAGGCCGTCACGGCGCCGGTAGCCCTCGAGGATCTCCCGCTTCGCCACCCAGTCCAGCTCGCCGGACAGGCTCATGGGGTCGGTCTCCAGGCGCCCCAGGACGTCCTCCCAGCGGGTCAGGACGTCCTTGGTCTGCTCGTCCGCGTCGGCGCCGAAGCGCTCCTCGACGTACTTCCTGGCGAGCTCGTAGTACTCCATCTGCAACTGCACGGCGGTGAGTGTCCGGCCGCTGCGCAGCGTGACCAGGCGCTTGAGTGTGGGGTCGTGGGAGACCTGGTGCAGCGTGCGGACCGGCTGCTCGACCGCCAGGTCGACGGCGATGAAGCCGTCCTCGATCATGGAGAGCACCAGGCTGGTCGTGCCGAGCTTGAGGTAGGTCGAGATCTCGGACAGATTGGCGTCGCCGATGATCACATGGAGCCTGCGGTACTTCTCCGCGTCGGCGTGCGGCTCGTCACGGGTGTTGATGATCGGGCGCTTGAGGGTGGTCTCCAGGCCGACCTCGACCTCGAAGTAGTCGGCGCGCTGACTCAGCTGGAAGCCGTGCTCGTGGCCGTCCTGGCCGATGCCGACCCGGCCGGCGCCGGTGACAACCTGCCGGGAGACGAAGAACGGCGTCAGGTGCCGCACGATGTCCGAGAACGGCGTCTCCCGCCTCATCAGGTAGTTCTCGTGGGTGCCGTAGGAGGCGCCCTTGTTGTCCGTGTTGTTCTTGTACAGGTGGATCGGCTGTGCGCCCGGGAGCTGGGCGGCCCGTTCCGCGGCCTCCGCCATGATGCGCTCGCCCGCCTTGTCCCACAGGACCGCGTCGCGCGGGTTGGTCACCTCGGGAGCGCTGTACTCGGGGTGGGCGTGGTCGACGTAGAGCCGCGCGCCATTGGTGAGGATGACATTGGCCAGGCCGATGTCCTCGTCGGTGAGCTGGCTGGTGTCCGCGGCCTCGCGGGCGAGGTCGAAGCCACGGGCGTCCCGCAGTGGATTCTCCTCCTCGAAGTCCCAGCGGGCGCGGCGCGCCCGGTGCATCGCCGCCGCGTAGGCGTTGACGATCTGGGACGAGGTGAGCATGGCATTGGCGCTGGGGTGGCCGGGCACGGAGATCCCGTACTCCGTCTCGATGCCCATTACTCGCCGTACGGTCATGCGGCCCTCCTTGCCCGGCGGCGCCCCGCGGTGGGGTCGACGCTCAAGTACCGCTTTTTCTCCGGAGCGTGTGCGGTGCCCGTCCCCGCGCTGCGCAAACCGGCGGTACGAAAGAGCCTAGAACGCCTCCGCGCCGTCGGGGAGATCATTTGCGTCATTGGTCGGCTCCGGTCCCGCCCCGCAAAAACAGTCGGCTGCGGATGCCCCCGGGGAGGCATCCGCAGCCGCCCTGTCATTTACAGGTACTGACCGGTGTTCGCCACCGTGTCGATGGAGCGTCCTGTGTCGGCGCCCTGCTTTCCGGTGACCAGGGTGCGGATGTACACGATCCGCTCGCCCTTCTTTCCGGAGATCCGGGCCCAGTCGTCGGGGTTGGTGGTGTTCGGCAGGTCCTCGTTCTCCTTGAACTCGTCCACGCAGGCGGCGAGCAGGTGGGAGACCCTCAGACCTTTCTGGTTCTGGTCGAGGAAGGCCTTGATGGCCATCTTCTTGGCCCGGTCGACAATGTTCTGGATCATCGCGCCGGAATTGAAGTCCTTGAAGTACAGGACTTCCTTGTCGCCGTTCGCGTATGTGACCTCGAGGAAGCGGTTCTCCTCGGATTCGGCGTACATCTGCTCGACGACGGACTGGATCATGCCCTGGACGGTCGCCGCCGGGTCGTTGTTGTGCTCGGTGAGGTCGTCCGTGTGCAGCGGCAGGGAGTCCTTCAGATACTTGGTGAAGATGTCCCGCGCGGCCTCGGCGTCCGGGCGCTCGATCTTGATCTTGACGTCGAGACGGCCGGGGCGCAGGATCGCCGGGTCGATCATGTCCTCACGGTTGGAGGCACCGATGACGATGACGTTCTCCAGGCCCTCCACACCGTCGATCTCGGCGAGCAGCTGCGGGACGATGGTGTTCTCCACGTCCGAGCTGACACCGGAGCCGCGGGTGCGGAAGAGGGATTCCATCTCGTCGAAGAAGACGATGACGGGCGTGCCCTCGCTGGCCTTCTCCCGCGCACGTTGGAAGACGAGGCGGATGTGCCGCTCGGTCTCGCCGACGTACTTGTTCAGGAGCTCGGGGCCCTTGATGTTCAGGAAGTAGGACTTCCCCGCGGGCCGGCCGGTCACCTCGGCGACCTTCTTGGCGAGGGAGTTCGCGACGGCCTTCGCGATCAGCGTCTTGCCGCAGCCGGGAGGCCCGTAGAGCAGGACGCCCTTGGGCGGGCGCAGCTCGTGCTCCTTGAAGAGGTCGGGGTGGAGGTACGGGAGCTCGACCGCGTCGCGGATCATCTCGATCTGGTTGCCCAGACCGCCGATCTTGTCGTAGTCGATGTCGGGGACCTCTTCGAGGACGAGTTCCTCGACCTCGCTCTTCGGGATGACCTCGTAGACGTAGCCTGACCTGGGTTCCAGCAGCAGGGCGTCGCCCGAGCGGATGGTCACGTCCAGCAGCGGCTCGGCGAGCCGCACCACCCGTTCCTCGTCCGTGTGCCCCACCACCAGGGCGCGCTCGCCGTCCTCGAGGATCTCCTTGAGGGTGACGATCTCCCCGGCGCGCTCGAACTCCATGGCCTCGACCACGTTGAGCGCCTCGTTGAGCATGACTTCCTGGCCGCGCCTGAGCTCGTCGAGCTCGACGCTGGGGCTGACGTTCACCCGGAGCTTGCGGCCCCCGGTGAAGATGTCGGCGGTGCCGTCCTCGTTCGCCTGCAGGAAGACACCGAATCCGGCCGGCGGCTGCGCGAGCCGGTCGACCTCCTCCTTGAGGGCCACGATCTGATCGCGGGCCTCGCGGAGCGTGTTGGCGAGCCGCTCGTTCTGAGCGGACACGCCGGCCAGGTTGGTCTGCAGCTCGACGATCCGCTCTTCGAGAATCCTCGTGTGACGCGGAGAGTCGGCGAGCTTGCGTCGCAGGACGGCGATCTCCTGCTCGAGATAGGCAACCTGGCCGGCGGGGTCCTCAGACCCCCGCCCCGGCCGGATGCCGCGGTTGATGTCGTCGTCGTGGGCTGCCACGGTCCTCACCTCCTCCAAGGGGAGCTGGACGCTTCCTGACCCTACCTGGGTGGTGGGTGATTGAAACCCCTAGATCACAAAGACGGTCGGGGTGTGTCCGATCTTCACCCTTGCGTACTCCCTCACGTCAGCTGGATACCCACCCAACGGCATCGGAAAGCGGGCGGTTGTATCGTCGGGATGGTCAACACCCGCCAGGGCTGGTGACTTTTGATACACGTTGGATCACGCGCGCAGGAAACGGCAGGCGATATGTCCGTGCAGAACGAGGCCCCGACCGAGACCGGCGCCGACAGTCTGGAGGTCTGGATCGACCAGGACCTCTGCACCGGCGACGGCATCTGCGCCCAGTACGCGCCCGAGGTCTTCGAGCTCGACATCGACGGCCTGGCGTATGTCAAGAGCTCCCAGGACGAACTGCTCCAGTCGCCGGGCGCCTCGGCGCCGGTCCCGCTTCCGCTGCTGCAGGATGTGGTCGATTCCGCCCGCGAGTGCCCGGGGGAGTGCATCCACGTGCGGCGCGCTTCGGACGGCGTCGAGGTGTACGGGCCCGACGCTGAGTAGTTGGACGGCTGCGCACCGCCAGAGCGGTGTGCGGCGTCACGGTCTCGGACACCCCCGACCGTGACGCACATCACACGATGATCACACGGCGGGTGCGCCCGCCTGTTGCGTACGTACGAACTTTCCTTCCAGCCACTGCCAGTTGACCCGCTCCTGGACGTCGGGGCAGCAGCGTGGCACCTCGTCGGAGGAGTAACCGAGCAGGGTCGCGGAGACACGGCCGTCGCGCACGGCGAACTCCGTGACGCTCAGCCGCTGGTCGGGTTCGACGAAGGTGGCCACGACGCGGGGCGCGTCCTCCTCCTCGGCCCGGGTCAGGACGTAGACCCCGCTTGGCGGTGTGCCGAAGCCGGCCTCGCAGCGGACCACCGCGACCGTCTCCGGCCGGCCGTCGCCGTCGAGGTCGCCGGAGGCGTGCTCGACGACCTCCGGTCCCTCCGTGCCGCACTTCATGGGGAACGTCGCCGCCGCGGGGTCGGGGGCGGCGACCGGTGTGGGCCCAGGTCCCGACTGGGCACGGACCTGGTTGGCGGTGGCGCCGGACGGCTGGATCAGCGCGGAGAGCGCGACGACTGCGGCGAGGGCGGTGGCGGTGGCCAGCCAGTGCACCGGACGCGTCTGCGTATGGGCGAGAGCGAGGTCCGGAAGCGCGGAATGCTGCACTCGGGATGTCTCCTGTGAGAGCAGTGCCAGTGGGAGTGTCCCGCATGCTGCCACACCGCGTTCCGGCGTGGAACCAGTGGGTCCGGGTCTTCAACGAAAAGACGCCGCCGCCGAGTTCCCCCTGCGGTGCGGGAACTCGGCGGCGGCGCCGGAGTGTTGTGCCGGTCTGCCTGGATTCAGCCCTTGTTGGGTCCTTCGTAGTCCTCGCCGTAGGCGCCCTTCGCCGGCCGGCGGCGGCGCATCGGGGGCTCGACGCCGTCCGCGAGGCGGCGGGCGGTGACGAGGAAGCCGGTGTGGCCGATCATCCGGTGGTCGGGGCGCACGGCCAGGCCCTCGACGTGCCAGTTGCGGATCATCGACTCCCAGGGCTGGGGCTCGGCGAAGCAGCCGATCTCCCTGATGGACTCCACGGTCCTGGCGAGCTGGGTGGTGGTGGCGACGTACGCGCACAGGATGCCGCCGGGTACGAGCGCCTTGGAGACGGCCTCCAGACACTCCCAGGGGGCGAGCATGTCCAGGACGACCCGGTCCACATCGGTGTCGGAGAGGTTGTCCTGGAGGTCGCCGACGGTGAGCTGCCAGGCGGGGTGCGGGCCGCCGAAGTAGCGCTCCACGTTCGCCTGCGCGATCTCGGCGAAGTCCGCCCGGCGCTCGTAGCTGTGCAGCATGCCCTGGTCCCCGATGGCACGCAGCAGGAAGGCGCTCAGCGAGCCCGAGCCCACTCCCGCCTCCACGACGCGGGCGCCGGCGAAGATGTCGGCGAAGGCCAGGATCTGGCCCGCGTCCTTGGGGTAGACCACGGCGGCGCCGCGGGGCATGGACAGGACGTAGTCGGGGAGCAGGGGACGCAGCGCGAGGTACGCGACGTTCCCCGTGGTACGGACAACACTGCCCTCGGGAGCGCCGATCAGCTCGTCGTGCGGGAAGGAACCCTTGTGGGTGTGGAAATTCTTCCCGGCCTCGAGCGTGAACGTGTAGTGGCGTCCCTTGGGGTCGGTGAGCTGGACCTGGTCCCCGACCTTGAAGGGCCCGCGTCGGCGGGCGGCACCGGTCGGTTCGGACATGTGACCAGGTTACCCGCGCCCGGGCGGTGCCGTGACCGCGGTGCGCGGCGCACCCCGGCGGGCGGAGTCCCGGGGGTGCCGGGCCCCGGAACCGGGTCCCGGGGACCGGGCCGGGGCGCCGGCGCTCAGGAACCGGGCCAAGGGTGCCGGCGCTCAGGAACCGGGCCGGGCCATCGCGGCGACGAAGGCCTTCTCCACGTCGGCCGTGGACAGCACGCCGTAGATCTCGCCGGTCTCCTCGACGACCAGGTACTCCGTGGCGGGGGTGGCGCGCAGGTGGTCGAGGAGTTCCTCGCCCGCCAGCTCCGCGGAGACCCGCATGCCGTCCTTGAGTTCCTGGGCGAGACCGCTGACCGCGACCCAGGGACGGCGGTGCTCGGGGACGCCCACGATGGCCGCCTCGCGGACCACGGCGACCGGGTCCCCGCGGCCGTCGACGACGACCAGGGCGCGGGCGCCCGCGTCGTTGGCGCGGCGCAGGGCCTCGGACAGCGGCGTCTCGGACTCCACGGGGACCGCGCGGCGGGTCAGGGTGCGGGCGCGCAGCTCGGGGAGGTGCTCCCGGAGCCTGGCCATGCGCAGGCTGTTGCCGGCGCCGGTCCAGATGATCGCGGCGAGGATGGCGGCGAGCAGGGCGTCGGTGACGGTGTCGAAGCCGCTGATGTCCTCGGTGGAGTTGCCGAGTGCCCCGGAGCGGGTGAGCAGCGGCAGGCCGACCAGGACGGAGACCGCGAGGGCCCGGCCGACCCAGGCGGCGGCGACGGTGCCGGCCATGGGGCGACCGCTGATCTTCCACACGACGGCGCGCAGCATCCGGCCGCCGTCCAGCGGGAGGCCGGGCAGCAGGTTGAAGACGGCGACGATCAGGTTGGAGATCATCAGGCCGGCCAGCAGCACACCGGGCACCGTGCCGGGCTCGACGAGGTACAGGCCGAGGTAGAAGACACCGGCGAGGAGCAGCGAGAGCAGGGGCCCGACGAAGGCGAGCACGAACTCCCGGCCGGGTGTCTCGGACTCCTTCTCGATCTCGGAGACACCGCCGAAGAACTGGAGCTGGATGCGGCGCACCGGGAGCTTGAAGCGGAGCGCGGCGACCGTGTGTGCCAGTTCGTGCACCAGCACGGAGGCGTAGAAGGCGACCGCGAAGAAGAGCGAGACCAGGTAGCGGGCGGCTCCCAGTTCGGGAAGCACGCGCTCCAGCTGGCCGCCGAAGACCCAGGTGATCAGCGCGGCCACCAGGAACCAGCTGGGGGCGACGTACACGGGGACGCCGAAGGGGCGCCCCATGAGGATGCCGCCGCCGGGTTCGCGCGGCCGGTCCGGCTGCCTGCCCCGGACGATCCGCTCGCCGCCGGGCGCGGACTGCCCGGGCCGGGTCTCCGGGGGCACGGGCGGAGCGGGAGGCGCCGAGGCGGGCGCGTTCCGGTGGGCCGGTGCCTCCACGGACCGGTCCTCGCCGTCGGGGGGAGCGGCGGTCCGGTGCCGGGGCCGGGTGGGCTCGTGGCCCGGATGCCGTCCGTCCGTCGGTGCGGCACCGGAGTCCGCCCGGTCCTCGTCGGACCGCGGCTGCCCGCTGTTGCCGCTCTCGTCCACGCTGTCCCCTCGTCAGAGTTTGTGCGATCCCACGATCATGCAGTGCGGAAGGCTCTGCGTCGATGGTATGCGGACCACTGTCGGTGGCGGGCCGTAGGGTCTGCGTCATGACCACCAGCACCGAGTCGTCCGGCACCGCGCGCCCGCCGGACTCATTGTCGCCCTCACGAGCGGGTGATTTCATGCAGTGCCCGCTGCTCTACCGGTTCCGGGTGATCGACAGGCTGCCCGAGAAGCCGAGCGAGGCGGCGACCCGGGGCACGCTGGTGCACGCGGTGCTGGAGCGGCTCTTCGACGAGCCGGCGGAGCGGCGCACGGCTCCGCGGGCGAAGGCGCTGGTGCCGGGGCAGTGGGAGCGGCTGCTGGAGTCGAGGCCGCAGCTGGCGGAGCTGTTCGCGGGGGACCCCGACGGAGCCAGGCTCGCCGAGTGGCTGAGCGAGGCGGAGCGGCTCGTCGAGCGGTGGTTCGCGCTGGAGGACCCGACGCGGCTGGAGCCCGCCGAGCGCGAGCTGTTCGTCGAGGCGGAGCTGGAGTCCGGGCTGCGGCTGCGCGGGATCATCGACCGGGTCGACGTGGCGCCCACGGGCGAGGTGCGCATCGTCGACTACAAGACGGGCAAGGCCCCGCGCCCGGAGTACGCCGAGGGCGCGCTGTTCCAGATGAAGTTCTACGCCCTGGTGGTGTGGCGGCTGAAGCGGGTGATCCCGCGCAGGCTGCAACTGGTCTATCTCGGCAGCGGCGAGGTCATGACGTACGACCCCGACGCGGCGGACCTGCGCCGGGTGGAGCGCAAGCTCCTCGCCCTGTGGGAGGCGATCGGGCAGGCCACCGGGAGCGGGGACTGGCGGCCGCGCAGGACCCGGCTGTGCGACTGGTGCGACCACCGGGCGCTGTGCCCCGAGTTCGGGGGCACTCCCCCGCCGTATCCGCTGGCCGTGCCGGTGCCCGGTTCCCAGCGCCCGGCCGACTCCGGCGGGGTCCCGCAGGGCAGAATGGGCCCGGTCTAGCGAAGGAGTTCCCGTGGCCATCCGCGTCCTGCTGGTCGACGACCAGCCGCTGCTCCGTACCGGTTTCCGCATGATCCTGGAGGCCGAGCAGGACCTCGCCGTCGTCGGTGAGGCCGGGGACGGCCTGCAGGCGATCGACCAGGTGCGTGCTCTGCAGCCCGATGTGGTGCTGATGGACATCCGGATGCCCCGGATGGACGGTGTCGAGGCGACCCGGCAGATCACCGGGCCGGGGCGGGACGGGCCGGCGAAGGTCCTGGTACTGACCACCTTCGACCTCGACGAGTACGTGGTGGAGGCGCTCAGGGCCGGGGCGAGCGGCTTCCTGCTCAAGGACGCGCCCGCCAATGAACTGGTGCAGGCGATCCGGGTGGTCGCGGCCGGTGAGGCCATGCTGGCGCCCAGCATCACGCGCAGGCTGCTCGACAAGTACGCGACGCATCTGCCGTCCGGTGAGGAGCCGGTTCCGGACACGCTGCACACCTTGACCGACCGCGAGGTCGAGGTGCTGAAGCTGGTGGCCCGGGGGCTGTCCAACGCGGAGATCGCGGCGGACCTGTTCGTCAGCGAGACGACGGTGAAGACCCATGTCGGCCACGTACTGACCAAGTTGGGGCTGCGCGACCGGGTGCAGGCGGCGGTGTACGCGTACGAGAGCGGGCTGGTCAGACCCGGGGCGCAGTAGCCGGTCCGCGCGGGGCCCGGCCGCCGGGAAAATCGGCGGGGAGGCACGAGAGGGCCGGTGGGCGGCGGGATCGCCGCGCACCGGCCCTCTTGCGGTGTCTCAGCCCTTCGAGATCTCCCAGAAGCGGAAGATCGTGGAGATGTCCAGCGTCCACTCCAGGCCGGAGATCTCGTTCTTGGCCACGGCGTACTGCTTGCTCTGCCACAGCGGCAGCACCGGCAGGTCCTCGGCCACCTTGTCCTGCACCTCGGTGAAGTACCGCGTGGTGGCGTTGCGGTCCGCCTCGGCGGAGATGGCGGGGATCAGCGTGTCCACGATCTCACCGGCGTCGTAACGGTTGTCGAGGACGTTGCCCTCGCCGAAGAAGGGCGCGGTGAAGTTGTCGGGGTCCGGGTAGTCGGGCACCCAGCCCTTGACGTAGACGGCGTACTTGCCGGCCGCGATGCCCTTCTCGTACTCGGGCAGCTCGACGGACTTCACCCTGGCGTCGAACAGGCCGCTCTCGTTGAGCTGCTGGGCGATCATCTCGAACTCGGCCACGGTGCCCGGTCCGTAGCGGATCGGGGTGGCCCACAGGGTCAGCCGGACCTTCTCGGTGATGCCCTCGGCCCGCAGGGCGGCCTCGGCCCTGGCCCGGTTCGGGCTGCCGCCGTAGGTGTCGAAGAAGGCGGTGGTGTGGCCGGTGATGCCGGACGGGACGATCGAGTACAGCGAGGTTGCCGTGGACTCGTAGACCTCGTCGATCAGGGCGTCGCGGTTGATGAGGTAGGCCATGGCCTTGCGGACACCGGGTTTGCCGACGACCGGGTGCGCCATGTTGAAGACCAGATGCTGGACCTCGGCGCCGGTGCCCTCGATGACCTTGAGGCCGTCGCGCTCGTTGGCCGTCGAGTTCTCCAGCTCGGCGATGTCCTTGGCGGCGAGACCGCGGTAGGCGAAGTCGACGTCGCCGTCCTTCAGCCCGCGGACCAGCTCCTCCTGGTTGCCGTGGAAGAACTTCAGGGTGAGGCCGGAGTTCTTGACCCGGCCCGCCGTGCCCTTGTAGCCGGCGTTGACGGAGAAGGCGGCCCGGTCGTCGGTGAACGAGTCGAGCTTGTAGACACCGGAGCCGACGGCCTTGCCGTCGGTGCGCAGCTTGTCGAAGTCGTACTCGCGGTGGTCGACGATGGACCCGGCACCGGAGGCGATCTTCCCGGGGAAGGTGGCGTCGGGCACCTTGAGGTGGAAGACGACGGTCTTCTCGTCCGGGGTCTCGATGGTGTCGATGGTGTTCAGCAGAACCGCGGGACCGTCGGGGTCGTTGATGTTCAGGACGCGTTCGAAGGAGAACTTGACGTCCTTGGAGGTCATCGTGTTGCCGTTGGTGAACTTCAGCCCGTCCTTCAGGACGCACTGGTACGTCTTGCTGCTGCTCCCCTTGAAGCCGCAGCTCTCCGCCGCCTCCGGCTCGGGAGTGGTGCTGCCCTTGGGGAAGCTGAGCAGCGGCTGGAAGACGTTGTTGAACAGCAGCCAGGAGCCCGGGTCGTAACCCGACGCGGGGTCCGCCGAGAGGACGTCGTCGGACATGCCCATGATCACGGGGCCACCGGTTCCGGCCTCGCTGCCGCTGTCCGTACCGCAACCGCTGAGCAGGCCCGCGGCCAGCCCCGTCACGATGGGGGCAGCCAGCCAGGGGTTACGACCTTTCACGTGCCACTACCTTAGCTCTCGTCGATTCTGCAAGGGGCTGCCGGACGGCGCGGCTCGCCGTCCGGGGTCTGCTGGGTCTCTCGCCGTTCGGCATCAGCCGCTCACACCGCGTCCGAGTTCCCAGAGCTGGAGTTCCGAGGAGGAGTTGATCGCCCACTCGACGCCGGTGATGTCGTCGCGCGCGGCGACGTACTGCTTGCCCTGCCACAGCGGGAGGTACGGCACGTCCTCGGCGACGATGTCCTGGATCTCCTGGAATCCCCTGTCGGCGACGCTGCGTTCCGCCTCGCGCCGGGTCCGGGGTATCAGGGTGTCCTGGATGGTGGGGTTCGCGTAGGGCGAGTTGAGGAAGTTGTCCTCGGCGAGGAAGGGCGCGACATAGTTGTCGGCGTCCGGGAAGTCGGGGAACCAGCCCATGCCGTACACGGCGTATTCGCGGGCGGCCTGGGCGGGGCGGAACTCGGACCACTCGGCGCCGTGGACGTCCACCTCGAAGAGACCTGAGTCGCCCAGTTGCTTCTGCAGCGCCTCGAACTCCTTCTTGGTGGCCGAACCGTAGTGGTCGGTGGTGTAGTTCAGGGTCAGGCGGACCGGGGTCTCGACACCGGCGTCGGCGAGCAGGGCGGCGGCCTTGTCGGGGTCGGGCTCGCCGTACTTGTCGAAGAAGGAGTTCTGGTGCCCGTTGACGGTGGCGGGGACCAGTGAGTACAGCGGCTCGGCGGTATCGCCGTACACCTCGGTGGTGAGCGCGCTGCGGTCGACGACCTGGGCCACGGCCTGGCGGACGGCCTTGTTCCTGACCGTCCGGTCCGCGGTGTTGAAGGCGAGGTAGCGGATCTCCAGGCCGGGCATCTCGACAAGGGATATGCCGTCCTCCGCGCCGGAGTCCAGTTCGCGGATCTGCTGCGGCGTCATGGTGCGGCTCATCATGTCGATGCCGGAGTTCTCGATGGCCGAGCCCATGGCCTCGGCGCTCTTGAAGGAGCGCAGCTCGACCTTCTCGTTCCTCGTCTCGATGCTGCCCTTGTACTCGGGGTTCTTGGTGAAGACGACGCTCTTCACCCCGTCGCCCTCAGCCTCGACCCGCATCGTGTACGGTCCCGAGCCGTCCACCCCGAAGCCCTCGCGGATCTTGTTCTTCTCGTAGTGCTTCTCGCTGACGATCGCCGCGACGGGCGTGGACAGCTTGTACGGGAAGGTGGCGTCGGGCGTCTTGAGGTGGAAGATCACCTCGAGGTCCCCGCTCACCTCGACCTTGTCCACGTTGGACAGGAGGCCGTAGGGGCCCTCCTCGTACTTGATGCGCAGCACGCGGTCGATGGAGTACTTGACGTCCTCGGCGGTCAGCGCGCCGCCGTCGGCGAACTTCATGCCGCTGCGCAGCGTGCACCGGAACTGTTCGTTCTGCCGGTCGGCGAAGCCGCATTTGTCGGCCGCCTCGGGGACGGGCTCGCCGCCGCCGCGGGGCACGCGCATCAGGGTCTGCATGGTGTGCCGCAGGACGTTCCAGGAGCCGACGTCGTACGCGGCGACCGGGTCGAACGGGTACGGCGCCTCCTCGGAGGACACGAACCGGTCGGTGGTGCCCACGACGATGGCGTCGCCACCGCCGGCGCTCCCGCCCGAGCCGCCGCAGGCGGCGAGCGCGGGGGCGAGCAGGCCGATCACGGCCGGCAGCACCATCTTCTTGCGGTCCATGCTCGGAGATCTCCCTCGGTCCGGCACTTGGCTGTCGTTGCGCACTTCGCCGCTGCCTCCCGTTCGGGGTGGCGCGATCGGGCCGGTGGTGAGCGATCGGTCCTGCGTACCCAGTTCCGTCGTGTGTAGTGGGCACGAGGTTGGCGGCGGAGTTCTCGCACGAGATTAGTAGCCCCCGCCGGGAGCGCTTGAACAGGGCGGACCCGGGGCTCATTTCGGCACTTGGGGTCGCTCGGCGGCGGAGGTTTGCCGGCTGGCGGAAGGTTCCGCACAGGAGCACACCAACCAGGACACAACGGACCCCTGGAGCACTTTGCCGGGCGGGCGGGACCACACGCCCGCACTCATGTCGACGGGCACATGCGTGAGAAACATCACAGCATGGGAAATTCTCCCGTCCTTCGAATTCATGGACGGAACAGTCACGCTAAATGCACGGACAAACGCCTAGAGTTTCCGGCTGCTTTCCCCTTGTACGCTCGGTGAACGGCTCAGCCGTTCAGCGTGATCAGCGAGCGCAGAAATGCCAGGTCGACTTCTTCGAGAGAGCCCACGACCGTGCGCCCCGCAGTCCCCGGGATCGGCGTGAGGGACGGCACCGCGACGACCCGGCAGCCCGCAGCCTCGGCCGCCGCCACGCCCGTCGTGGTGTCCTCGACGACCACACAGCGCGTGGGGTCCGCGTCCAGCCCCGCGGCGGCGAGCAGATAGGGGTCGGGGTGCGGCTTGGTGCGGGGCACCTCGTCGCCCGCGACGCTCAGCGCGAAGTGCTCGGGGCCCAGTGACTTCAGGACGCGGTCGATGATGCGCCGGTGCGAGGCGGAGACGAGCGCCGTGGGGATCTCGTGCGCCGCCAGCTCGCCGAGCAGCCGGGCCGCGCCCGGCATCAGTGGCAGCTCTCGGCCGATCCGCTCCTCGAAGCGGTCGTTGAGCATCACGCACAGCTCGGGCAGCGGGATGTCCGCACCGGTGACCTCGACGAGGTAGCCGGCGCTGCGGCTCATCGGCCCGCCGACCACCACGGCCCGGTGCTTCTCCTCCAGCAGATGCCCCAGCTCGGCGAAGACCTCGACCTCGGCCTCCCACCAGAAGCCCTCGGTGTCGACCAGGGTTCCGTCCATGTCCAGGAGCACGGCCTGGAGGGCGGAGCCCTCGGCCGTACGGGTACCGAGCGCGGGGACCGTTGCGGTCATCCGGGCGCACCTCCTCTGGGGGACGAGAAGGCCGGCCACCTCCCGACTTCAGGAGGCGACCGGCCTGCACTGGACCGACAAGTGTACGTCGTGAACGCCCGTGGCGCCCGTCGCGCCGCGCCCGCCGGCGTCAGCGGGCGTCAGCGGGCGTCAGCGGGCGTCAGCGGGCGTTGAAGTACTTCGCCTCGGGGTGGTGGACCACGATGGCGTCCGTGGACTGCTCCGGGTGCAGCTGGAACTCCTCGGAGAGCTCGACGCCGATGCGCTCGGGCCGGAGGAGTTCGGCGATCTTGGCGCGGTCCTCCAGGTCGGGGCAGGCTCCGTAGCCCAGGGAGAAGCGGGCTCCCCGGTACTTGAGCGTGAACATGTCCTCGACCGCGGCGGGGTCCTCCCCGGCGAAGCCGAGTTCCGCACGGACGCGGGCGTGCCAGTACTCGGCGAGGGCCTCGGCGAGCTGGACGGACAGGCCGTGCAGCTCCAGGTATTCGCGGTAGGAGTCGGAGGCGAAGAGCCTGGCGGTCTCCTCCCCGATCCTCGAGCCGACGGTGACGACCTGGAGACCGACGACGTCGGTCTCGCCGGAGTCCTCGGGGCGGAAGAAGTCCGCCAGGCACAGGCGGCGGCCGCGGCGCTGGCGCGGGAAGGTGAAGCGGGTGCGCTCCGAGCCGTCCTCGCCCAGCAGGATCAGGTCGTCGCCCTTGGACACACAGGGGAAGTAGCCGTAGACGACGGCGGCCTCGAGGAGGTTGTCCCGCTGGAGGCGGTCGAGGAGGCCGCGCAGCCGCGGCCTGCCCTCGGTCTCCACCAGCTCCTCGTAGCCCGGTCCTGCGCCGGTGCGGGCCTGCTTGAGGCCCCACTGCCCCTTGAAGAGGGCGCCCTCGTCGAGCCAGGAGGCGTACTCCTTGAGCTGGATGCCCTTGACGACGCGGGTGCCCCAGAACGGCGGGGTGGGCACCGGGTTGTCGGTGGCCACGTCGGAGCGGACCGCGCCCTCGCCCTCCGGGGAAGGACCGCGTTCCTCGACGGCCGCGGTGGCGGCGGGACGGACGCGGCGCTGCCTGAGCTCGGGAAGGGCGGCGCCGGGCACGCCGCGCTTGACGGCGATGAGGGCGTCCATCAGGCGCAGCCCCTCGAAGGCGTCGCGGGCGTAGCGGACCTCGCCCTCGTAGATCTCGTGCAGGTCCTGTTCGACATAGGCGCGGGTGAGGGCGGCGCCGCCGAGGATCACCGGGTACCGGGCCGCCAGTCCCCGCTGGTTCAGCTCCTCCAGGTTCTCCTTCATGATCACCGTGGACTTCACCAGCAGTCCCGACATGCCGATGACGTCGGCGCGGTGCTCCTGGGCGGCTTCCAGGATCGCGGAGACCGGCTGCTTGATGCCCAGGTTGACCACGCTGTAGCCGTTGTTGGACAGGATGATGTCGACGAGGTTCTTGCCGATGTCGTGGACGTCGCCGCGGACGGTGGCCAGCACGATGGTGCCCTTGCCCTCGTCGTCCGTCTTCTCCATGTGCGGCTCCAGGTAGGCCACCGCCGTCTTCATGACCTCGGCGGACTGGAGCACGAACGGCAGCTGCATCTGGCCGGAGCCGAACAGTTCCCCGACGACCTTCATGCCGTCCAGCAGCGTCTCGTTGACGATGTCGAGTGCCGGGCGGCCTGCCAGGGCCTCGTCCAGGTCCGCTTCGAGTCCGTTGCGCTCACCGTCGATGATCCGCCGCTTGAGGCGTTCGTCCAGCGGCAGCGCGGCCAGTTCCTCGGCCTTGCCCGCCTTCATGGACTTGGTGTCCACGCCCTCGAACAGCTCCAGCAGCCGCTGCAGCGGGTCGTAGCCCTCCGCGCGGCGGTCGTGGATCAGGTCCAGGGCGACCTGGACCTGATCCTCGTCCAGCCGGGCGATCGGCAGGATCTTGGAGGCGTGGACGATCGCGGAGTCCAGGCCCGCCTTGACGCACTCGTCCAGGAAGACGGAGTTGAGGACCAGCCGGGCGGCCGGGTTCAGGCCGAAGGAGATGTTCGACAGGCCCAGCGTGGTCTGCACCTCGGGGTGGCGGCGCTTGAGTTCACGGATCGCCTCGATGGTGGCCAGGCCGTCCTTGCGGGACTCCTCCTGGCCGGTACAGATGGTGAAGGTGAGGCAGTCGATGAGGATGTCCGACTCGTGCACGCCCCAGTTCCCGGTCAGGTCCGCGATCAGCCGCTCGGCGATCTCGACCTTCTTCTCCGGGGTGCGGGCCTGGCCCTCCTCGTCGATGGTGAGAGCGATCAGTGCCGCACCGTGCTCCACCGCCAGCTTGGTGATCTTCTGGAAGCGGGACTCGGGCCCGTCGCCGTCCTCGTAGTTCACCGAGTTGATCACCGCGCGGCCGCCCAGCTTCTCCAGGCCCGCGCGGATCACGGCGGGCTCGGTGGAGTCCAGCACGACCGGCAGGGTGGACGCGGTCGCGAAGCGGCCCGCCAGCTCCTCCATGTCGGCGACGCCGTCCCGGCCCACGTAGTCCACACACAGGTCCAGCAGGTGCGCGCCCTCGCGGATCTGCTCGCGCGCCATCTCCACGCAGTCGTCCCAGCGGCCCTCGAGCATGGCCGTGCGGAACTTCTTCGAGCCGTTGGCGTTCGTGCGCTCGCCGATCGCGAGGTACGAGGTGTCCTGCCGGAACGGCACCGACTGGTACAGCGAGGCCGCGCCCGGCTCGGGGTGCGGGTCACGCGGCGCGGGGGCGAGGCCGCGCACCCGCTCGACCACCTGGCGCAGGTGCTCCGGCGTCGTCCCGCAGCAGCCGCCGACCAGGGACAGCCCGTACTCGCGCACGAAGGTCTCCTGCGCGTCGGCCAGCTCCGGCGCGGTCAGGGGGTAGTGCGCGCCGTCCTTGCCCAGGACCGGCAGGCCCGCGTTCGGCATGCAGGACAGCGGTACGCGCGAGTGCCGCGCCAGGTAGCGCAGGTGCTCGCTCATCTCGGCCGGGCCGGTGGCGCAGTTCAGGCCGATCATGTCGATGCCCAACGGTTCCAGCGCGGTCAGCGCCGCGCCGATCTCGGAGCCGAGCAGCATCGTGCCGGTCGTCTCCACCGTCACCGAGCAGATCACCGGCAGGTCGGCGCCGAGGACCTCCAGAGCCCGGCGGGCGCCGAGGACGGCCGCCTTGGTCTGCAGCAGGTCCTGCGTGGTCTCGACGATCAGGGCGTCGGCACCGCCGGTGATCATGCCCTCGGCGTTGCGCTGATAGGCATCGCGCAGCACCGTGTAGCCGACGTGGCCCAGCGTGGGCAGCTTGGTGCCCGGCCCCATCGACCCCAGCACCCAGCGGGTCCTGCCGTCCCCGGCGGTGTACTCGTCGGCCGTCTCCCGGGCGATCCGCGCGCCGGCCTCCGACAGCTCGAAGACCCGGTCGGCGATCTCGTACTCGCCCAGGGCGGCGAAGTTCGCCCCGAAGGTGTTCGTCTCCACGCAGTCGACGCCCACGTCGAAGTAGGCGCGGTGGACCGAGCGCACGATGTCGGGCCGGGTGACGTTGAGGATCTCGTTGCAGCCCTCGAGCTGCTGGAAGTCCTCCAGCGTGGGGTCCTGCGCCTGGAGCATCGTGCCCATGGCACCATCTGCGACCACGACACGCGTGGCCAGCGCCTCGCGCAGGGCTTCGGCCCGGCGCCTGCTGTCGGCTGGGGGTACGGGCGGTCCGGACGTGGTCGGCAACGAGGCCATGGAAGTAACTCCCTGAGTGCGACGGCTGTCGGCTTTGCTCCCTTTCCCGAAGGAAGCACGTCGCCAGGGTATCGGCAGGACGCCGCGCGGCTCAGGTCGTCCCACGGGCTGGACGAACCGGGTGCACCTGGGTGTCGCGAGCGGTCATGCACTTGGCAGACTCTGATGGCTGTACGGCAAGGTCGACATCGACCGATACTGTTCAGCATTGCCGAACAACTTATGAGGAGGCTGTCCGATGGCACGGAACATCCAGTCGCTCGAGCGGGCGGCTGCGATGCTGCGGCTGCTCGCCGGGGGTGAGCGTCGCCTCGGACTGTCCGACATCGCCGCCTCGCTGGATCTGGCCAAGGGCACCGCACACGGAATCCTGCGCACCCTCCAGGCCGAGGGCTTCGTGGAGCAGGACCCGGCCTCGGGGCGCTACCAGCTGGGCGCGGAACTGCTGCGGCTCGGCAGCACCTATCTCGACGTGCACGAGCTGCGCGCCAGGGCCCTGGTGTGGACCGACGACCTGGCCCGCTCCAGCGGCGAGGCCGTCTACCTGGGCGTGCTGCACCAGCAGGGCGTGCTGATCGTGCACCACGTGTTCCGCCCCGACGACAGCCGCCAGGTGCTGGAGGTCGGCGCCATGCAGCCGCTGCACAGCACGGCCCTGGGCAAGGTCCTGTCGGCGTTCGATCCGGTGGCGCACAGCGAGGCCACGGAGGGCTCGCGCAAGGCGTACACCTCGCGGACGGTGACGGCCCTGGACGAGTTCGAGGGCGTACTGGACCTGACCAGGGCGCGCGGCTGGGCCGACGACATCGAGGAGACCTGGGACGGCGTCGCCTCGGTGGCCGCGCCGATCCACGACCGGCGGCGCATGCCGGTGGGCGCGGTGGGCGTCATGGGCGCCGTCGAGCGGGTCTGCAAGGACGGGGAACTGCGTTCGGAGCTGGTCGCGGCGGTGCGGGACTGCGCCCGGGCGGTCTCCCGCGACCTGGGCGCCGGCCGCTTCTGAGGCACGAATCCGGCATTTCTGCGGAACATAACGGGACACTTGCGCCCATTCCTACTTGTCGTACGTCCGTACAAGCCATCGAAATTTCGCCACACAGCCCTTGACGCAGGTGTTCGCCCAAGTGAAAACTGCCGTTCGTCGGTCGGCATTGTCGAACACCTAACGACAAACGCGTCAAGGTGTCGGCGTGGCAGGGCCGGCGATCGCCCTCACCCCCGAGGGCACGAACCACCGGAGGGACCCGGTGGTCCGTTCCTGGACGAAGGACAAAGGAGTCGCGGGTGTCCAGCTCCGACATCTTCCTCGGCGAGACCATCGGTACCGCCGTTCTCATCCTCCTCGGCGGCGGCGTGTGTGCCGCCGTCACGCTGAAGGCCTCCAAGGCGCGCAACGCCGGCTGGCTCGCCATCACCTTCGGTTGGGGCTTCGCGGTCCTCACCGCCGTCTACACCTCGGCGCCGCTCTCCGGTGCCCATCTGAACCCGGCCGTCACCCTCGCCATCGCCATCAAGGACGGCGACTGGAGCAACGTCCCCGCCTACTGGTCGGGACAGATCCTGGGCGCCATGATCGGCGCGGCCCTGGTCTGGGTCGCCTACTACGGACAGTTCGTCGCCCACCTGACCGACCGGGAGATCGTCGGCGGCCCCGGCGCGCAGGCCACCAAGGCCGCCGTGGCGCAGGAGACCCAGGCCGGACCCGTGCTCGGCATCTTCTCCACCGGTCCGGAGATCCGGAACGCGGCGCAGAACCTGGCCACCGAGGTCATCGGCACCGTCGTGCTGATCCTGGCGGTCCTCACCCAGGGCCTCAACGACAGCGGCAAGGGCCTGGGCACCCTCGGCGCGCTGGTCACCGCGCTCGTCGTGGTCGGCATCGGCCTGTCCCTCGGCGGGCCCACCGGATACGCCATCAACCCGGCGCGCGACCTCGGCCCGCGTGTCGTGCACGCCCTGCTGCCGCTGCCCAACAAGGGCGGCTCCGACTGGGGCTACGCCTGGGTCCCGGTCGTCGGCCCGCTGCTCGGCGGAGCGATAGCCGCGGGCGTCTACAACGCCGCCTTCGCCTAGACCGGCATCCAGCACGCGATACGCCTTACGCCCCGCCACTCCCCCACCGACTTTTCAGGAGCACTCCGTGACCGACGCGCACAACGCCGGCATCGCCTCCCACGGCCATGGGCCGTTCATCGCCGCCATCGACCAGGGCACCACGTCCTCCCGCTGCATCGTCTTCGACAAGGACGGCCGGATCGTCTCCGTCGACCAGAAGGAGCACGAGCAGATCTTCCCCAAGCCGGGCTGGGTCGAACACGACGCCGCCGAGATCTGGACCAACGTCCAGGAGGTCGTCGCCGGGGCCATCCGCAAGGCCGGCATCACCCGTGACGACATCAAGGCCATCGGCATCACCAACCAGCGCGAGACCACCGTGCTGTGGGACAGAGCGACCGGCGAGCCGGTGCACAACGCCATCGTCTGGCAGGACACCCGCACCGACGCCCTGTGCCGGGAACTCGGTCGCAACGTCGGACAGGACCGCTTCCGCCGTGAGACCGGCCTGCCGCTGGCCTCCTACTTCGCGGGCCCGAAGATCCGCTGGCTGCTCGACAACGTCGAGGGCCTGCGCGAGCGCGCCGAGCGCGGCGAAATCCTCTTCGGGACCATGGACTCCTGGGTCATCTGGAACCTGACCGGCGGCACCGACGGCGGCCGCCACGTCACGGACGTCACCAACGCCTCCCGCACCCTGCTGATGAACCTGCACACCATGGAGTGGGACGAGAAGATCCTCCACTCCATGGAGGTCCCCGCCCAGGTCCTGCCGGAGATCCGCTCCTCCGCCGAGGTGTACGGCGAGGTCAGGGGCGGCTCGCTCGGCGACCTGCTCGGCGGCATCCCGGTCGCCTCCGCGCTCGGCGACCAGCAGGCGGCCCTGTTCGGCCAGACCTGCTTCTCCGAGGGCGAGGCCAAGTCCACCTACGGCACCGGCACCTTCATGGTCATGAACACCGGTGACAAGATCATCAACTCCTACTCCGGGCTGCTGACCACCGTCGGCTACCAGATCGGCGACCAGGCGCCGGTCTACGCCCTTGAGGGCTCCATCGCGGTCACCGGCTCCCTGGTGCAGTGGATGCGCGACCAGATGGGGCTGATCAGCACCGCCGCCGAGATCGAGACCCTGGCGCTGTCGGTCGAGGACAACGGCGGCGCCTACTTCGTACCGGCCTTCTCCGGCCTGTTCGCCCCGTACTGGCGCTCCGACGCCCGCGGTGTGATCGCCGGCCTGACCCGGTACGTCACCAAGGCGCACCTCGCACGCGCCGTGCTGGAGGCCACCGCCTGGCAGACGCGGGAGATCGCCGACGCCATGGTCAAGGACTCCGGCGTCGAGCTGGCCGCGGTCAAGGTCGACGGCGGCATGACCTCCAACAACCTGCTGATGCAGACGCTCTCGGACTTCCTGGACGCACCGGTCGTGCGCCCGCTGGTCGCCGAGACCACCTGCCTCGGCGCGGCCTACGCCGCCGGCCTGGCCGTCGGCTTCTGGCCGGACACCGATGCGCTGCGCGCCAACTGGCGTCGCGCGGCGGAGTGGACCCCCCGCATGGACGCGGACAAGCGGGACCGCGAGTACAAGAACTGGCTCAAGGCCGTCGAACGTTCCATGGGCTGGCTCGAAGAGAACCCTGACGAGGAGTAGACATGACCACCCTGCAGAGCGTTCCGTCTCTCGGGACGCGCCCGGCTGCCGGTTCCCTGCCGAGCCGCGCCGAGACTCGGGAGCGACTGTCCAAGGCGACGTACGACCTCCTGGTGATCGGCGGCGGCATCCTGGGCATCTCGACGGCCTGGCACGCCGCGCAGTCCGGACTGCGGGTGGCGCTGGTGGACGCCGGCGACTTCGCCGGCGCCACCTCCTCCGCCTCCTCCAAGCTGCTCCACGGCGGACTGCGCTACCTGCAGACCGGCGCGGTGCGGCTGGTGGCGGAGAACCACTTCGAGCGGCGGGCGGTGTCCCGCGAGGTCGCCCCGCACCTGTCCAACCCGCTCACCTTCTACCTGCCGGTCTACAAGGGCGGGCCGCACGGGGCGGCCAAGCTGGGCGCGGGCGTCTTCGCCTACTCCGCGCTGTCCGCCTTCGGCGACGGTGTCGGGCACGTCATCAGCCCGGCGAAGGCGCAGCGCGACGTTCCGGAGTTGCGCACGGAGAACCTGAGGGCCGTGGCCGTCTACGGCGACGACCAGATGAACGACGCGCGGATGGCGCTGATGACGGTCCGCGCGGCCGTCGACGCGGGCGCCGTGGTCCTCAACCATGCCGAGGTCACGGACCTGCGCTTCACCGGAGGACGGGTCACCGGCGCCGAGCTGAGGGACCGTACGGACGGCAGCGAGTTCGGGATCGACGCGCGGCTGGTGCTCAACGCCACCGGTCCGTGGGTCGACCACCTCCGCCGCATGGAGGACCCGAACGCGGCCCCGTCGATCCGGCTGTCGAAGGGCGCGCACCTGGTCCTGAGGCGGACCTCGCCGTGGCGGGCGGCGCTGGCCACTCCGATAGACAAGTACCGGATCACCTTCGCCCTCCCCTGGGAGGACATGCTGCTCCTCGGCACGACGGACGAGGAGTTCGAGGGCGACCCGGCGGACGTCCGCGTGAACGACGGGGACATCGACCAGATCCTGGACGAGGCCGCCTTCTCCATTAGGGACCAGCAGCTGTCCCGTGATCTGATCACCTACTCCTTCGCGGGTCTCCGGGTGCTGCCCGGTGGCCCCGGCGACACCGCGAAGGCCAAGCGCGAGACGGTGGTGACCGAGGGCCGGGCCGGCATGCTGTCCGTGGCCGGCGGCAAGTGGACGACCTTCCGCCACATCGGCCGCACGGTCATGAACAAGCTGGCGGAACTCCCCGGCCACCCCCTCGGCGAGGACATGGAGCCCATCTCCGAGCTGCCCAGGAAGCTCCCGCTGCCCGGTATCGCCAACCCCCGGGCGGTCGCCCACCGACTGCTGGTCGACGGGCCCGCGCCCGGACCGCGGATGGCCGCCGACACCGCGCGTCACCTCGCCACGCACTACGGCTCGCTGTCCTTCGACATCGCGCGGCTGGCGAACGACGACGCGGCACTGGCCGAGCGGATCCACCCGGACGCGCCGGAGATCTGGGCCCAGGTCGTGTACGCCCGCGACCACGAGTGGGCGGAGACCGCCGACGACGTGCTGCGGCGGCGCACCACCCTGACCATCAGGGGCCTGGCGACGGACGAGGTCCGGGCGCGGGTGCAGGACGTGCTGGACAAGAGGAACTGACGGCCGGACGGTCCAGCACCCGAGGGGGCGGTCTCCCGCGACGGGAGGCCGCCCCCTCGCGTCCGCGGGCGGGAGCGGACCGCCGGCCGGACGGACGACGCGGACCGGCGCGGAGCGCGCCGGACCCGCGGGCGACCGGCACGGACGGCGGAGGGCCCGCGGGCGACCGGCACGGACGGCGGAGGGCCCGCGGGCGACCGGCAGGCACGAGCCCGGCCGGACCGGACCGGCACGGACCGGCACTGACCGGCACGGACCCGCGCGAACCAGGAGGCGAGCGGGGCGAGCCGCCCGCACTAACCGGTGTTACCCTCCATTTTCGTCCGGCTACGCACGCCCGGCTGGAGGCCGCCCGCATGACCCGTCCGCCCACCGTCACCCGTGGGTTCACCGGCCGCTCCGGCTCCTCCGGCCGTGATCCGAGGCTGCCCCCCGGCCAGTACGACGCCCGCGACACCTGGCCGGTCCTCTCCGCCGAGGTCACCCCGCGGCTGGGCCCCGCGGACTGGACCTTCCGGGTCGGCGGCCTGGTCGCTCGCCCCACCACCTGGACCTGGGACGAGGCGCACACCCTGCCGCCCTCCTCCTACGAGGGCGACATCCACTGCGTCACCGGCTGGTCCAAGTTCGGCGTGCGCCTGACGGGCGTGAGCGTCGACGACTTCCTCGCCGCCGCCGGACCGCTGCCCACGGCAACCCACGCCGTGGCCTACTCCCACACCGGCTACACGGCGAACCTGCCGCTGGCCGACCTGACCGGTGGGCGCGCCTGGATCGCCTGGGAGTACGGCGACGCCCCGCTCGCGCCGGAACACGGCGGGCCGGCCCGGCTGGTCGTGCCGCACCTGTACTTCTGGAAGAGCGCCAAGTGGGTCGCCGGTCTGCACCTGCTCGACCACGACGAGCCCGGCTTCTGGGAGCGCAACGGATACCACACCCGGGGCAACCCGTGGCAGGAGGAGCGCTACCGCGGTGACTGAGACCTTCGTCCCCCCGACGCCCTTCGCGGTCCCCGGCCGGATCGCGGTCGACGAGCGGGCCGCGGCCACCTGGCAGACCGCGACGATCACCGGTATCAGGGCCGAGGCCCTGGGCGTCAAGACCTTCCGGCTCGCCGTGCCGGGCTGGGCCGGGCACCTGCCCGGCCAGCACCTGATGCTGCGGCTCACCGCCGCCGACGGCTACACCGCGCAGCGCCACTACTCGATCGCCTCGCCTCCCGACGACTCGGGCCATGTCGAGCTGACCCTGGACCATGTGCCGGGCGGCGAGGTCTCCGGGCATCTGCACACGGTCGCCAGGGCCGGGGACACGGTGGAGGTGCGGGGGCCGCTCAGCGGATTCTTCGCCTGGCCGGGCGACCGGCCGGCGCTGCTGCTCGGCGCGGGCTCCGGCGTGGTGCCGCTGATGTCGATGTTGCGCCACCACCGGAGGCGCGGGCTGCGGGTGCCGCTCCACCTGATCGTCTCCACGCGCGGGCCCCGGGAACTGCCGTACGCAGGCGAGTACGGCGAGGAGACCCGGGTGGTCTACACGCGCACCGCCCCCGCGGGAATCCCGGTGGGCAGACTCTCGGCCGCCCACCTCGCCCCGTACCTGCGGCCCCGTCCCCCGGCCGGCGACTGGGAGGCGTACGTCTGCGGCTCCAACGGTTTCGCCGAGCACGCCTCGCGGCTGCTCGCGGACGGTGGCTGGCCGGTGGAGCGGATCAGGATCGAACGCTTCGGCTGACCCCGCGTGTGCTCATGATGTGCGCAGGCAGACATCGGATGTCTGTCTCCGCGTCCTACGCAGGTGCCTGCGCACCCGGGAAGGATCCGTCACGGCGGTCACCGACGAGGCGATCGAGAAGATCAAGGGGATGATCGTCTCAGGCGAGCTGCGCCCCGGCGACGGGCTGCCCAAGGAGAGCGAACTCGCCGCCGAGCTGGGGCTGTCCCGCAACTCGCTGCGCGAGGCGGTGCGGGCGCTGTCGCTGACGAGGATCCTCGACGTACGGCAGGGCGACGGTACGTACGTCACGAGTCTGGACCCGCAACTCCTGCTCGAGGCGCTCAGTTTCGTCGTCGACTTCCACCGCGACGACACGGTGCTGGAGTTCCTCGCGGTGCGCCGGATCCTGGAGCCCGCGGCCACCGCGATGGCGAGCGCCCTGACCACGGAGGCGGAACTGGACGCGCTGTCCGGGCAGTTGGACGCGCCGGGCCCGGATCCGTCCGTGGAGGAACTCGTCGCCTGTGACCTGGAGTTCCACCGGGGCATCGTGCGGGCTTCCGGGAACTCGGTGCTCTGCTCGCCGCTCGACGGGCTGTCCGGGCCGACCACCAGGGCCCGTATCTGGCGTGGGCTGACGCAGGAGGACGCGGTCAGCCGCACCCTCACCGAGCACCGGGCGATCCTGGCGGCGCTGCGCGACCGGGACGCGGAGGCGGCCAGGTCCTGGGCCACGGTGCACATCGCGAGCGTGGAGCATTGACCTCCTCCATCGCCCTGAAGGGCTATGGATTCTCCGTCTGTGGGTGGTCCGCCGGCGATCCGGCTCGTGGTCGGACGCCCGACCACCCCCGTAAGGGGCTGCGGCCCGCCCCCTCGAAAGCCGTAGGCTGGGGGCGCAAGGTATGGAACTTCGGAAGGAGGCACTGGGTGATCGAGCTCGAGGGGGTTCCCGAGCTGATCGACCCGGTCATGGTGGCCGCGTTCGAGGGCTGGAACGACGCCGGCGACGCCGCCTCCACCGCGGTCGCGCACCTGGACCGGGAATGGAAGGGCGAGGTGTTCGCGGCGCTCGACGCCGAGGACTACTACGACTTCCAGGTCAACCGGCCCACGGTGTTCCTGGAGAACGGCGTCCGCAAGATCACCTGGCCCACCACCCGCCTCTCGGTGGTGCGCATCGGCGGCGACAAGCCACGCGACCTCGTCCTGGTGCGCGGGATCGAACCGTCCATGCGCTGGCGCTCGTTCTGCAACGAACTGCTCGGCTTCGCGCACGAACTGGGCGTCGAGATGGTCGTCATCCTGGGCGCCCTTCTCGGCGACACCCCGCACACCCGGCCGGTCCCCGTCAGCGGCGTCACCTCGGATCCCGAACTGGCGCGCACGATGAACCTGGAGGAGACCCGCTACGAGGGGCCCACCGGCATCGTCGGCATCCTCCAGGAGGCGTGCACGCACGCGGGTGTGCCGGCGGTGAGCCTGTGGGCGGCCGTCCCGCACTACGTCTCCCAGCCGCCCAACCCCAAGGCCACGCTGGCCCTCCTGAACCGTCTCGAGGACCTGATCGACCTGCGGATCCCGCTGGGCGAGCTGCCGGAGGACGCGAGGGCCTGGCAACTGGGCGTCGACCAGTTGGCGGCCGAGGACAGCGAAGTGGCCGAGTACGTCCAGACGCTGGAGGAGGCCAGGGACACCGCGGAGCTGCCGGAGGCGTCGGGCGAGGCCATCGCCCGGGAGTTCGAACGCTATCTGCGGCGCCGGGACGGGCAGCCCGGCCCGGCCGGCGGCCCGCACGCCACCGAGACCGGTGACTCGTCGACGTATCTGCGCGACAGCTCCGGCGGACGGACCCGCCCGCCGAAGCCGCCCCGCGACGAGCGGCAGGACGACTCCGACGAGGAGTAGGCCCGGGACACGCGTACACCGGCGGCGCCGGCCGGACCACATGGTCCGGCCGACGCCGCCTTCCGTGTCCCGCCGCCCGTGCGGCTGCCGCCCGCGGTCCTAGGCCGTGTCCGACAGGGGTCGCCGTCCGCCCGGAGGCGGGGTCCGCGGCGTCTGGTGCGTGCGATCGCAAGGCGGAGGGTCGTCCTCGTAGTGGGCCTACTCGGACGATCCCGACAACGCAGCGAGGGCGCGTGCCAGGCGTCGCGGGGCAGGCGAGATTTGTCAGACGGGCCTAGAGCGCGACGCCGAGGAGCGCGTCGACGGCCCGGGAGACCACGCCGGGCGCGCCCTCGTCCGTGCCGCCCTCGCGTTCCTGGAGCTCGGCCCAGCGGTCGACCGCGGCCAGCGCGGCCGGGGCGTCCAGGTCGGCGGCCAGGGCGGCGCGGATCTCCTCGACCAGCGCCTCGGCCGGGGGTCCGTCGGGCCGGGACACGGCGGAGCGCCACCGGCCGAGCCTTTCGACGGCCTCCTGGAGCACCTCGTCGGTCCACTCCCAGTCGGAGTGGTAGTGGTGGGCGAGGAGCGTGAGCCTGATGGCCGCCGGATCCACGCCGTCCCCGCGGAGCCTGGAGACGAAGACCAGGTTGCCCTTGGACTTCGACATCTTCTCGCCGTCGAGGGCCACCATCCCGGCGTGCACGTACGCCTTGGCCATGGGGTACTCGCCGGTGAGCACCTGGGCGTGCGAGGCGCCCATCTCGTGGTGCGGGAAGGCCAGATCGGAACCGCCGCCCTGGACGTCGAAGCCCATGCCGAGGTGGTCGAGGGCGATGGCCACGCACTCGATGTGCCAGCCGGGGCGGCCGGGCCCCAGGGAGCCCCCGTCCCAGCTGGGCTCGCCCGGGCGGGCGGCCATCCACAGCATCGGGTCCAGCGGGTTCTTCTTGCCGGGCCGGTCCGGGTCGCCGCCGCGCTCGGCGCAGAGCAGCCGCATGGTCTCGGCGTCGAGCCGGGACACCGAGCCGAAGTGCCGGTCGGACTCGACGGAGAAGTAGATGTCGCCCTCGAGTTCGTAGGCGGCGCCGGCGTCCCTGAGCCGCTCGACGAGCGGGATGATCCCCGGTATGGCCTCCACGGCACCGATGTAGTGCTCCGGCGGGAGCATCCGCAGCGCCGTCATGTCCTCCCGGAACAGGGCGGTCTCACGCTGCGCCAGCTCCGTCCAGTCGTGCCCGTCGCGTACCGCGCGCTCCAGCAGTGGGTCGTCGACGTCGGTGACGTTCTGGACGTAGTGAACCTGCCGCTTGGTGTCGAGCCACACGCGCTGCACCAGGTCGAACGCGTTGTAGGTCGCCGCGTGACCCATGTGGGTCGCGTCGTACGGCGTGATGCCGCAGACGTAGATACGGGCTACGGGGCCGGGGCTGAGGGTGATCAGCCCACCGGTCGCGGTGTCGTGGATCTGCAGGTCGCGGCCCTTGCCGGGCAGGGCGGGGACCTCAGAAGCGGGCCAGGCATACATGCCTTGAGCGTAACCGGACGCACCTTCCGCATACGAACCGGAGGGGCCGATCCTGTCCGAACCGGCACTCTTGCGCCCGGCGACGGAATGTGCAGGTCACGCCCGGCCCGCCGGGAGCGCCGCAGCGCGGAGCGGGCACAGGGGGGCGGGCACGGGCCCGCGCCCCGCGGCCGGACCGCCTCACACCGGCGGCCAGGGAATGGAGGGCCATTCCCCGCCGGGTTCGGGGTGCCGCCCGCTCTTCAGCAGCGCCTCCACCCGCTCGAGTACGGCGTCCAGCTCGACCGGAGTGATGAGCTGCGCCAACCGGGTGGCGAGCGGACCCGCGGGCGCCAGCTCCCCGGCCAGGCGCCGCAGCACTTCCAGGGCCTCCCCGGGCAGCGGCTCGCCGGCCCACCCCCACAGCAGCGTCCTGAGCTTGTTCTCCGCGTTGAACGTGACGCCGTGGTCGATTCCGTAGAGCCGGCCGTCCGCCGCGGGCAGCAGATGACCGCCCTTGCGGTCGGCGTTGTTGATCACCGCGTCGAGAACCGCCAGGCGCCGCAGCCGCTCGTCGTCCGCGTGCACGAGCAGCGCCGTACGCCCCTCGCCGACCTCGGCCTCGCCGATGGCCCGCCAGCCCTCCCCGGGCTCCTCCGCCTCGACGAGGGCCAGCAGCCGCGCCTCGGCGTCGGCCTCGACCCACAGCTGGCACATGCCCTCGCCGTAGGGCCCGTCGCGGAGCACCGTCGGCGGCACCAGGCCCCAGCCGGTCGCCTCCGACACCTCGTAGGCCGCGACCTCGCGCCGGGCGAGCGTGCCGTCGGGGAAGTCCCACAGCGGGCGCTCCCCCGCGACCGGCTTGTAGACGCAGTCCGCCTCGGTGCCGTCGTACGAGATCCGGCAGAAGAGCACCGCGTTGGAGGCCTCCCGGATCCTGCCGCGCACGGTGAGCTCGCCCTCGGTGAGCAGCTCGGCCGCGGGCGTGCCGGGGGTCAGGCCCCGCGGCGGTATCCGTTCTGGCGCGGGCATACGTGTCCCTCCGGGTCGAGCGGCAGGCTGCAGAGCGGGCAGGGCGGGCGCCCGGCGTTGACGACCTCCAGGGCCCGCTTGGCGAAGGCCCTGGCCTGAGCGCCGGACAGGCGGACCCGCAGCATCGGGGGCCCGTTCTCCTCGTCCTGGAGGAGCCGCTCCTCGGCCTCCGCGAGATCCTCCTCCGATTCCGCGTCGAGTTCGACGAGCGCCTGCGCCTCCACGATCATGCGCTGCTGCTCGCCGTCCCAGGCAAGCGCCATCGTGCCGACCCGGAACTCCTCCTCGACGGGGCTCTCCAGGGGCGCGGTGTCGGCCACCTCGGCGGGGGCGACGGCGGGGACGGGCGCGTTGCCGCCGCTGCGCCGCACCACCTCGTCCAGCAGTTCGTCCATCCGCTCCGCAAGTGCTGCCACCTGCGTCTTCTCCAGGGCGACGCTGGTGACCCTGGTGCCCTCGACCGCCTGAAGGAAGAATGTGCGGTGTCCGGGCAGCCCGACCGTACCGGCGACGAAACGATCCGGCGGGTCGTACAGGAAAACCTGACGGGACACGGCCTCTGGCTCCCTTTCGAGCTGTACGGACTTTCGGCCCGTCCACCCTACTGCGCCGCGATCACGGTGCGCCCGCCGCACCACCGACCGTGGCCTGGCCGCCGTCACCGCCGGCCCGGCCTTCAGCGCCGCCGGCGGCGTCGTCGCTCTCCTCGCGGGGCACCAGCGCGGCGAAGTCACCGGTGTCGCCGAGCCGGAGGAGGAAGGGTCGCGTCCGGGTGTAGCGGATCACGGTCAGGGAACATGGCTCGACACTGATCCGCTGGAAGAGGTCGAGATGGAGTCCGAGAGCGTCGGCGACGAGGGACTTGATGATGTCGCCGTGCGAACACATGACGAACGCGGCCTGCTCGCCGTGCTCCGCGTCGATCCGCGCGTTCCACTCGCGCACCGCGTCGACGGCCCTGGCCTGCATCGCCCGCATCGTCTCGCCGCCGGGGAACGTGACGGCCGACGGGTGGTTCTGCACGACCTGCATCAGCGGCTCCTCGGCCAGTTCGGCGAGCTTGCGGCCGGACCAGTCCCCGTAGTGGCACTCCCCGATCCGCTCGTCGGTGTGCAGTGTCAGCTCCGGGCGGGTCGCGAGCAGCGGCGCCACCGTCTCCCGGCAGCGCTGGAGCGGACTCGAGACGACGGCGGCCAGCGGCAGTTCCGCGAGCCGCCCGGGCAGCGCGGCGGCCTGCGCCGCGCCGCGCTCGTCGAGGGCGACGCCCGGTGTCCAGCCGGCGAGCAGCCCCTCGGTGTTGGCGGTCGAGCGGCCGTGCCGGAGAAGGAAGAGGGTTGCCATGCGGGCCACCCTAGGACACACCCGCAAGGCCGCTCCGGCCCGCCCGGGACGCGGCAGGCCCCTGCCCGGTGCACGGGGCGGCCGGCCGGGGAAGGAAACCCGGCATGATCGTGGACTGTGCCATCTACCGGAACGGCCGGCGTACCGAGAGTCCGCGGGACTTCTCCGACGCCCTGGCGGAGGCCCGCGCCGCGGGGCACTCCTTCCTCTGGATCGGGCTGCACGAGCCGACCGAGGAGGAGTTCGGCCTCGTGACCGAGGAGTTCCGGCTGCATCCGCTCGCCGTCGAGGACGCCCTCAAGGCCCACCAGCGCCCCAAGCTGGAAATCTTCGACGACTCACTGTTCATGGTGCTCAAGCCCGTCCTCTACGAGCCGGAGAGCGACACGGTGACCGCCGGTGAGCTGATGCTGTTCCTCGGCGACTCCTTCGCCGTCACGGTCCGGCACGGGCCGGGGGCGCCGCTCGGCGACGTACGGCGGCGCCTCGAGGACGAGCCGGACATACTGCGGTCCGGCCCCGCCTCGGTGCTGTACGCCGTGAGCGACGCCGTGGTCGACCAGTACATCGAGGTCGCCGCGGAACTCCAGGTCGACCTGGAGGAACTGGAGGCCGAGGTGTTCGCGCCCGCCGGCGGGGACCTGCGCAACACGGCGGCGCGGATCTACACCTTCAAGCGGCAGGTGCTGGAGTTCCGGCGCGCCACCGGACCGCTGGCGGCCCCCGTGCAGCGGCTGGCCGAGGCCGCGGGCGTGCCCTTCGTGCCCGAGGGGACGCGGCCGTTCTTCCGTGACGTCAGCGACCACCTGATCCGGGCGAACGAATCGGTGGAAGGACTCGACCGGCTGCTGTCGGACATCCTGTCGGCGCACTTGGCGCAGACGGGCGTGCGTCAGAACGACGACATGCGGAAGATCTCCGCGTGGGCGGCCATGGCGGCCGTCCCGACGATGGTCGCCGGGATCTACGGCATGAACTTCGAGTACATGCCGGAGCTTCGGTCGACGTGGGGCTATCCGGCCGTGGTGCTGTTCATGGCGGGCACCGTCCTCGGCCTGTACCGGCTGTTCAAGCGGCGCGGCTGGCTCTGAGCGCCGCCTGGGTCGCAACCGGCCGGACCGGGGCGGGACGGGGACGGCCGGGCTCGGGACGGGGGGCGTACCCGGGTCAGGCGAACTCGGGCGCCGAGGTGGCGGGGCCGCCCAGCGCGTCGCGCCGCTCGGGCATCGTCAGGCTGACGGCCTTGCGCCAGCCCCCGGCGCGCTCGTACGCGTACATGGCGTGGATGCCGGCCACGAGGACGGCGCTCTTGGCCCTGGACCAGCCGAGGATGCGGCCCATGTGGGCCATCACGGCGAGGCTGACGTCGCGGTAGATCCTGATCTCGGCGAGGGCGCTCTCCCGCAGGATCCGCTGGATGGTGCGCCCGTGGCCCTCACGGGCCAGGCGCAGCAACTCCTCGTGGCAGTAGGCGAGGTGGTTGTCCTCGTCGGCGGAGATCATCCGTACCGCCTTGCCGATCTCCGGGTGGTCGGCGAAGTCCCTGCGGAGCATGACCATCTGGTCGGCGGCCCGCTGCTCGGTGACCCGGCTGTGGGCCAGGTAGGTGATGATGTCCTGTTCGGTGAGGGGTTCGTCGCGGCGCAGCTTGTCGTGCGCCAGGCCGACGCCGTTCTTCTCCAGCAGCACCGTGTAGTCCGTCTCCGGGGGGACCGGAACGGGTTCGAGACCGCGCCTCTTCAGCAGGGCCTTGAATATCCGGCCGTGCTTGTCCTCGTCGGCGCCGTGCCGCGCCACTTTCGGGGCGAGTGCGCGCATGCTCTCCGGGACTAGGGCCGCGATCCTGCCGTTCTCCCAGCCTCCCTGGGTCTCGCCGCCGGCGGCGATGGAGCAGAACAGCCGGAACGAGTCGTCGTTGTCCACGATCTCCTGGAACAGGCTCTTGGCCGACAGCATCAGTGCCACCTCCGTGAGACGTCCGCGCACAAAGAGTCAAGTGCGGGACGCACGGGCAGGCAACAGCTGGGGCGGAGAACTCCGCCGAACGGAGGACGGACGAGAGCGACCCGGTGCGTAACCGCACGGGGCGCCGGGGCGTTGTTCCGGATGACGGCCGTGGCGGGGAAGACCCCCCGAGCCCCCACCACGGCCGCAGGCTTCTCATCCAGGGGCACGGCGAGTGCTTCGCGTTTCCCCTCGCCTCTCCCTGCCGCGTTTCCCGTCCGCCCGGGCCCGGCCGGGTCGGCCGGTCCGGGCGGCGCCCAGGGAACTAGGCCAGACCGGCGCGCTCCAGGGCCTCGGTGCCGGCCCGCAGGGAGGCCAGGCGCTCGTCGAGGGTGAATCCCGCGGGCGCGAGCGTGAGCGTGGTGACCCCCGCCTCGGCGTAGGCCGTCATGCGCTCGGCGATGCGGTCCACGGAACCGAGCAGCGTGGTGGAGTCGATCAGCTGCTCCGGGATCGCGGCGGCCGCGCCCTCCTTGTCGCCTGACAGGTACTTGTCCTGGATCTCGGCGGCCTCCTTCTCGTATCCCATGCGCTGGGCGAGCTGGTTGTAGAAGTTCTGCCTGCGGCTGCCCATGCCGCCGACATACAGGGCGGTGTAGGGGCGGAACATGTCGGCGAGCGCACCGATGTTCTTGTCGTCACCGAGAGCGAGCGGGACGGTCGGGCAGACGTCGAAGCCCTCCATGGTCTTGCCCGCCTTCTCACGGCCCGCCCTGATGTGCCGGATCGCGGTGTCCTCGATGTGCGCGGCGGAGGGGAAGATCAGCAGCGCGCCGTCCGCGATCTCGCCGGTCTGCTCCAGGTTCTTCGGCCCGATCGCGGCGATGTACAGCGGGATGTGCTCGCGCGTGGGGTGCACCGTGAGCTTGAGCGGCTTTCCCGGGCCGCCGGGGAGCGGGAGCGTCCAGTGCTCGCCCTCGTACGTCAGCCGCTCGCGGGACATCGCCTTGCGGACGATCTCGACGTACTCGCGGGTACGGGCGAGCGGCTTGTCGAACTTGACGCCGTACCAGCCCTCGGAGACCTGCGGGCCGGAGACGCCGAGGCCCAGCCGGAAGCGTCCGCCGGAGAGCGAGTCCAGGGTGGCGGCGGTCATCGCGGTCATCGCGGGCTGGCGGGCCGGGATCTGCAGGATCGCGGAGCCGACGTCGATGCGCTCGGTCTGCGCGGCCACCCAGGCGAGCACGGTGGGAGCGTCCGAGCCGTAGGCCTCCGCGGCCCAGCAGACCGAGTAGCCGAGCCGGTCCGCCTCCTTGGCGACGGCCAGGTTGTCGCCGTCCATTCCGGCGCCCCAGTAACCGAGGTTGATCCCGAGCCGCATAGCCGCTCCCTTTACTGATCAGTAACGTCCTTGTTGCCGGGACTCTAGCGCGCGGCGGGCCGATCCGTCAGGAGCCGCTTGTCCACAGGCCCCCTGAACAGAGGTACGGCAAAGTAATCTCAGCGCCCATGGAGCAGAGGCATCTCGGCCGCACCGGCCTGCGCGTGTCCCGGATCGGACTCGGCACTCTCACCTGGGGCCGGGGCACCGACGAGCACGACGCCGCCGACATGTTGAAGGTGTTCTGGGAGGCGGGCGGCACCCTGGTCGACACGGCAGACGTGTACGGCGACGGGGACTCCGAGTACCTGCTCGGCAGGCTGGTCGAAGGGCTCGTGCCGCGCCGTGACCTGGTCATCGCGACGAAGGCGGGCAGCGTGCCGGACCCGGACCGGCGCTTCAACGGCTCGCGCGGACACCTGCTGGCCGCGCTGGACGCCTCCCTGCAGCGGCTGGGCACCGACTACGTCGATCTGTGGCAGGTGCATGCGTTCGATCCCGAGACCCCGCTGGACGAGACGCTCCAGGCCCTCGACCTGGCGGTCTCCTCCGGACGCGCCCGCTACGCCGGGGTGTCCAACTTCTGCGGCTGGCAGCTTGCCAAGGCGGCGACCTGGCAACTGGCCGCGTCCGGCACACGGACCCGGCTCGCCAGCACGCAGATGGAATACTCGCTGCTCCAGCGCGGCGTCGAGCGGGAGGTGCTGCCCGCCGCGCTCGACCTCGGCGTCGGCCTGCTGCCCTCCTCGCCGCTCGGCCGGGGCGTGCTGACCGGCAAGTACCGCCACGCCACGCCCGCCGACTCCCGCGGTGCCTCCGACCACATGGCCCCCTTCATCGCCCCGTACCTCGACGACACGGCCACCCGGATCGTGGACGCCGTCATCACCGCCGCCGACGGCCTCGCCACCACCCCGCTCCATGTCGCCCTGGCCTGGATCCGGGACCGGCCGGGCGTGGCCGCCCCGATCGTGGGGGCGCGCAATGCGCAGCAGCTCACGGCGGCGTTGTCAGTGGAGGCGCTTAGTCTTCCTGACGAGATCTGCCAGGCGCTCGACGACGTGTCGGCGCCCGTGCACCGCTATCCCGACCAGGACTGGAGCACGCTGTGAGTACGGAGCCGGCACCCGCGGAAACCCCGGGCGACGACACGGCCCCGGGGTCCCGCCCCTCTTCCCCGCCAGGCGACGCGCGCGCGGACGGGGGTTCGGGGGTGCCGGAGCCGTCCGTCTCCGGCGCGGGTGAGGTGGACGTGGACGAGGACGAGGCACCTGACCTCGACGCCGGCGGCGCCGAGCCCGGCGAGGGACGGGCCGCCGAGGCTGGGCCGGACGGGGCGCCCGGCGCACCGGAGCCGGAATCGGGCCCGGCCGCGGCCGGCTCCGCCGAGACCGGCGACGACCACGGGGACCGCGACGGCGACACCGCAGACGCGGCGTCCGGGGCGGAATCCGTTACAGCGTCCGGCACCGCGTCCGGCGAGGGACGGGCCGCCGAGGCGGGAGACGACGGGGCCGCCGGTGCGGACGGGGCGGCCGGTGAGAACGCCGCGGCGGACACCGGCGGCGCCGAGGACGAGGCGGCCGCGGAGGCGGCAGCACTCGCCGAGGTCCGGGAACGGATCGAGCGCCGCAAGGCCGAGAAGAAGGGCCCCATCGAGAGCGGCGCGAAGCTGAGCGGGACGGCGGCCGATCTGCTGGCGGCCGTACGAGCCGTGGAGAGCGGCAGGAAGCCACCGCGTGATGCCAGGCCCGAGCGTTCCGCCCCACCCGGCGCCCCGGATCGCGGCGGCCCGTCGGGCCATGATGCCCCGGCTCCTTCCGGGCGGCCGGGCCTCCCGGGCTCCGGCTCGGGCGGTACGGACGGGTCCGCTCCGGCACAGGGCGCGGAAGGGCCGCGCGCGGGAGATCCCGCCGTGCCCGGGGGCCCGGGACACGGCACCCGGCACGCGGGCGGCCCCGGATCCGGCACGGCCGGTGTCACCGGCCGTGAGGGCGAGGACGTCCCGGCGGCCGCCGGGCAGGCGGGCGGACCGGCCGCGGACGGGCTCGACGCCGCGGTCGTCGGGGCTTGCGCCGAGGCGCTCGGCAATGAGGGCTCCATCGGTCTGATC
>NZ_JAAAXQ010000049.1 GCF_009916105.1 Streptomyces sp. GC420 | reverse complement strand
GACCTGACCGCAGCACCTTCATCCCCGGCGTGAACAGCGGGAACGGGAAGATCACCATCACCTACTCGCTCGCGTTCGAGTCGACACCGCCCGACACCGCCGGGGCGGGGGGCAACGGTGGGAACGCCGTCGCCGGGAACGGTGGGAACAGCTACGGAAGCAACAACGGCCCCAGCGGCGCCATCTCCGGAAACACCAACAACGGTGGAACGCAGAGTATCTACCCGAACGCTGGTAACGGCGGAAACGGCGGCAATGCCAACGGCGGGAACGGCGGGAACGGCGGCAACGGCGGCAACGGCGGGAACGACTGACGATCTGCCGCAGATGTATCAGTGGGCCAGGCCGGTATTACCGGAGTTGCCTGGCCCACCCACCTTGGCACCGCACACCTGGACTAGCTCGGCGGAAGTTGGCGTTGCCTGCGTCATCAGCTCCGATTTCGACTGGCTGCATCAAAAATCCCGCGAAATTCCTTTACCTGCACTGTCGATGAAGGGGAGATCAATGCGTAGTTCATTCTGTCGGCTTGCAACAGCCACCGTCGTGGCCGTCGGCCTTTCGAGTGGAGCCTCTCCGGCCTTTGCGGCCGATGGTTATCGGCAGAGCGATACCTTGGGCGTGTACAAGAATTTCGAAAGTACGGGGCGAACGGCTCTGGCGTCGAGTCTCGGTGAAGCGTTTGTGAACCTCGTGACTCCGCCCCGGGAGATTGCCTACACCGACCCGACATCGTCGGGCAACGGCGGCAGCGGTGGTAATGGCCAGGGCGGGAGCGGCGGGAACAGCTATGGAAACAACAACGGCAGCGGCGGGCATAGTACTACGGTGAACGTGATGTACTGCATGCCCGTGCTCACAAGCTCAAGCTCCTGCACGCAGTCCGGCGGTACGGGTGGAAACGGCGGCACTGGCGGAAACGGCGGGGACGGCGGAAACGGGAACGGCGGAAATGGCGGAAACGGAGGATGAAGAAAGAATTCTCGCTTTTCGGGAATTCCCGGATGCGCCTCCCCCGCCTACTGTAGAGGTCGCGTGACCGAGGGGCAGTTGGGGTTATCCGTCCAGTAAGCGCGTCTGCGATGCCGAGTTCCCTGAGGGGCGGTACAGATCGCGACGGAGACCGAGGCGCAACGGGGTCGCCGCCGTCGGTCGGCCGACGACGGGAAGCCGAGGCCGGGCCCCGACGCCTTGGTAGCCGCGGATGACTAAACGTGTCACGCCTGGCGGTTGGCGCCATCGGCTCCCGACTACCGGGGCGCGAGTTTCTGCGCGCTGGAAGGCGAATGCGCTGCGGCCGGGTTCGAAACTCCTCCGCGAACTGGCAACTCGGGCCGTTCCCGCTTCCGTTGTCGTCCTCAAGGCGCATGTTGGGGACGCGTTGAGGACACAAGGATAGGAACAGACAGGCAAGGATGAACTGACGCTGACACCGCGCACCGCGCTTGACCTGCGAAAATGCCATGGATCGGCGTTGATCGGCAAGGGCCGCCAAGATCCTCAAAGGACTCATAATCCGTCGGCCGTGGGTTCGAGTCCCACCCGCCCCACCAACGCAGGCCTCTGACCTGCGGAATCGCCATTCTTTGAGGGTGGAAACGCCAACTCGGGCTGAACGGAGCAGAATCCGCTGCTCGCGACTTCGGATTCCCGGATGCGCGTGTTGTTCCTGAGGCTCACGGTGTCTCTGAGCTGCGGTGGAATCAACGAGCGAGGCTGTGGACGGTTACGGGACGGCCGGATCGCAGGGTTGAACCAAGATCGTGAGGACGCTGTGAGGACGCGGGGTCCGAGAACGGCCCGTGTCAGCCACTCGACGCCCGCTTGCGACCTCATCCGTGGCCTGGTCCCTGGCTGTGTTCCGGACCGAAGGGTTCTCCGCACGACTGGAGGAGGTTGCCGAGAGGACGGGACCGTGCGTGTTCAAGCGGTCGAAGGGGCTACCGATTCGCGGTAGTCAACCTTCCATCCCTGCGCCCCGACCCGGGACAGGGACCGACGCACGCCCGGTTCCGCTCCCGCCGGCGACGTCGTCCGGCGTCAGCCCTCGCTGCGCTGCGGTGCTTGCCTCGCCTCGCCGGTCCGGCCGGTGCCGGCCGCTTCGCCCGCATCCGCCTCGGTCTCTTCGCCTGCCCGGCCGCGCACGACGTAGGTCGCTCCGCCGATGGCCAGGGCGACGGGCCACTCGAGCGCACCGGCGACGGTCAGCGCCCCGAGGCCACCGTAGAAGAGAAGGTCCTTGCCCGGGAAGGCCGGCAGGTGTGAGGTCATCGCCTTCGCGCTGGCCTTGAGATCTCCCGGAGTCATGTACGGAACGGTGGGGTGGGCGCGGTGCATGTGCAGAACCTCACCGCCTTGCGTGGCCGTCGCAGGCGGCTGAGTCCTCTCGGCCGTCTGGGTTCCTGTGGGCATCATGAGAATCACCCGGATCGCACTGATCGAATAATTGCCTTCCTTCCATTCTGCGCGTAATCGCCGCCGGGCGGCAGCTCCGGAACCCGCAGCGGAGGCAGCCGCACGGAGTCGGCAGGGCAGGTGCTGGTGGGGCGTGCGCATACTGGTGGGAAGGACGCGATGTGATGCGAGCCGGTGCCCGTTTCGCGGGCAGGCGGTGGCGGAGGCGCGCGGATGATCTCCTCTCTCTGTTCCAGGGCGGTCCGAGCGGCCGTAGGGGCCCTGAACGCCGCACCCGTGGTGCTGTCCGTGGTGGGCCGCGTGCTGATACCGGGGGCCCGTCGCAGCTGGGTGGTGGCCGGCGGGGTGCAGATCGAGATCCGGCACCTGGGAGGGCCCGCGACGACGGAGGCCGCACGTGCCCTGGAGGAACGGCTGAGCGAGTTCCCCGGAGTGGATCGCACGGAGGTGAACGGGACGCTCGGTTGTGTGTTCGTCGCCTGCGACCCGTCCGGTACCGACCTGGAGGGCATGATCGCTGTCGTGGCCGAAGCCGACGCGCAGGCCGCAGATGCCGCCGAGGGGGAGGCCCGCGGGGACGGCCCCCGCGGGGTCGGCGATGCCCGCGCGGGGCGTGCCCCGCGCGCCATCGGCTACCCGGGAGCTCCCGAGGGGCCGGTCGGGGCGGCCCTGCAGGTGGCGGCGAGTGCCGCCGCCTTCGGCGTGGCCGTGGTGGGACGGATCGCCCGCGCGCCCGGTCTGCCACCCGTCGTACCGGCTCTCGTCCAACTCGGCGAGGCCACTCCGCGGCTGCGGGAGGCCACCACCCGCGCCATCGGCCCCGCGGCCGCCGAGGCCGGCTGGGCCGCGGTGAATCTGGTCGCCTCCACACTGACGTACCGGCCGCTCGGCCCCCTGGTCTCCGGCACGCTTGCCACTGCCCGGTATGCGGAGGCCAAGGCCCGGTGCGAGGCCTGGCGAGACTGGTCGTCGGGGGCGGCCGGGCGCGAGGGGGCGTATCGCCATGACGCCGCGCCGGTCCGCCGGCGGCCGGTGCCGCTGCCCCTGGGTCCCGCTGGGCGGTACGCGAACACGGCCGTGTCGGCGGCCGTGGCGGGTTACGGACTCACAGGTGCTCTCACCCGCAGCCACGACCGGGCGCTGGCCCTGCTGATCGCGGGCATACCCAGAGGCCCCTGGGCGGGTCGGGAGGCCTTCGCCGCCGCGGTGGGCCGAGCCGCGTCCCTTCGGGGAGGTCTTGTGCTGCGGCCGGAGGCGCTGCGCAGGCTCGACCGCGTCGACACCGTCGTCCTCGACGCCCGCCTGCTGGTCACACGCACCTGGACCGTCGATGCGGTGGCTCCCGTCGCGCCACCGCAGGAGCGAACCAGTGGCCCGCACGGCAGGGAGGTCGACGAGATCCACGCGCTCGTGCACGAGATGGTCGACAAGGGCTTTCCCCCTCACCCCCGTACACAGGGGGCATGGACGCTGCATCCGCTCTCCGCCGATCACGACACGCCGATGGAACTGCCCCCCAAGACGGCGGCCATGGCTGATGAGTGGGCCGAGCAGGGTGCGCGGGTGCTGCTCGTGACCCGGCGGAAGCAGCCCGTGGCCCTCGCGCGCATGGTCCCCCAACTGCGCCCCCTCGCAGAGCACTTGATGCAGGCGGCCCGCGCGTGCGGCCGGGTTGTGCTCGTCGGCGGCCCGCCCGGGCTGAACCGCCGCTTCGGACTGGACGAGGCCCTCCCCACCGGCGGGACCCGCACAGTGGCGGTGGTCCGCTCCCTCCAGAGGGAGGGCCGGGGTGTGGCTGTCGTGGCGACCGGCGCCCGCCGTGCGCTGGCCCATGCCGACCTGGGCATCGGGGTGACGGACGGCGCCCGCCGGGTGCGATGGGACGCGGACGTGGCAGGCGCCCCCGATGTAGCGCACTTGCTGCTGACCGCGCTTCCCGAGGCCGGCGCCCTGTCCCGGCGGTGCGTCCGATTGGAAGCGGCCGGCGCCCTCGTGGGTGCGGCAGCGGGGCCGGCCGTCCTTCGGCGCGGCGCCTGGGCCCGCGCCCGCCTGGTGACCGACGCCGTGACCATCGCCGGGATCGGAGCCGGCCTCTGGGCCGGGCGGACACTGCGCCACCGCCCGGCCCCGTCCATCACCGACCGGACGCCCTGGCATGCCATGACGGTACGTCAAGTCCTCAGCCGGCTCGGGACGTCCACGCGGGGACTCGACGAGGCCGAGGCCGCCAGGCGCCGCGAGGCCGCCGGACACGGCGGACCGCCCGTCGCCGGCACGCTGATCGGCAGGGTCGCGGAGGAGCTGGCCAATCCGCTCACGCCCGTCCTGGGAGTCGGCGGCGCCATCTCTGCCGCGCTCGGTTCCGTCCTGGACGCGCTGCTCATCGGCGGCGTGCTCGGCGTCAACGCGCTCGTCGGCGGAGCCCAGCGCGTGAGCGCCGACCGCGCCGCCGAAAGCCTCCTGGAGGCGGCCTCCGCCCGCGTACGGCTGCGCAGGGCAGGCCGGCCCGGCACCGCCGAGACACCCGCTGACCGCCTGGTGGCCGGAGACGTGATCGAACTGCACGCCGGTGACACGGTTCCGGCCGACTGCCGCCTGCTCGAGGCGACGGGCGTGGAAGCCGACGAAGCAAGCCTCACCGGTGAGTCCCAGCTCGTGTCCAAGACCCCCGCCCCGACTGCGGCGGCAGCGGTGGCGGACCGCCACTCCATGCTCTACCAGGGCACGGCTGTGGCGGCCGGCAGCGCCCTCGCCGTGGTCGTCGCCACCGGCACCGCCACGGAGGCCGGCCGCGCCGCCCAGGCAGCCCCCGCACAGACGGCACCGCCCAGCGGCGTCGAACACCGGCTCAACGCCCTGGGCCGCTGGTTCCTGCCCCTGTCCATCGCCTCCGCCGGGCTGCTGTTCCTTGCCGAGATCACCCGGAGGCGGCCCCTCGGCCCGGCTCTGGGCTCCGCGGTCAGCCTGTGCGTGGCCGCCGTACCCGAAGGCCTGCCCTTCGTCGCCACCGTCGCCGAACTGGCCGCCGCCCGCAGACTGTCCACCCGCAACACCCTCGTGCGCAGCGCCCCCACCATCGAGGCGCTCGGCCGCACGGATGTGCTGTGCTTCGACAAGACCGGCACCCTCACCGAAGGACGGATCAGCCTGCAGCAGGTCTCCGACGGCGTCGAAGGGCGCCCGCTCGGCGCGCTCACTCCGCGACTGCGCCGGGTCGTGGCCACCGCTGCCCTGGCGGCACCGCCCGGCCCGGCATCGGAACTCACCCACCCCACCGACCGGGCCATCGCCGCCGGAGCCGAGAAGGCCGGCGTGGCGACGGAGGCGGCGGACGGCTGGCAGCGGCTTGCGGAACTGCCCTTCGAACCCGGTCGCGGCTACCACGCGGTCCTCGGCCGGACCGGCGGACAGCGGCGGCTGGTCGTCAAGGGCGCGCCGGAGGTCGTCCTGGCCCGCTGTCGACGGGTCCGGCAGAACGACACCACCGCGCCGTTCACCGGGGAACTGCGCAAGGCCATCGACCGCGACATCGACGGGCACGCCCGGCGCGGCCTGCGCATGCTGGTGGTGGCGGAGCGCGACCCGGGGGACCTCGACGACGCCCACCCGTCCCTTGAGGACGCCGATGTCGAGGGACTGTGCCTGCTGGGACTGATCGGCCTGGCCGACCCGATCCGGCCCACCGCCGCGGAAAGCGTCGCCCGGCTGGCCGCGGCAGGCGTGCGGATCGTGATGCTCACCGGAGACCACCCCAGCACGGCCGCAGCCATCGCCGCCGAACTCCGGCCCGACCATGCGCCGCGCCTGATGACCGGGCCGGAGCTGGACGCACTCGACGACGCCGAACTGACGAGCAGACTGCCGGAGGTCTCGGTCTTCGCCCGTGTCACCCCCACGCACAAGGTGCGCATCGTCACCGCGCTGCGCGCGGCCGGCCGGGTCGTCGCCGTCACCGGCGACGGCGCCAACGACGCACCCGCCATCCGCATCGCCGACATCGGCATCGCCATCGGCTCCCGTGCGACCCCCGCGGCCCGCACCGCGGCCGACGTGGTGGTCACCGACGACCGCATCGAGACCATCGTCCGCGCCATCGTCGAAGGCCGCGCCATGTGGGCCTCGGTCCGCAAGGCGCTGGGCATCCTGCTCGGCGGCAACCTGGGGGAGATCGCTTTCGTCCTGGCCACCACGCTGCTCACCGGACGCAGCGCGCTCAACGCACGCCAGCTGCTGCTCGTCAACCTCCTCACCGACATGCTGCCGGCCATGGCCATAGCCGCCCGCCCCCCGGCCGGCCGCGCCGAGAAGCTGCTCGCAGAGGGCCCCGAGTCCTCCCTGGGAACGGCCCTGACGCGGCACATCCGCCTGCGCGCCACCGTCACCGCCCTCGCGGCGGGCAGCGCGTGGATCGCCGCGCGGTGCACCGGTACCCGCGCGCACGCCGACACCGTCGCCCTGGTCGCCCTCGTCGCCTCGCAACTGCTGCAGACCCTCACCGACGCAGGCAGCGACCCGGTCGTCCTCCTCGCCGCACTGGGTTCCCTCGCGGCCCTCGCCCTGGTCGTCGCCATCCCCCCTCTCAGCCTCTTCTTCGGCAGCCGGCCACTCGGACCGGCGGGGTGGGCCATCGCCCTGACCGCGGCGGCGGCACCCGTCGTGCTGTCCGAAGCCCTGCGACGCCTGCCCGGTTCGGAAACGCACCCCGGGCCCCCGACGGCCGATGGCCGTGAGCGCATCCACACCGCAAGGCAGCAGGCGGGACGCTCCGAGGCTCGCCGGGACCGCCACGCGACCGCACCGACCCCGACATGACGACGACCATTCACCTGGGGTTCACTGACCCCCCGCCCCCGCGCCGTCCGAACGCCGGACAAAGGAGCCGTACCTGCAGCTAGCACAAGAAAGGCGGCTCCCATGCCGCACATCCTCACCGCGATCCTCACGAAGGCGGCCGTCGCCGTACTCGAGGCGCTCCTCATGCGCCTGCTCGTCCAGCTCTGGAACTCCTTCGCCCGCACCGGCCACCCCGTGGCAGCGGTGGCGTAAGGCACCGGTCCCTTCCCCGCGGCGCGAGCCGCCCGCGGGCAGTCGCGGCGGTTGCCATCGGCGGCACTCGTCGACCGCGGCGGCGGATCCAGCGGCTGCTCGCTGGGGCAGGGCTGGCGCCTCCTCGAACACCTGGCAGGTGAGTACCTGTCCGGCCCCCACCACGTCCCCAGTGACGCGGCATGAGCAACCTGACCCCGATCATGCTCCACCCGGACCTGGAACCCTGGGAACGCCAGCCCAAAGAGACCCAGAAGCGGCACGCCCAGTTCTGCACATACCGGGACCACACGTCGATCGTGCGGGACTGGCACGCCCTCGCCCAGGGGGATCCGCAGCCTGCAGAGGGCGCGCTGGTGTCGGAGGAGTTGCTGCGCCTGATCCGCGACCAGGATCACGGCGTCACCCCGCAGAAGATCGCCGCGGCGGTCGACCCGTCCGGTGGTGGCCGGGATGTCGCCGGCGTCATCGGCGGCTACCTGGGTGACGACAAGCGCGTGTGGACCACCCATGACCGGTCGGCGGCGATGTCGTCGGCCGAATGGTCCACCGCGGCCTCTCTCCTGGCGTATGAGACGAACGCGGCCGTGATCTACGTGGAGTGGAATTACGGCCGCGACATGTGCGTCCTGGCGATCCGCACCTCGTGGGAACGCCTCCAGGAAGAGGGCGTCATTCCGAAGCACGTCCTGATGCCGGTGATCGACCCGGTGCGCGCCAAGCAAGGCAAGCTGCTCCGTGCGGAGCCTGTGGCCCAGCAGATGGTGCAGGACCGGGTGCGGCTGCGGGGCGTGTTCACCGACCTCGAACACGAGTGGTCGCACTGGATGCCCACCGACCGCGACTAACCGGGCCGTATCGACGCCTCGTGCATCCTCGTGTACGGCCTGATCCCGGGGGCCAACGCGGGCGCCATCGTGCACGCGCCGCTCCCCACGGCCCCGCAGTCCCCGACCGGGCGGCGCCGTCGGCGACACCGGCCGCCAGATCGTACGGGCGGCACATCGGCCGGCGATCGTGCCGCGGCGGTCACGGGTGCTGGGCCGGGTCGAGGGTGCCGCCACGAGGGTCGTCGAGATCAAGCAGAGGCCGGCAGCCGGCGGCTACTCCTACACGCTGCCGCTCAAGGCCAAGGGGCTGCGGGCCAAGCAGCTGGCTGACGGCAGTGTGCTGTTCAGCGACGGCAAGAACCGGAAGAGGGCTGTCATGCCCGCGCCAGTCATGTGGGATGCGGCTGTCGATGAGCGTTCCGGTGAGCACCTGAACCGGGCCCGGGTCGCGATGAACGTCGTGCAGACCAAGGGCGGCGTGGATCTGGTGATCACACCGGACGCGAAGTTCCTCGCGGACCCAGCGACCCGGTATCCCGTCACGGTCGACCCGTCGGCGTCGTCGCTGTCGAACGTCTTCGACACCTATGTCCAGCAGGGCGAGACGGTTGACCTGTCCACGGACACCGAGCTGGACTTCGGCAACCCGGGCGCGACCAACGCCGACGGCACGCCGCGCACCGCGCAGTCGTTCATCTCCTGGAACTCTTCTCCGATCGCGGACGCTCTGGTCTCCAGCGCGAAGCTGAGCCTGTGGAACTTCCATTCGGGCAACACCGACTGCACGGCGCGGTCGTGGGAGGTGTGGTCCTCTCCCGCCGCGTCGACATCCAGCCGGTGGACGAACCGGCCGACGATGACGGCGAAGAAGGCCACCTCCACCGAGACACGCGGCAACCCCTCGTGCACCACGGCTCCGGACGGGTGGATCAATGCCGATGTGACGACACTGGCGCTGGAGTGGGCGTCGGCGAAGGCCACGCGCGGGCACATGGGCCTGCGGGCCACGCTCGAGTCGGTCATTGCGCAGTGGAAGCGGGTGAACTCCGCCAACGCGGCATCGAATCCGCCGAAGCTGGTGGTGAACTACAACTACCGTCCGCGCACCGGCACCGACCAGCAGGCCGGCCCGCCGTTCTTCAAGGACTCCGGCGGTACATGGTTCGTCAACACCACGACGCCGACCCTGCAGGACACCTTCGTCGACCCCAATAACGACAAGGTCGACGGCACCTTCCAGATCTTCGACAACGCCACCGGTACGCAGGTCGGGGACGTCCTGGTCTCGCCCTTCGTGGCCTCCGGGCAGCCGGCCGCGGTGAAGGTGCCCTCGGGGCAGCTGACCAACGGCGAGACGTACAAGTTCCGCACGTCTCCGTACGACGGCCAGCACTACAACACCGGCTGGTCCGCCTACGCGTACTTCACCGTCGACACCGGCGCCCCCTCCGCGCCCAGTGCGGTGACCTCCACCGACTACCCGACCAACGCCTGGGTCAAGGGCGTCGGCCGGAACGGCGACTTCACCGTCACCCTGCCGTCCGGTGACCAGAACGGCATCGAGTGGTCGCTGGACGGCGCGGTCTGGGAGAGGTCCCGACCAGCGGCACCACCCCGGTGAAGATCACCCTGGCGCCCGAGGAGGCTGGCACCAACGTCCTCCAGGTCCGGGCCACGGACAAGGAGGAGAACACGTCCGACCCGGTCTCGTACACCTTCCACGTCGGCCCCGGCGGTGTGACGCTGCCCGACGACGGAACCCGCATTGCGGCCCGGGTGCCGCTGGCGGCGGAGGCCGATCAGCTTCGCTACGACGACTAGATGGTCGAGGAGTACGTCCCGGGGATGCCCTGCGATCCGAAGACGGAAGGGTTGGCGGCGGCGATCGCGCTGGACTCCGTGGACGTGGCCGTGCTGCGGGAGCACCGGGTACGGCAGCTCGCGGAGCGGGAGGCCTGGAACGAGGAGGCTGCGCTGGCGAGGGCGGCCGGGAAGGACCGGGCGGACGGCGACGGACCGGCCGCCGGTGTACTCCCGGCCTTCACCGCGGCCGGCTGCCCGGAGGAGCTGAGGCCGGCCTGTCTGCCCGTCGATCCGGTCTCGCGCACCACCTATCAGCCCGGCGACCCGGCCCAGTGTGACCTGTGGTTCCCGCCGGTCGACATCCCGCTCGGCCATGGGCAGAGCGGACGCCTGCCATCATCCGGCAGATCGCTCGGATGCGCAGGGCACCCGCCAACGCCCACCAGCGCGCCCCATTTCCGGTGAACCGCAAGGCCAGGAACCGGATCACCCGCGTTCAAGCACCACGAGAAACCGCCGAACTCTCGCAGAACGCCCTCTGCGAACCCTCATGTCAGCGGTCCTGACAGCGGGATGTCAGCCCCTTACACGCTCCGACAGTGGGACGAAAGATGCCGTGGCTAATTTCGTCACCGTCAACCGCGGACGCGTTGGTCCGCCGGTGCACGACTACGAGATTCCGAGAGCACCGGTGCGAGTACCACCGCGCTCTTGGGAGGGGGTTACCCGCCGATGACGGTGTTCACAAGTACCTTTGCGTCCGGTGTCCGGGCACTCGAGTTCGTCCGGTCTGTCGACCGGCGCCTCCTCCACCGACGGGCCTTGTCGGAAGTGTTCCTCACCGACACCTCGGCGGTGGACGAGCAGTGCTTCCTCGCGGGCGCCCAACTCCCTTCCTCGCACGCCTACTTCACCGATCACATCGGCCACACGGTTGTCGACCCGATCCTGCTCCTGGAGTGCGCTCGGCAGGCCGAGACATACGGCGCGCACACTCACCTCGGCGTCGACAGCGACACGAAGTTCGTCCTGCAGTCGTGGTCCATGCGGCTGCCCGGCCTGTTCACCGCGCACTCCGGCGACCCGGCGGAGCTGACCATCCAGGTCACGACCGACCGACCCGTCGGCGCGACCGCGCCCGCCCGATCGGTCACGTACGAGATGCGCTTCCTGCTCTCCGGTGAGGAGGTCGGCGAGGTGCACATGGCGGTCGGCCACCTGTCGTCGGGGACGTACTCCTTCATCCGGTCAAAGCGGCGCGGCAGCCCGCCCGTCTCGTCCGACGACGTCGCGACCGTCCCGGCGACGGTCGCCCCTCAGGACCTTGGACGCGCGGGCCCGGTCAACGCCCTGCTCATCGACCCTGTGCACGACGGTGACGGAATCTCCGCCGGCGTACGGACCCCCAACGACAACCCGAGCATGTTCGACCACGCGCAGGACCACCTGCCGGGCATGGTGCTCACGGAGGCCGCACGGCAGGCCTCCCTCCTCGCCGGCGCCCGGCTCCTCGGCCGGCCCGCGGACGGGACCACGCTGGTCGGGTTCGACCTCGGCTTCGCCAAGTTCGCCGAACTCGACGCGCCGACCACGATCAGGGCGATCCCCGAGCACGACAGCGACGGGATCCAGACCTTCCGGATCGCCTTCCAGCAGAACGGCGATGAGGTCGCGTCCGGCACCGTGGAGACCACGACCGTCCCCGCGTCACACCGGAGCGCACGGTGAGCGGACGTGCGGCGGTGCTGGCGGGGCTCGGTGGCTGGCTGCCACCGACGCGGATCACCAACGACGACCTCGCCCGGCAACTCGACACCACCGACGAGTGGATCACCACCCGCACCGGGATCCGGCAGCGGTTCGTGGTCCCGCCGGGACTGTCCACCTCGGACGTCGCGATCGAGGCCGGGGCCCGGGCGCTCGCCTCGGCGGGCACGGACTCGGTGGGCCTCCTCATCCTCGCCACGAGCACCCCGGACCACCCGTGCCCCGCTACGGCGCCGGAAGTGGCCAGCCGGCTCGGGCTCGGAGAGATACCCGCGTTCGACGTGGCCGCCGTGTGCACGGGGTTCGTGTACGCGCTGGCGACCGCGTCGAGCATGATCCGTGCGAGGATCGCCGACAGCGCCCTGGTGATCGGCGCCGACACCTTCTCCACCATCCTCGACCCCGGGGACCGTACGACCAGGTCGATCTTCGGGGACGGTGCGGGGGCGATGGTGCTGCGCGCCGGAAGCCTGTGGGAACGCGGTGCGCTGCTCGGGTTCGACCTGGCCAGCGACGGCTCCCAGGCCGACCTGATCACTGTGCCGGGCGGCGGGTCCGAGTACCGCTCGAAGGGGCTCGCCGCACCGGGCGACGAGTTCTTCACGATGCAGGGCCGTTCGGTGTTCCGCAACGCCGTGACGCGGATGAGCGAGTCGTCGCGGCGGCTGGCGAAACAGCTCGACTGGCCCCTCGAGTCCATTGACCGGCTCGTCGCCCACCAGGCGAACATCCGCATCCTGACCGCCGTAGGCAATGAACTCAGGCTGCCCGAGGAGAAGTTGGTGGTCAACCTCGACCGGGTCGGCAACACCGTTGCCGCCTCCATCCCGCTGGCGCTGGCTGACGCCGTGCACACGGGCTCGATCACACCGGGCCACCGGGTGCTGCTGTGCGGCTTCGGCGGAGGCCTCACCTGGGGGGCCGCGGCCCTGGAGTTTCCCGAGGTGTCCGTCGAACCACTGCCGGGTCCCCCGGCGCCTGCTGAATCCACCTACACCAAGTGAACGAGGAAAGCGGAATCATGAGCGCTGTACAGGAAAAGCTGACCGATCTGCTCGTCTCCCAGCTCGGCGTGCCCGCCGCGAAGATCGAGCCGGAGATGACCTACAAGGATCTCGCCCTCGACTCGCTCGCGCTGATCGAGCTGACCATGCTCATCAACAGGGAGCTGGGGGCCGACCTCACCGACGACGTCCTCCAGGGCGAGACGACCATAGCGGACACCGTCGAGCTCATCGAGGCCCAGGGCGTGCGCGCGTGACCGTCCCCTCGAAGGGGGCCGTGGCGATCACGGGTGTCGGACTCGTGACCGCTGCCGGCCTCGACGCGCGGACGAGCTGGGAGCGGGTGTGCTCCGGCCGGTCGACCGCCGCTCCCGATCCCGAACTCGCCGGTCTCCCCGTCGACTTCTCCTGCCGCGTGCCCGGCTTCGATGCCGGGGCGCTGCTCGGGCCGAGCAATGCCTGGCGGCTGGACCGCTTCACACAGCTGGCGATCGTCGCCGCCCGCCAGGCGGTGGCCGACGCGGGTCTCGACCCGGGGAGCTGGGACGGCACCCGCGTGGGCGTCATCGTCGGCAACTCCCTCGGCGGTACGGGAACGTGGGAGCAGCAGCACCGCAGGTTCCTGGAGGACGCGCCGAAGAGCGTCTCCCCGCTGATGATCCCCATGGGGATGTCGAACATGGTGGCGGGCCATACCGCCATCGACGTCAAGGCGTTCGGGCCGAGCATGGTCACTGCCACCGCCTGCGCGTCCGGCTCCAACGCCATCGGCCTGGCCCGGGACCTGCTGCGGTCCGGCACCTGCGACGTGGTGCTCGCCGGTGGCGCCGAGGCCGCCCTGACGCCCGCGACCATCACCGGCCTGACGCGGATGGGCGGGCTCTCGGGGCGGCGCGAGGACCCGGGCGCCGCGTCCCGGCCGTTCGACGCGGCGCGCGACGGCTTCGTCGCGGCGGAGGGCGCGGGAATCCTCGTACTGGAGCGGCCCGAAGACGCGCGGGCGCGCGGTGCCTCGGTCTACGCCAACGTGATCGGCTTCGGCTCGTCGACGGACGCGTACCACGCCACCGCGCCCGACCCGAGCGGAGCCGGGATGGAGCGCGCCCTGCGCGCCGCTCTCGCCGACGCGGGTGCGGGGACGGACGAGGTGGACCACGTGAACGCGCACGGCACCTCCACCCCGCTCAACGACGTCGCCGAGGGCCGCATACTGCGCCGGGTCCTGGGCGAGCGTCCGCTGGTCACCTCGACCAAGGGTGTCACCGGGCATGCGCTCGCCGCCGCGGGAGCCATCGAGGCCGTCTTCACCGCGCTGGCGCTGCGCCATGGCGTGGTCCCGCCGACGGCCAACCTCACCGAGCTCGACCCCGAGATCGACCTCAACGTCACGACGGGCAAGGCGGCAGAGGCGGACCTGGAGGTCGCGGTGAGCACATCACTCGGTTTCGGCGGCCACAACGCCGCACTCGTATTCGCGGCCGTCTGAAGCCAGAAGGAGGAAAGGTGCGCCTGAGAGATCTGGGCAACACGGGAATCAGGATCGGTAGCGTCGGCCTCGGGTGCATGGGCATGAGCTGGCTCTACCAGGAGTCCGCCCGAGACGACGAACGCTCCATCCGGGTCGTCAACGAGGCACTGGACCTCGGTGGGAACCTGCTGGACACGGCCGATATCTACGGGGCGGGCCACAACGAGACGCTGCTGGGCAAGGCCGTCGCAGGTCGCCGGGACGAGGCGGTCGTCGCGACGAAGTTCGGCATCGTCCTGGACGACCTTCAGCACCGGGCGGCCCACCGCGACAACTCACCGGCCTATCTGCGTACGGCGGTCGAGGCCAGCCTGCGACGGCTGAACATCGACGTCATCGACCTCTACTACGTCCATCGCATCGACCCCGCCGTCCCGCTGGCGGAGACATGGGGCGCGATGGCAGAGCTCGTTGAAGAGGGCAAGGTGCGCTGGCTCGGCCTGTCCGAGGCCACCGTCGCACAGGCCCGCGACGCACACGAGATCCACCCGGTGACCGCCGTCCAGTCCGAACTCTCGCTGTGGACACGCGACGCGCTGGAGGGCGAGTCGGGCGGGATGGTCGGCTGGTGCGAGAGCGTGGGGGCGAGCTTCATCCCGTTCGCGCCGCTGGGCCGCGGTTTCCTCACCGGGACCCTGCACGCCGGCCAGTTCGAGGACAACGACTTCCGCACCGCCAACGCGCGCTTCCACCGCGCCGCGATGGAGGCGAACCAGCGCATCGTCGACGTGATCCGGGAGGTCGCCGACCGCCGTTCCGTCACGCCCGCCCAGGTGGCCATCGCCTGGACGCTGGCGCAGGGCGACCGGGTGGTGCCGATCCCCGGCACGAAGAACTCCCGCTATCTGCGGGAGAACCTGGCCGCGGTGGAGGTCCACCTCACCGAGGAGGACCTGGCCGACCTGGCCGCGCTGCCCGCCGCCGTCGGAAGCAGGTACTGAGCGCATGAGCGACAGTACCGAGGCCATGGGTGAACGGCCCGTCCGGATCGCGTTCTTCGACGTCGACGAGACACTCACCGACAGCAAGAGCATGTTCTCCTTCCTGGAGTTCCACCTCGCCGATCCGGACCGATACCGCGCGGCCGCAAGCGAGTTGACGCTTGCGGCACAGGCCGGCGTGCCCCGCGAGGAAACCAACCGCGCCTACTACCGCAGCTACACGGGGATGGAACAGGCCGCGGTCGCCGAGAACGGACGCCGCTGGTTCGCCCGCGAGCGGCAGAGGGACGGCTTCCTCCACCAGGAGGTCGTAAGCGAACTGCGCCGGCTCCAGGCCGAGGGGTACCACGTCGCGCTCGTCTCGGGGTCGTTCCGAGCCTGCCTCGACCCGATCGCGGAGCACCTCGGCGCGGACCACATGCTGTGCAGCGAGCCCGAGGTGGTCGCGGGCCGGTACACGGGCGAGGTACGCACCGCGATGATCGGCGAGGCGAAGGCCACGGCCGCCCGGGCCCTGATGGACCGGTCGGGCGCACGTCCCGAGGAGTGTGTCGCGTACGGCGACCACGCGTCGGACCTGCCGCTGCTGACCTGCGTGGGCGGTGCGGGGGTCGTCGGGGACGACCCGGTGCTCGCCGAACACGCCGATCAGCTCGGCTGGATCCGGCTGCCGAGGACCGCCGGGCCCGCAGCGGTGGCACAGGGGACCGCCGCTGCGGACCCGACCACGCACTCGTCCGCCTCGTCCCCGGCAACCTCACCGGCTCCATCCACCCCATCGGCTCCATCCACATCGAGCACGGAGGAACCCACACATGCGACTCGGTAACGGGCTGGGGATCCGGGCCGTCAGGACCTGTCTGCCGGGGACCGTCGAGACCGCCCTGGACGCCATCGCGCGCGGCAGGATCGGCGAGGACGACCTGACGAACACGGGCGTCACCGAGGTCCCGGTGTCGGACATGGTCTCGGCGCCGGACATGGCGGTGAAGGCGGCGCGCGACGCGCTCGCTGCGGCGGACTGGGACGGCGCCGGCCTCGGCTTCACCACGCACGCCTGGATCCACCACCAGGGCCACGACTTCTGGTCACCCGCGCACTACGTGGCGCACCGGATCGGCGCCGTGCGCGGGGTACCCCTGGGTATCCAGGTGATGTGCAACGGCGGCGGCACCGCACTGGAGGCGGCCGCGTCGCGGCTCCTCGCCGACAGCACCACCGGCACCGCACTGGTCACCACCGGCGACCGCTTCCCCGACGAGGGCTTCGACCGCTGGGCGGGCGACTACGGCGTCTTCTACGGCGACGGGGCCACGGCGGTCCTGCTGCACGAACGCGACGACGCCCTCGACGAGTTCACGCTCCTCGGCCTGTCCAGCGCCGCCGTCTCGGCGGCCGAGGGACTGCACCGCGGCCGGGACGAGTTCACCCCGGCGAGCCGGTGGATCAGCGACCGGATCGACGTCAAGCGCACCAAGAAGGCGTTCATCACCGATGTCGGCCTCGACGGCTTCTACAGCGGAGTGCACACCGCGCTGCGCGGCATCGTCACGACCGCGCTGGAGGAGGCCGGCCTGGACGTCGACGACCCCCGCATCCGGGTCCTCGCCCTCCCCAGGGTGGGCATCAAGGTCCGCCGCGAGACGTACCACCCGGCGGTCGAGGGCCTGACCAAGGCACGCATCGTCGAACTGGGCAACCGCACCGGCCACTTGGGAGCCGGCGACATGGCAGCGAACCTCACGGACATCCGGGAGCAGGAGCTGCTCGCACCGGGCGAGATCGCCCTCACCATCTCGGCGGGCGGGGGCTTCGGCTTCACGTGCGCGGTCGTCGCCCGTCCCGCCCGCTGAACCCGCTCCTACCGCCATCCCCCCATCAGCCCCCTGAAAGGGGACGTTTCATGAGCACGGCTCGTCCGGCCACCGGTCGCGGCAATCCGACACCGACGCTTGTCGCGGTCTGTCTCGCCGTCCTGGTCCTGCCCGCCTCGCTGACCGGCACCTCCGTCGCCCTTCCGGACATCAGCTCCGATCTGCACGTGGGGCTCGCCCCGCTGCAGTGGGTGGTCAATGCCTACAACCTCGCCTTCGCCTGCTTCATGCTGGGCTGCGGCTCGCTCGCGGACATCGTGGGACGGCGGCGGATGTTCGCCGCCGGTACCGCCCTGTTCGCCGTGTCCACCCTGGTCAGCGGGGTGACGTCGAGCATTGTCGTGCTCGACGTGGCGCGAGCGATCGCCGGGCTCGGGGCCGCCGCGGTGATGACCTCGGGTGCCGCGATCCTGGCCACGACGTTCGAGGGCGCGGCCCAGGCGCGGGCCTTCGCGATCCTCGGCTCCTCGGCCGGTGCCGGTCTGGCACTCGGCCCGTCGAGCGCGGGTCTGCTCGTCAACACCTTCGGCTGGCGTTCGGTGTTCTTCTCGCACCTGATCGTCTCGGTGCTCGTGCTGGTCGCGGTGCCGCTGATGCCGGAGTCGAAGAACCCCGCCGCCACGAAGGTCGACTGGACCGGCACCACGACGTTCACGCTGTCCCTGTTCTGCCTGATGTACGCCATCGTCCAGGGCCCGCAGCAGGGCTGGACGAGCGGTGGGACGCTGCTGCTGTCTGCCGCTGCGGTCGTACTCATGGCCCTGTTCGTCGCCGCGGAACTGCGCCAGCGGCAGCCCATGATCGATCTCTCGCTCCTCAAGCAGGGCCGCTTCATGGCGGTTTCGCTGATCCCCGTCGCACTGTCCTTCAGCTTCGTGTGCCTGCTGGTGCTGCTGCCCACGTACTTCACCGGGGTCGCGGGGATGAGCACGAACGCCTCGGGCGCCACGATGCTGCTGCTCACCCTGCCGGTCCTGGCGGTTCCGCTCCTCGTCAGCAAGCTGGTCAAGAGCGGTGTCTCCAGCCGGCTCATCCTCGCGCTGAGCCTCGTGGTCGCCGCGGTGGGCGCGGGCTGGCTGACCCTGATCGACGCGGACGTGTCGGTGGTGGCGCTGGCCGGTCCGCTGATGCTGCTCGGCATCTCGATGGGCATGACGGCCGGTCTGGTGGACGGTGCCGCGATCACCTCCGTGGAGCCGGCGCAGGCGGGTGCCGCCGCCGGACTCTTCAACACGATGCGCCTGGCCGGTGAGGCGTTCGCCATCGCCGCGATGAGCGCCGTGCTGCTCAACTCGACGCGCTCGCACATCTCCGACGGCCTGTCCGGAGTCGAAGGCGCGAACGGCGTCGACGCGAGCGGCGTGGCCGACCGCGTGATCAGCGGCGACCTGGCCGGAGCGGCCGACACCGTCACCGGTTCCGCCCGTTCCGACTTCCTCAACCTGCTCACCGGCAGCTACACCGACGGCCTGCACCTGGTGCTGTGGGTGGTCGTCGCCATCTGCGCCGCGAGCGCCGTGCTGGTGAGCGTGATGCTGCGCGAGCGCGCCCAGCAGGCCGCGCCCGCCGAAGCCGTCGCCGAGGAGGCGACCGTATGACCACCACCGTGGGTGCGCTGCCGGTTCTCGTCGCGGGCGCGGGACCGGCCGGCCTCACCGCGGCGACCGAACTCACCCGGCGCGGTGTACCGGTCCGCTGCGTGGACAAGGCCGAGGAACCCAGCACCCTGTCGAAGGCGCTGGGCCTGTGGCCGCGCACCGTCGAGCTGATCCACCGGGTCGGAGGGCGCGACCTGCTCGCCACCCGTGCGCTGCCCCAGTCGCAGATGCGGTACTACTCCGACGGGAAGGTCATCGCCAACCTCCGCTACAACTCGGCGACTCAGCCGCTGATCTGCCCGCAGCCGGACATCGAGGAGGTCCTGCGGACCAACCTCGCCTCGGTCGGCGGCGCCGTGCGCTGGGGCACCGAGCTGCTCGGCTTTGAGCAGCTCGACGACCGGGTGCGGGCCCGCCTGCGTCACCCGGACGGCACCGAGCACGAGGAGGAGTTCGCGTACGTCATCGGGGCGGACGGGGCGAGCAGCACCGTCCGCGGCCACCTGGGCATCGGCTTCGAGGGATCCACGTACGAACTGCGGTTCGTCGTCGCGGACGTGATGGTCGACACCCACTTCGACCACCGCATGACGCACTACTTCTGCTCCCCACGAGGCATCCTGGTGGCCTGCGGCCTGCCGGACGGCCGCTGGCGCGTGTTCACCTCGGCGCCGACCGGGGTGACCCAGGAGGACATCGACCTGGCCATGGTGCAGAGCCTGGTCGACGAGCGCGGGCCTGGCGGCATCCGGCTTCGCGACCCCGACTGGATCAGCGTCTTCAACGTGCACGCGCGGCACGCCGACACGACACGGGCCGGCCGGGTCTTCCTGATCGGGGACGCCGCGCACATCCACAGCCCGGCCGGCGGGCAGGGCCTCAACACCGGTGTCAACGACGCCCACAACCTGTCGTGGAAGCTTGCCCTCGTCTGGCACGGGTACAGCGCCGAGCGGCTGCTCGACACCTATGTGAGCGAGCGCGGGGACGTGGCGCGCGCGGTGGTGCGCCAGGCCGACGTGCAGACGAAGCTGTGGCTGCTGCGCAAGGGCCACCAGGTTCTCCTGCGCGACAACCTGTTGCGTGTCGCGTCGGGCCTGCGTCTCTTCGACCTGGCGTACCTTCCGTGGCTCGCCGGTCTGCGGACGAAATACCGGACCGAACCCCCGGCCGGAAAGAAGACGGCCGGCTTCGTGCCCGGCGCGCTGGTGCCGCTGCCGCTGCGGAAAGAACTCGACGATCTCCGCCACACGTTGATCCTGACGGGGGCGCGGGACGAGTCGGCGCGGGAGCTGACACGGTGGTGCGCGGACCGGCTTGACGCGGTGCTCGACGTCCGCACCGAGGCGCGCCGCGGAAAGCCCGCGCTCGTGCTCGCCCGGCCGGACGGTCACGTGGACCGGATCGCCAAGGACGTCCCCACGATGCGGGCACGACTGACGGACCTGTTCCGCCCCATGCTCAGCGCCGGGCAGGACGAACAGCAGAAAGTGGAGGAACACACAGTATGAGTCTCATTCCGGAAAGTCACCGGGACCTGCTGGAGCGGCCGCTCTTCGGCCATCTGGCCACGATCCGGGCGGCGGACGGCGGGCCGCAGGTGAACCCGATGTGGTTCTCCTGGGACGGAGAGTACGTCCGCTTCACCAACACGACGGTCCGCTACAAGTACAAGAACATCACGGCCGACCCGCACGTCGCGGTGTCGGTCAACGACCCGGAGCAGCCGTACCGTTACCTGGAGATCCGCGGCGAGGTGGTGCGGATTGACGACGACTCGTCCGGCGAGTTCTTCGCGCAGCTTGCGCAGCGGTACGACATGAGGCTGGACGGCCCGCCTCCGGACGTCGCGCACCGCATCGTGTACGTGGTCAAGCCCACGGCGGTCAGCTGCCAGTGAACCGGTCGGCTTGAGGCCGACCTACGGTGACCTGCCGGGCCGCGAGGTCAGTTCCCGCTGACCTTCGCGGCCACGAGGTCCGAGACCAGGCCGGTGCGCGCGCCGAGCGCGGTGAGCCGGTCGAGCGCCTCGCGGTGCTGCGCCTCGTCCACGCTGGCGGTGGCGTCGGAGACGACGACCACTTCGTAGCCCAGCCGCAGCGCCGTCGCGGCGGTGGCCGCGACGCCGTGCGCGGTGGACAGACCGGCGACCACGACCTGGGTGACGCCTTCGCGGCGCAGGCGGTCGTGGAGGTCGGTGCCCTCGAAGGCGTCGAGGCCGTGCTTGGTCACCAGGGTTTCGCCGGTACGCGGTTCAAGACCGGGGACCAACTGGTTGGGGGCGGCGTCGATGCCGCCGTCGGCGCCGTCAGCTCGTACGTACCGGACGAGGACGACGGTCGAGGAGCCGGTGCTCGCGAAGTGCTCGCGCAGCTTTCCGCAGGCGTCGATCACGACGTCGCCGCCGGTCGGCTGCCACGGCATGTCGACGATCCACCGTTGCAGATCAACCAGGACAAGTGCCGTGCGTGCGCGGGTCATTCTGTTCCCCCAGGACGGATGATCAGCGGTCCACCGCACCCTACCAAGGGGAAAACAGAGCCCGATGGAGAGGACAATCGCGACGCAGGACGGTCTGCGACTGTGGACGGAGACGTTCGGCAGCCGCCGCGATCCGGCGGTGCTGCTGGTGATGGGCGGCACGGCGCCGGGCATCGTGTGGCCGGACGCGCTGTGCCGACTGATCGCCGCGGACGGGTACTTCGTGGTGCGTTATGACCACCGGGACACCGGCAGGTCGGGGAAGTCCGACGGCGAGTACGACCTGTCGACGCTGGCCGCGGACGCTGCTGACGTGATCGTCGGGCTCGGTCTGGGCTCGGCGCATGTGGTGGGCCAGTCTGTCGGCGGCATGGTGGCCCAGCTGCTCGCGCTCGACCGGCCTGAACTCGTCCGGTCGCTGGTGCTGTTGTCCAGTTCCCCGGATGCGAACGGCGATGTGCGGCTGCCGCCGCGCACCGGACTGCCCGGTCCGCGCCCGCCGATGCTGGAGCGGGTCGCACGGCTCACCACGTCCCCGCCGCGGGGGCCCGAGGAGTGTATGGCCGCGGCGGTCGACGGCTGGCGGGTGCTGGTGGGGCACGCCGTGCCGTTCGACCAGGCCTACTGGGTGGACCTGGTCCGGCGTGTGATGTCCCGCGGCCATGGGCCCGACACCTCCTGGCGTCACTCGGCGGCCCTGGACCGCACGCCCCCGCTGACCGGCCGGATCGCCGCCCTCGACGTGCCGACTCTCGTCGTGCACGGCGAGCAGGACCCGGTCCTTCCCCTGGAGCACGGCGAGGAATTGCACCGGGTGATCCGGCACGCGCGCCTGTGGCGGATCGCTGGCATGGGCCACATCTTCCCGCCGCACTGGTCGTCGACCATCAGGTCGCTGGTCGTCGACCACCTGCGTCGGACCTGACTGCCGGATCTCGCTCCAAGGCACGGCCGGCGGACACGAATCGCGTACGAAGGAGACTGTGATGAGTCATGCAACCGGCAGGGCCGCTCCCTGGCGCGCGCGGCCGAGAGCGCACGTGGGCGCGGCGTCGGGCAACTGCTCCAAGCCCGAGGCGCACGGCCACGCCGCGCTGCCGTACGTTCCCGAGCCCGGCGTCCCGTCGCCCCGCGAAACCCTCGCGTCCCCGACCGCCGACACCGGAAGTCCGGACGCGGCAAGCGATTTCCTCCAGGCGCTGCGCAGTCGGCGACCCTCTTACCGCCTTGATGAGGCGTCCTTCTCGGACCCGCTGACGGGGGCGATTTCCCGGTTCACGGGCACTGCGTGAGCGCACCTGTCCGGGCCAGGAATCCAGAACCATTGAGACGGTATTGAAACGGTCAGGAGCTCGTTTACAAGTCCGTCACTCTCCGCGACAACCGTCATGACAGGGAATTCCCCTGCCATCAAAGAGCAGTGGAACACCGCGTGAGGAAATTCCGCGCCGAACCACCTCCGGCACACACCCGGGCCCGGAAGGTCACCCTCGGCCAAGTATCCGGAACCGCTCCCGCCGCCCTCACCTCGGCGGGTACGGGCCGCGGAAAAACGGACCTGCCGTGTGACAAATTGAACAAGGCGGAACCCCCGGCCCGCCTCCGGTGTCGCTTATTGTGGGAACCGCACGGCTGAGGGGTCCCCTTGCACGCGTTCCGGCAATGGCGCGGTGCGTAGCATCGGGAGGCTGTGCACACGCCTACGGGGGATGGCAAGAACTGCATGGTGCGAACAGGATTCGTCCCATCGCCAAGCGCCGCCGCGCCTGGCATCGGGAACAGCTTCGGGATATTGGGAACGCTCTCCGCACGTGTCGCCGGCAAAGAATTGGTAATTGATTCCGGGAAGCTTCGGGTGCTGCTGGCCGCGCTGCTGCTGCAGGCCGGCTCGGTGGTCGACAACGACCGTCTCGCCGACTGGCTGTGGGACGAGCGCAAGCCGTCGAACCCGCGCGGGGCGCTGCACACGTACGTACGACGGCTGCGGATGCTGCTCGGCGACGCCGGCCTGGTGGAGACGGCGTCCGGCGGCTACCGGATCGACGTGGCCGACGGGGAGTTGGACCTGACGCGGTTCCGCTGCCTGGTCCGGCTGGCGCAGCAGGCGGAGACGCCGGAAGAGCGGACGCGGCTGCTGGCCGACGCGCTGAGCACCTGGCGGGGTGCGCCGCTCGCGGACATCCCGTCGGACTCGTTGCGCCGCGACGAGTCCCCGGCACTGGAGGACGAGCGGCTCGGCGCGCTGGAGGCGTACTTCGAGACCGAGCTCCACCTCGGCAGGCACGCGCAGTTGGTGAAGGAGCTGCGCGCGGCGGCCATGGACAACCCCTTGCGGGAGAACTTCTGGAGCCTGCTGATGCTGGCTCTGTACCGCTCGGGGCGGCAGGCGGAGGCGCTGGACGTCTACCAGCAGGCCCGCCGTGAACTGGTCGAGCAACTCGGCGTCGAGCCCGGCGAACGGCTGCGCGCTCTGCACGCCGGCATCCTCGAATCGGACCCCGCCCTCGCGGCCCCGCACGGGCCGCGCCTCGGTGCCGTCACGGTGCCCGCGCAACTCCCGCCCCTGGCCCTGGGTTTCGTGGGCAGGGACGATGTCGTCGGCCGGATCGAGACGATGCTGCCTCCGGCTCCGGACCGTACCGGCGTCCCCGTTGTGGTCCTGTCCGGGCCGCCCGGCGTGGGCAAGACGGCGCTCGCGGTATGGCTCGGCAGCCGGGTGCGGGGCACCTTCCCGGACGGGCAGCTGTACGTGAACCTGCGCGGCTACGAGCAGGGCGGGGCGCACGCGCCGCTCCCGCCGGACCAGGTGCTCTCGCAGTTCCTGCGCAGCCTCGGCGTACCCGCGGACCAGATCCCGGTCGACCCGGTCGAACAGGCCAACCTCTACCGGTCGAAGCTGACCGGGAAGAGCGTGCTGGTGGTGCTGGACAACGCGTCCAGCGCCGAGCAGGTGCTGCCGCTCATCCCCGGTGACGCGGGATGTTCCGTACTGATCACCAGCAGGCGGCAGTTACGCTCCCTCGCGGTCACGCACGGCGCCCAGGTGATCCGGGTCGGCACGCTCAGCGCGCAGGAGTCGGCCGAGCTGGTCACCGGCATGATGCGGCAGGCCGCGGTGGCGATCGAGCCGGATGTGGTACGTGAAGTGGCCGCCCTGTGCTCGTACCTGCCGCTCGCGCTCCGGATCGCCGCGGCCAACCTGATCGGCGCCCCGGGCGGGCAGACCGAGGACTACCTGGAGAGTCTGCGGCGCGGAAACCGCCTCGCCGCCCTCTCCGTCGACGGCGACACGACGTCCGCCGTCTCCACGGCCATCGCCCTGTCGTACGACGCGTTGACCCCGGACGACCGTGCGGTCTTCCGCCTGGCCGGGCTCTTCCCAGGCTCCGACTTCACACCCGCAGCCGTGTCGGTGCTCGCCGACATCAGCGAGGCGCAGGCGCGGACCGGCCTGAGCCGCCTGGAGACGGCGAGCCTGTTGCAGCAACCCGCTCCCGGTCGCTACCAGTTCCACGACCTGCTGCGCGAGTACGCGCAAGGCCGCGCGCTCGTCGAGCACTCCGCGCGGGAGCGGGCCGAGGCCCTGGAGCGGCTCGGTCAGTGGTATCTCACGGGCGCCTGTGCCGCGGCCGACGTCCTCTACTCGGAATTCGTGCGGCTCGCCCAACCGGAGCGACCGAAGGCGACCTTCGACGCGCCGCAGTTCCCGAACGAGAGCCACGCGATGGCCTGGCTGCTGGCCGAGCGGCGCAATCTGATGGCCTGTGTGCGCCACTTCGGCACGCACCACCTGTCCTGGCACCTGGCCGACGCGCTGCGCGGCTTCTTCTGGACGGGCAAGTACCGCACCGAGTGGCGTGAGACGACCAGCATCGGCCTGTCCGCTGCCGAGACCCTCCACGACGAGCGCGGCGTCGCGGCAATGCACCGCAGCCTCGCCAACCTCCACAACACGCTGGGCGACTACGAGCGGGCCATCGCGCACCAGGAGAAGAGCCTCGCGCTGCACGACCGGCTCGGCATGGCCGAGGAGGTCGCGGCCATGCTCAACAACATGAGCCTCGCCCACCTCAGCCTGGGCCGGGGCGCGCAGGCTGAGGAGGCCGCACGGCGGGCGCTCGACGTCGCGCACACCATCCAGTCCTCCCGGCTGGAGGCCAGTACCCAGGGCCTGTTGGGGTTCATCCACTGGACGCAGGGTGACATGGCGCGCGCCACCGAGTGCCTCACGGCGTCGCTGGCCACCGCGGGCGGCCTCGGCCTGCACCACATCAGCTCGTACAGCCTGCGCAACCTGGGCCTGGTTCGCCAGGCCGCCGGGGAACTGGCCGAGGCGCAGTCCTGTTTCACGCGGGCGCTGAAGGTGTCCGAGTCCATCGATTCCTCTTACGACAGAAGCATCTCGCTGTACGGGCTCGCCCTCGTCGACCTGGACATCGGCCGGCACGAGACCGCGCTCGACTCGGCGCAGCGGGCACTGAGTTCCTTCCAGGAGTGCGGCGACCGCACCTACGAGGTGGAGACGCTGTGCCTCCTCTCGGCCATCAGTGTGGGCCTCGACTCGCTGCCGCAGTCGGCCCGTTACGCGGCCACGGCGCTCGACGGCGCCCGGCAGATCGGCTACGTCGACGGCGAGGCGTACGCGCTGGCCCGCATGGCCGTCACAGACGGGTTGCTGGGCCGCGAGGACGCCGCCGGGCACGCCGAAGAGGCCCGCTCCCTCGCCGAGGGGAGCGTGAACCACATCGCCCGCAGCAAGGTCCTCCTGGAACTGGCCCCGCTCTACCTGAGTCTGGGCGACCCGCACCGCGCCAAGGAGTGCGCACAGCTGGCGCTCACCCTGTCGCAGCCGACCGCGCAGCGCCTGAACATCGCCAAGGCCAAGCACGTCCTGGGCGCCGTCGCCACGGTCGACGGCGATCACCCCCGGGCGCGGGCGTACTGGACCCAGGCTCTGGAAGCGTTCACCGAGATCGGCGTCGCCGAGGCCGACGACGTACGCGCACGGCTCGGCACCGCACCCGCCACACGACCACTGCACGGGAGGACGACATCGTGAACACTCTTGTCGCGGAGGCGGGTCGCGTATCCCTGAGGAGGGACCGGCTGCGGCCGGTGATGGTCGCCTCCATCGGCAATGCCATGGAGTGGTTCGACTGGGCCACGTTCGTGACGTTCGCCGCGCTGCTCGGCCCGCACTTCTACCCGGCGGGCGATGCGACCGCGAACGTCCTGCGGACCCTGTCGGTCTTCGCCGTCGGGTTCATGTTTCGACCGCTCGGCGGAGTGCTGATCGGTGCGTACTGCGACCGCCACGGCCGCACCACCGCACTGCGGCTGTCCCTGCTGATGATGGCGGGCGGCAGCCTCCTGATCGCGCTCGCCCCGCCCTACCGGACGGCCGGCGTACTGGCCCCGGCGCTGCTGGTGGTGGCCAGGGCGCTGCAGGGGCTGTCCGCGGGCGGCGAGGGCTCGGCGATGAGCACGTACGTGAACGAGATCGCGCCGGGCGGGCGCCGCGGCCTGTACTCCAGCGCCGTTTACATCAGCACCACCCTCGGCACGCTCGCGGCCACGCTGCTCGCGCTGCTCCTGCACAACACGCTCACCCCTGCCCAGCTGGGAAGCTGGGGCTGGCGTGTTCCCTTCGCGCTCGGCGCGCTGCTCGCCCTGTACGGCTGGTACCTGCGCGGCCGAATGCGCGAGACACCCGTCTTCGAAGCGGTGCGGGAGCGGCCGCGCAACCCGGCGCGGCAAGTGCTGCGCACTCACCCGCGCGCCACCGCCCGCGTGGCCGGCTTCACGCTGGGTGCGACCGTCGTTTACTACACCTTCGCCTCGTACCTGCCGCTGTACGCCCAACTCCAGTACGGGATACCGGCGAACGCCGCGCTGAAGGCCGCCGTCGTCGCGCAGGTGGTGTTCATGGCCGCGCTGCCGCTGTTCGGCATGGCCGCCGACCGGTACGGTCGCCGTCCGCTGCTGCTGGTGTTCGGCTGTGGGTTCGCCTGCCTGTCCCCGCTGCTCTTCGGCCTCCTGTCAGGTTCGGCCGTGCGGCTGGGCGCGGTGATGACGGCGGCGCTGCTGCTGTTCGGCTGCTACGCGGCGGCCGCGCCGTCGGCGATGCTGGAGATGTTCCCGACGTCGCTGCGGTCGAGCGGTATCGGGCTGCCGTATGCGCTGACGGTGGCCCTGTTCGGCGGCACGGCGCCCTACCTGATCGAGTACCTCTCTGCGCACGGCCACGCCGCCTGGTACCCGTGGTACGTGGTGGTGCTCTGTCTGATCAGCACGGTGTCGTTCTTCCGGTACCGGGAGACCAAGGACGTGGACCTGGCGGCCGTCGGAGAGGGTTAGCCACGCCGCCCGCGCTGCGGGGCATCTGTGACCAAAGGCCCGGCCCAAGGTCCCCTCACTGTCTTGTCCGTCTGCCCGAGGCACGTACCCTCCCTCACGAGTGCAGCCGCTTCACGTCTCGGTCGACTGCCAGGGCGGCCATGGCACGACCACGGCCAATGTGCGGGTGGCCACTGACGGTGCTCCCTGACCCGCCCAGCTGCACCCCCGCAGTGACGTGGCTGCGCCGGAACCGGGTGCTGCTGCCTGGGCCAACGGCCCGATTGCCTTGTAGCGGCCGTCGCGGCCGGAGCCGGTGATGGCCTGAGCCCCGATCCGGGGCGGGGCCGGCCCGTGAGCACGGACCGGCCTGGGCGTTGGGTTCCGGGACAGAGCAGACGGCGGCCTGCGGGCCCCCGCGGAAGGCCCCGGCAATCCGAGAGAGGGAGGCAGGTTGTGAGACTGCTGGCGAGCGCGACCTTGGACGTGCACACCAGGGACGGGGTTGGCAGGGGACTCGTCTCCTGGTTCGAGGCCGCCCTCGACGGCCCGCTGAGGGAACTGGTAGGGGAGGACCGGCAGGGCATCGGCTTCTCGCACGTGAGCACCCAGGCCGGCGAGAGCGCGCCGCGCCGGGACTTCTCGCCTGTTTCGGCGGGGTGGCCCGCGATGCGGGAGGAACTGCTGCCCCGCGCCCGAGACCGCGGCCGTGACGTTCCAGCGGGAGCGCTTGTGGAAGCCGGTGGCCCTCATCCGCAGCTCCGGCATCGCCGTGCGCCCCCCGAACGTGGAGGCGCATCTGCTGTTTGACGAGGAGGACGCGCGGGCGGACGACCTCGCGTACTGCGCGCGCGGGCGGTCGCCTTCCTGACTGCCGCGCTCGACGGGGTGGGGCCCGCCTTTGCCGGGCTGGGCGGGGACGACGAGCCGTGCATCGAGGACACCGGACTCGACTGTGTGCTCAATCGCAAGGTCAAGCGCTCGGTCGCCGAGGCGCGGACCTTCCTGCGCGGATACTCCTGGACCACCGTCTGCCCCGCAGAACGCAGCATCGAGACGTCGTCGCTGGTGCCCGTCAGCGGCAGGCTGGAGGACTTTGCCGTGACGCTGCCCGGCTTCATCGGCGCCGATCCGGACGTGCAGGTGTTCCAGAACGAACTGAAGCTGGAGGCGAGCGCCCGAACTGCAGCGGCATGTCGACGCCCTCCATGAAGCCTACCGCGACGCTGTCCGCGAGGCGCTGGACTGTTTCGGTGTGTCCCTGGAGCTGGTGGAGATCGTCTTCGCGGCCCTGGAGGGGCTGGTCTTCCACCAGGTCACCTCGGGCGACGCGCGGCGCACGGAGGAAGGTGTAGAAGCCTTGCGCTGGCTCCTCGCGGCGCACCGCGCGCAGAAGCCGTCCGTGCCGTCCGGCAGTATATTGAAGTGATCGGGAGCGCAGACGACTGGTGCCAGCCATGACAGGTCTCATCAGCCCGCACGACGCGGGACCGGAACCACCGGAGCCGGGGCGGTCGAATCCGGCCGGGGCGTCGGTCCCGGCATGCTGACGGCGGGGCGGGCGACCGCTGTACTGGACGAGCGGATGCGGTTCATCGGGTGGAGCTCCGAGGCCGAGGCGCTGTTCGGACACCGGCCGGACGAGGTGCTGGGCCGGTCCGCCGACGCGGTCCTGACGGACACCGCGACGGGCGCCGGACTCGCCCCCACCACCGGCAGCTCCGGCACGTACGGCATTCGGTCGGTGCGACATCGCGACGGCCGCCTGGTGCCCGTGGCCCTGACCCTGGATCCGTTTGCCCATGGCACGGGCGGGGCGGCCTGGCTGGTGGTGGCGATGAGCGTGGAGCTGCTGCGGCAGCGCGCCATCGACCGGGCCGTGCTCGCCGGGCTCTACCGCCAGTCGCCGGTGCAGCTGGTCATCTACGACACCGACGCCCGGGTACGGTGGATCAATACGGCCATCGAAAAACAGTTCGGTGTGACGCTGCAGGAGGTTGTGGGGCGCTTCGTGCGCGACATCCTGCCGGAGGGCGTGCTGCTCACCGAAGACGGCCGCGTGGTCAAGGACATCGAGCGGCCCATCCTCCAGGTTCTGCGCACCGGTGAGCCGG
>NZ_JAAAXQ010000499.1 GCF_009916105.1 Streptomyces sp. GC420 | reverse complement strand
CGGCCCGGGGCGGCCCCGGAGCGGCCGCGGCCGCTCCGGGGGTACCGGAACCGGCCCCGCCCGTCAGCCCGGGAGCCGTTCCACGGGGACCCACAGTTCCGCGTCCGCGTGGCCGCCGTCGTCGGAGAGGCGCGTGCTCAGCATCTCCGGGCCCGGCCTGCTCCGGTACGGATTGGACGGGAACCACTGTGTGAACACGTCGCGCCACAGGTACTGCACGGCCTGCGGGAAGGCCCCCGAACTCTCGAAGACCGCCCACGTGCCGGCGGGGACGGCGAGAGTCTCCATGTCCTCCGGCGCCGGTGCGCCGGTGACCACCGCGTGCCAGTAGTCGAACGCGGTGCCCTCCTCGCGCGCGGCGTCGAGGCCGTCGCTCACGGTCACGACCCCGCGCGGCTCCTGGTCGGCGAGTTCCTCGATCCGCGCGATCGTCTCCCGCCCGAGCCCCCGTACGAACGCGACGATCGCCGGGTTCATGCCCTCGTGCACCAGCGGGACCCTTGCCTTCCGCCCCACCAGCGCGAACGCTTCCTTCTCGACCACCCGGTACCGCATGCTGCCACTCCCTTCGACGACGAGGCGGAAGGACATCCGGGGCTGGGAGCGCAGTGCCGCGCCGGTCCGCCTGGCCTCTCCGGGCCCGACGCCGTGCACGGCGCGGAACGCCCGCGCGAACGCCTCGGCCGAGCCGTAGCCGTACCGCACGGCGATCTCCAGCAGGGTCCGGTCCCCGGCGAGCACCTCGGCACCCGCCAGCGTCAGCCGCCTGCGCCGCACGTACTCGGACAGCGGGATGCCCGCCAGCGCCGAGAACATCCTGCGGAAGTGGTACTCCGACGTGACGGCGATCCGTGCCAGCTCGGACACCTCGATCCGCTGCCCGAGACGGTCCTCGACGTGGTCCATCGCCTGATTGAGCCGCTCCAGCACCCGGGTGCTCCTTCCTTACGGACGCCCACGCTAGGGAGCCCCCGCACCCCGGGGCCCGACATTCCGTGCCCGGAACGGTCGGGTACGGGCGGCGACTACTCTGGGAAGCCGAGAACCGTCCCCTTCCAGGAGTGAAATGGCCGTCAATCTGGTCAATGTCGAGGCCGTCAGCAAGGTGTACGGCACGCGTGCGCTGCTCGACGGAGTGTCCCTCGGCGTCAGCGAGGGTGACCGGATCGGGGTGGTCGGACGCAACGGCGATGGCAAGACGACGCTGATCCGGATGCTGGCCAAGCTGGAGGAGGCGGACAGCGGGCGCGTCACGCACAGCGGCGGGCTGCGCCTCGGAGTGCTGACCCAGCACGACTCGCTGGACCCGCGGGCCACCGTCCGCCACGAGGTCATCGGCGATCTCGCCGACCACGAGTGGGCGGGCAGCGCCAAGATCAGGGACGTCCTGACCGGTCTCTTCGGCAGCCTCGACCTGCCCGGTTTCGAGCACGGCCTCGACACCGTCATCGGGCCGCTCTCCGGCGGCGAGCGCCGCCGCATCGCGCTCGCCAAGCTGCTGATCGCCGAGCAGGACCTGATCGTTCTCGACGAGCCGACCAACCACCTCGACGTGGAGGGCATCGCCTGGCTGGCCGGGCACCTGCGTGCCCGCCGGTCCGCGCTGGTCTGCGTGACCCACGACCGGTGGTTCCTCGACCAGGTCTGCACCCGCATGTGGGACGTGCAGCGCGGCGCCGTCCACGAGTACGAGGGCGGGTACTCCGACTACGTCTTCGCCCGTGCCGAGCGGGAGCGGATCGCGGCCACCGAGGAGGCCAAGCGGCAGAACCTCGTACGCAAGGAGCTGGCCTGGCTGCGCCGGGGTGCCCCGGCCCGTACGAGCAAGCCGCGCTTCCGCATCGAGGCCGCCAACGAACTGATCGCGGACGTGCCGCCGCCCCGGGACACCAGCGAGCTGATGAAGTTCGCCGGCGCCAGGCTCGGCAAGACCGTCTTCGACCTCGAGGACGTGACCGTGCATGCCGGGCCGAAGGTGCTGCTGAGGCATCTGACCTGGCAGCTCGGTCCGGGTGACCGGGTCGGTCTGGTCGGCGTGAACGGAGCGGGCAAGACCTCGCTGCTCAGGGCGCTCGCCGAGGCGGCCCGCACGCAGGGCGAGAAGCAGCCGGCGGCGGGCCGGATCACCGTCGGCAAGACGGTCAGGCTGGCCTATCTCTCCCAGGAGGTCGGCGAGCTGGCCCCGGAGCTGCGCGTCCTGGAGGCCGTGCAGCAGGTGCGCGACCGGGTCGACCTCGGCAAGGGCCGCGAGATGACCGCGGGCCAGCTGTGCGAGCAGTTCGGCTTCGCCAAGGAGAAGCAGTGGACGCCCGTCGGTGACCTCTCCGGAGGCGAGCGGCGGCGGCTGCAGCTCCTGCGGCTGCTGATGGACGAGCCGAACGTCCTGTTCCTCGACGAGCCCACCAACGACCTGGACATCGAGACCCTGACCCAGCTGGAGGACCTGCTCGACGGCTGGCCCGGCTCGATGATCGTGATCTCCCACGACCGGTTCTTCGTGGAGCGCACCACCGACCGGGTGTACGCGCTGCTGGGGGACGCGACCCTGCGGATGCTGCCGCGCGGAATCGACGAGTACCTGGAGCGGCGCGAGCGGGCGAGGGAGGCGGCGGTCCCGGCGCAGCCGGCTTCTCCCGAGTCCCGGGAGAAGCCCGCCGGGGACACCCGGGCCGCGAAGAAGGAGCTCCAGCGGATCGAGCGGCAGCTCGACAAGATCTCCGAGAAGGAGTCGAAGCTGCACGCGCAGATCGCCGAGAACGCGACCGACTTCGAGAAGGTGGCGAAGCTCGACGCCGAACTGCGCGCCCTGTCCGGGGACCGCGAGGAACTGGAGCTGCGCTGGCTGGAGCTTGCGGAGACGGTGTGAGGACCCCGTAACAACGGCATCACGGCTCGGTCCGCCCATGGGTACAGGGCGGACCGAGCCGCTTTCCTGTCAGTTGCCAGTGGTAGAAAGAACTCCCGCTTGACTGACGTGAATCTGCGGGATTCGTGCCCGATTCGATCCTTTCCGGCGGGGTTTGGTCGCCGGGAGAGCGGGGGAAACCGGTCGGGCCGCGAACCCGCGTGAAGAGGTAGAGCGCTGATGACTCAGCCGCCCAACCAGCCGCCGCAGGGCGGTTTCGGCGCCCCCCAGGAGCCGCAGGGACAGCCGCCGCAGGGGCAGCCGCCCCAGGGGCCGCCTCCGCCCGCCCAGCCTCCCGCCGGCGGGCCCGCACCGGGGCAGCCGCCCCAGGGGTACGGGTTCCCGCCGTCCTCGCCGCCCCCGCCCGGGCAGCCGCCGCAGGGCGGCTACGGCTTCCCGCAGGGGCCGGGTGTTCCGCCCGGACAGCCCGCACCCGTCAACCCGTACGCACAGCCCGGTCCTTACGTCCAGCCGGGCCCCTACGGTCAGCCTCCCCAGGGCTACGGTTACCCGCCGCCGCCCGGCGGTCAGTTCCCCGGCGCCCCCGCGCCCGCCGGGCAGGGCGGAGGGCCCTTCAAGGGCAAGCCGGCGGTCATCATCGGTGCAGCGGTCGCCGCGCTCCTCGTCATCGGCACCGGCGTCTTCTTCGCCACCGCCGGCGGTGACGACGACAAGAAGCCTGTCGCGGGCGGCAGCGACAAGCCGGGCACCGACCCCACGGGCCCCGTCGACGACGGGGACGGCAGCGGCGACGGCGACGACGTCAACGGCGACCCCAACGCGGGCCGCAAGGAAGGCGAGTCGAAGCTCCTCTGGCAGGCCGACGCCCCGGACGCCCCCGGCAGCGGAGCCGACGCCCCCGGCCTGTGGTTCGCCGGCGACGTCGTGGCCAAGGCGGCGTACAAGCAGATCGCCGGCTACGACGCGGCCTCCGGCAAGGAGGCGTGGAAGATCGAGCTGCCCGCGAAGATCTGCGGCGCGCCCCAGCAGACCACGGACGACGGCAAGGTCGTCATCGGCTTCATGAACGGCACCAGCGACAAGGCCGACTGCAACCAGCTCACCATGATCGACATCGAGTCGGGCAAGCGGGCCTGGACGAAGGAGGTCCCCGAGGAGGGCCTCTTCGACATCATGACCGACCTCGACCTGGCGATCAGCGGCAACACCGTGACCGTCTCGCGGATGGGCCCGTCCAGCGCCTTCCGGATCAGCGACGGCAAGAAGCTGTTCAGCAAGCTGGCCGGCTCCTGCCAGCCCGACGACTACGCGGGCGGGAAGCGGCTGATCGCCGTGGAGACCTGCACCGACCAGAGCGAGCAGGCGCAGGAGGTCGACCCGGCGACCGGCCGGGCCAAGTGGACCTTCAAGGTGCCCAAGGGCATGCGGATCAACAAGGTGTACTCCACCTCGCCCGTGGTCCTGTCCCTGGTCGACGAGGACAACAAGAAGTGGAGCGTCGTCACCCTCAAGGACGGCAGCGGCTCCGTCCGTTCGCAGCTGACGAGCAAGGACTCCTTCGCGCCGCAGTGCGGCCTGTCCATCCTCAGCCGCGATCTGCAGGGCTGCCAGGGCATCGTCGTCAGCTCCGACACCCTCTACCTGCCGACCGACGGGCTCCGCGGCAACGACGTCGTCGCCTTCAGCCTCGACACCGGCAAGGAGAAGTGGCGTTCCGCGGCTCCCGAGGACCGCAGGATGTACCCGCTGCGGATGGACGGTTCGAACCTCGTCGTCTACATCGAGGCGTCCTACGACGCGGGCGGCCAGATCGGGCGCGGCGGGCCGGATCCTCCAGGTGTACTTCGACGGCACGCTCACCCTCCCCTCGGGGACGACTCCTCTCGCCGCCTACAACACGGCCAACGTCCCGTCGGGCGGGATCGGCGTCTACACCGC
>NZ_JAAAXQ010000498.1 GCF_009916105.1 Streptomyces sp. GC420 | reverse complement strand
TTTCTCCGCTGTGCGCTGTGCGCGGACCGGGGGGCGCGTGGTTCAAGCGGGCCGCGGGCGGGCCGGGCGGCGCCCTGGCCGCGAGTTCAGGAAGCCACCAGTGGCGAGCTCAGAAGGTTACGAGTCGCGAGCTCGGGAGGTCACGAGGTCACGGGTCCGGGAGGCCACGAGCAACAGAGCGCCGTTCCGCCTTCGCGGACCGCCGGCTCCGCTTGACGGAAGCCCCGTACACTCCTCGGCCCCCATCTCCCCTCGGCTGCTCCCTCGTTCCCCAGCGTCACCCGGCGAGGAGCTTCTTCACCGCGGCGGCGACCCTGCCGCCCTCGGCGCGCCCGGCGACCTTCGGGTTCACGATCTTCATGACGGCCCCCATGGCCCGCGGGCCCTCGGCGCCGGCGGCCTTCGCCTCGGTCACGGCCTGCGCCACGATCTCACCCAGCTCCTCGTCCGTGAGCTGCTGCGGCAGGTACGCGTCCAGCACCGCTCCCTCGGCGAGCTCCCGCTCGGCCTGCTCGGCACGCCCGCCCTGCTTGAAGGCGTCGGCGGCCTCCCGCCGCTTCTTCGCCTCCTTGGCGATCACCTTCTGCACCTCGTCGTCGGAGAGCTCACGCGCCTGCTTGCCCGCGACCTCTTCCTTGGTGATCGCGGCGAGGGTCAGCCGGAGAGTCGCGGAGCGCAGCTCGTCGCGCGCCTTGATCGCGGCAGTGAGGTCTTCCTGGAGCGTGGCCTTGAGCGTCATGAAGCCAGTGTGACAGGTGCCGCACGCGGACCGCCCTCGCATTTCCCCGCGTCCGCCCGCCTGCCCCGGATGTCCGCCGCACCGCGGACGGCCGAGATCCGCGCCGGGGATCCGGGCGGGGTCGGCCCCGGATCCGTGCCGAGGTCCGCGCCCGGATCCGCGCCGGGGTCCGCGCGGAGGGGATGCGCCCGTTCAGTCGAGGACCGCGGTTGCCTCGATCTCGACCAGATGCTCGGGTACGTCCAGTGCCGCGACGCCCAGCAGCGTGGCCGGCGGCACCGGGGTGACTCCCAGCCTGCCTGCCGCACGAGTGATCCCCTCCATCAGCAGGGGCATCTTGTCGGGGGTCCAGTCGACGACGTAGACGGCCAGTTTCGCCACGTCGCCGAAGGAACCACCGGCCGCGGCCAGGGCGGTGCCGACGTTGAGGTAGCACTGCTCGACCTGAGCGGCGAGGTCGCCTTCACCGACCGTGACTCCGTCGGCGTCCCAGGCGACCTGCCCGGCGATGTGGACCAGCTTGGACCCGGAAGCGATCGACACCTGCCGGTACGCGTCGATCTCCGGCAATCCACCGGGGTTCACCAGGGTGATGGCCATGCTGCCTGACTCCTCGTTCGTGCTCTCTTGTGGTTACTCAGGAACCATAGGAGAGTGTCCGCTGACATGGAAGAACGCACTTTTCGGTGACTGGGGAACCACATGGTGACCAAGCAGTTCAAGGGCTCGGCCGACGACGCGGACCTGACGCGAGCGGACTCTCTGGCGCGGGAGATCTTCTCCGACGTCGCCAACAAGTGGGCGCTGCTGATCATCGAGGCCCTGGGTGAAGGCACCCTGCGCTTCGGCGAACTGCGGAACGAGGTCGAGGGCATCAGCCACAAGATGCTCACCCAGAACCTGCGCATGCTGGAGCGCAACGGCCTGGTCGAGCGAAAGGTGCACCCCACCGTGCCGCCGCGGGTCGAATACACCCTCACCGAGCCGGGCCGGGCCCTGCGGATCACGATCGACGGACTGTGCGACTGGACCCACCGGTACCTCGGCGACATCGAGGCCTCCCGCCACCGCTTCGACGCCTGACGGCGGGGGCGCTCCCCCTCCCCCGCACCCCAAGCCGTCTCCGCCCGGGGTGACAGGCGCGCGATACCGCCGTCACGGCGCCTTGCTACTGCCTTGACACGAATGGCCGAGGCGCCCCGGCCGGCGGTGACCTCGTCGCCCCCGGATTCCGGACGGGCCGAGGTCTGCGACGATGGGGGCATGCGCGCGCGATACGCAGTCCCCCTGTCCCTGACCGCACTTGGCGCGGCGGGAGTCGCCTACGCCGCCGGCTTCGAGGCCCGCTCCTTCCGTCTGCGCCGGGTCACGGTCCCCGTGCTACCCGCCGGGATGCGGCCGCTCCGGGTGCTCCAGGTCTCCGACATCCACATGGTCTCCGGGCAGCGCAAGAAGCAGCGCTGGCTCCAGGCGCTGGCCGGGCTGCGCCCGGACTTCGTGATCAACACCGGCGACAACCTGTCGGATCCGGAGGGCGTGCCGGAGGTCATGGACGCCCTCGGCCCTCTGATGGAGTACCCGGGGGCATACGTATTCGGTTCGAACGACTACTACGGCCCCAAGCTGCGCAACCCCGCCCGCTACCTCATAGAGAAGATGCAGGGCAGGCACGGCCTCAACGGCAATCCCCCCGCCGTCGGCGTCGTCCACAACCCCTGGGAAGACATCAAGGACGGCTTCGACACCGCGGGCTGGGTGGACCTGAACAACGCCCGGGGACGTCTCAAGCTGGACGGCTTCGAGATCGCCCTCACCGGCCTGGACGACCCGCACATCAGGCGCGACCGCTACTCCGAGGTGACCGGCGGCCCGGAGCCCGACGCCGACCTGAACCTGGCCGTCGTCCACGCCCCCTACCTGCGCACTCTCGACGCCTTCACCGCCGACGGCTACCCGCTGATACTCGCGGGCCACACCCACGGCGGCCAGCTCTGCCTCCCCTTCTACGGCGCCCTGGTCACGAACTGCGACCTCGACACCGACCGCGTCAAGGGCCTCTCCACCCACCGCGCCGGGGGCAACCGCTCCTACCTCCACGTCTCCGCCGGCTGCGGCACCAACCGCTATACCCCGGTCCGCTTCGCGTGCCCCCCGGAGGCCACCCTCCTGACCTTGACCTCCCGGACCTGACCGCCGGGGGCGGCCCGCCGCCCGGCCCCCGGAAACCGGATTTCGTGTCCGGGCGCGGGTCCGCTAAAGTAATCGATGTCGCCGCGCAAGCGATCGACACCGGGGTGTAGCGCAGCTTGGCAGCGCGCTTCGTTCGGGACGAAGAGGTCGTGGGTTCAAATCCCGCCACCCCGACTTCATAACAGCAGGTCAGGGCCGGTTTACCTTCGGGGAGACCGGCCCTGACTGCATTATGCCTGGGTGTCTGGGTGTCAACTGGGTGTGATCTTGAAACGGGGTGTCACCGCTGGGCGGCGCGCTCCTGCGACAAGCGGTCCAGGACGAGCACCGGGGAGCGGGGGGCGAGGGCCAGGCGGTCGTCCAGGGATGCGTGCCAGACCTCGGTGAGCTGTTCCATGAGAAGCGCGCGCATGGTGTCCGTCACGTGGGTGTACCGAGCGCCGACCGATCCGTCCTCGTGGCCCATCCGCTCGTCCATGAGCACCTTTCGGGGTGCCCAGCTCCTCCATGAGCGTGCGGTGGCCGTGGCGGAGCCCGTGGCGGGTCAGCCGGTCCTTGATCGGCAGCCAGCACGCTTCGGCCCGCCCGGAGGCGCCGCGGCCGCGCACAGGGACGCCGTGCCAGGGGCCGCCGGTGACCGGCACGGGGTGTGCCTCGGCCGGCGCCTTCTTCGGGTACCAGCCGGTAGCGGCCGGAGTGAAGATCCACGTGGCGTGGCGTTCCTCGCCGACCTCGCGCGCCGGAACGGCTGCTGCATCGATGAGGTGTCCGCCGCGGACGTGCAGAATCTGTTCAGCCCGCTCGGCGTGCGGATCCAGTGGGCGCGGGGCCTGTCCCCGGCTGTCCCGACCGACATCGGCGCCCCGACCCCGGCAACGGACTGGCCAGCCGCGCTCAACTTCCTCATCTACCCGGCCGACTCCTTGGTCATCGGCCGCGGCGAGGAGGTCAACCTGGGCGTAATTCATGATTCGAGCAAGTTCCAGACGAACGACTTCACGGCCCTGTTCGCCGAGGAGTGCATCGCCCTGATGGACCGCTCCGTGGACACCCGCGTCGTCACCGTCCCGGTCTGCCCGACAGGCGAGACCGGCGGCCAGACCGTCCTGGCCTGCCCGATCGCCTGCCCCCCCCCCGTACGACTGGGCGGCTGTCCAGTTGCGCCCAGTGGCCGAGTACGACTACCAGGACGGCGTGTTGATCCGTCGGCGGTGGGCGCTGGCGCGACGCAGCTTGAGTCGGCCGGACGAGATCGCCTACTACCTCGGATACGCACCGTTGGATGTCGGAGTGGACGAACTGGTGAGGGTCGCCGGCGCCCGGTGGGCGATTGAGGAGTGTTTCCAGGCGGCGAAGAACGAATGCGGTCTGGACGAGTACGAAGTCCGCCGCTACGTCGGCTGGTACCGGCACATCACCCTGGCCATGCTCGCCCACGCTTTCCTCGCGGCGATGAGCGCGCGAGCAGCCGAAAAGGGGGATCCGCCGGTGAGGATGCCGTGGTCATCGAGCTCACAGTGGCGGAAGTGCGGCGACTCCTGGCAACTCACGCACCCCGAGCCCTTCGCGCCCACGCCCATGCGTTGAGCTGGTCGCACTGGCGCCGACGACGCCAAGCGGTGGCCCGCCGCTGCCACTACCGCCGTCGTGGGCACTCCTTCGAGGGACGTGCAGGCAGAAGCCGTCCGTGACAGCGTCCTGCCCGCTACACTCCCACCGCTCCACGTTTCCCCAGGTCAAGCCACGAAGTACTGCTGGAGTACTAGGGTCCGTCTTCAAACGGATCTTGCCCATAGCAGGAATGAGGCGAGAGAGACCGCTGCTTCGTAGGAGGTGGCGGTCTTGTCATATCGGGTAGCGATGCCGCGGAAGTTCTTGAGCCGGTTGA
>NZ_JAAAXQ010000497.1 GCF_009916105.1 Streptomyces sp. GC420 | reverse complement strand
GTGTGGGCCTGGGGGCGGCGGGCGCAGCCTTGCGCGGCGCCGCGGGCTTGCCAGAAGCACGGCCGGAGCCGTTGCCCTGCTGGAAAGCGTCGGTCAGTTTGCGTACTACGGGCGCCTCGATCGTCGAAGACGCCGAACGGACGAATTCACCGAGTTCTTGGAGCTTGGCCATGACAGCCTTGCTCTCCACGCCGAACTCCTTGGCGAGTTCGTATACCCGGACCTTAGCCACTTCGCTCCTTTTAGGTCCGGGTTGCCGCCGGACCGTCGCTACTTCATGGGCGTACTCATCGCGTACTCATCGAGTGCTCATCGCAATCTCGACCTACTTCCGACTCGCGAGGTACCTGTCGTGCACGGCGGGGTTGCCGTGCCGTGCTTCCTACGGTGTTACCGGTTGCCTCTCGACGTATCGGCGAAGGTCCGCGGTTTCGAGTGCCCCCTGGGCCCTGAGGGCCCTCGGGAACGCCCGGCGGCGGATCGCCAGGTCGAGACAGACCGGGGCGGGGTGCACATACGCACCCCGGCCGGGCAGCGTACCGCGAGGATCGGGGGCGCAGGCGCCACCGACCGCCACGATGCGCAGCAGATCGTCCTTGGCCGCTCGCTCCCGACACCCCACGCAGGTGCGCTCGGGGCAGGCTCGGGTGGGCGTCCGGCCAGACACAATCAAGTCTACCTCTCCTCGCCGTCCTCACCCCTGCGGGGCAATATTCGAACAGCACTACGGATGATTCTGTCGTGATCTCAGCGCGCCGCCGTCCGGATCTATTCCCGGACGGCGCCGTTCCGCCCCTGCGGGCCGGTCGCGTGTGCCCGCGACCGGCGTCGCTCCCGGCCGGTGCCGGCCGGCGTCAGCCCTGGCCCTGCGGCACCTGCTCGGTGTCGGGCCTGATGTCGATGCGCCAGCCGGTCAGCCGCGCGGCGAGGCGGGCGTTCTGGCCCTCCTTGCCGATCGCCAGCGACAGCTGGTAGTCCGGAACGGTGACACGCGCCGAGCGGGACGCCTGGTCGACCACCTCGACCTTGCTCACCCGCGCGGGCGACAGGGCGTTGGCGACCATCTCCGCCGGATCGTCCGACCAGTCCACGATGTCGATCTTCTCACCGTGCAGTTCGGCCATCACATTGCGCACCCGGCCGCCCATCGGGCCGATGCAGGCACCCTTGGCGTTCAGACCCGGACGGGTGGACCGTACGGCGATCTTGGTGCGGTGACCGGCCTCGCGGGCGATGGCGGCGATCTCCACCGAGCCGTCCGCGATCTCCGGGACCTCGAGCGCGAACAGCTTCTTCACCAGGTTGGGGTGCGTGCGCGAGAGCGTCACGGACGGGCCGCGCACGCCCTTCGCCACCCGGACGACGTAGGACCGCAGACGCAGGCCGTGCGTGTACTCCTCGCCCGGCACCTGCTCCTGCACCGGCAGGATGGCCTCCAGCCGGCCGATGTCGACCAGCACGTTCTTGGGGTCCTTGCCCTGCTGCACCACACCGGTGACGACATCACCCTCCCGGCCGGCGTACTCGCCGAAGGTGACCTCCTCCTCGGCGTCCCGCAGCCGCTGCAGGATGACCTGCTTGGCCGTGGTCGCCGCGATCCGCCCGAAGCCGGACGGTGTGTCGTCGAACTCGCGGGGCTCCTGGCCCTCCTCCAGATCGGCGGGGTCCTCCTTCGCCCAGACCGTCACATGACCGTTGGCGCGGTCCAGTTCGACGCGAGCCTGGCGACGGCTCCCCTCGGTGCGGTGGTAGGCGATGAGGAGGGCCGACTCGATCGCTTCGACCAGCAGGTCGAAGGAGATCTCCTTCTCCCGTACCAAGCCCCGCAGGGCACTCATGTCGATGTCCATCGCTACGCCTCCTCTTCCTTCTTGTCCTTGCGGCTGAACTCGATCTCCACGCGTGCCTTGGCGATCTCGTCGAAGGCGAGGCGGCGGGACGTGGGCTTGCGGCCCTTCACTCCGGGCACTTCGAGGTCGAGGCCGTCGTCGTCGACACCGACGATCCGGGCGACCAGGTCGCCGCCCTCCCTCAGCTGCGCCCTGACGAGCCGTCCGGTCGCCCTGACGTAGTGGCGGTGGCGGGTCAGCGGGCGGTCGGCGCCGGGCGAGGAGACCTCCAGGGTGTACTCCCCCGGGCCCATGGCGTCGGTCTCGTCGAGCTTGTCGGAAATCTCGCGGCTGAGGTCGGCGCAGGCGTCGAGCAGTACGCCCTCGTCCGAGTCCACGATGATGCGGAGCACGCGCTTCCGTCCGACCGGGGTCACTTCGATCTCTTCGAGATCGAGCTCCTTGGAGAGGACGAGCGGTTCGAGCAGTCCGCGCAGCCTCTCGCTCTGGGTGGTGCTCATCCGGGTGACTCCTCGGCCGCGTGTGCTGTTGTGGGAAGGTCGCGTGTCAGGTCAAAGGGTATCCGGTCCCGGGGGGTGTTGCCGTCCCCGGGCCGGGAGGCGGCCGGGAAGCGGAACGGGAACGCGCCGGGGGCGGGCGAGGACCGGGCCGTGCCCGGAACGGGAGCGGAACGGGCTGGTGCGCGGGGGCGCGCGCGGGGTACTCCTTGCTCGTCGCACGAGCCGCGCCGATGTGCGAACACCGCCCGAAGGTACGGTGATCAGGCCCTCCGCCACACCCGTCCGTCGTACCTCCCACACCGCCACGAGGATGTCCGCCGTGCCCGACCTCCCCCCGCCGCGCGCACGCCGCGGCCTTCGCAGAAGAACCCTGCTGACCGCGGTCGCCGCCGGCACCGCGCTGTCGGCGGGCTGCTCGGGGGCCCCGCCCTCCGGGGTCGCCGCGAAGCCCGAGCGCCTCTCCGCCACCGACCGGCTGCGGGCCGCGGCCGCCCGCGGCAGCGAACGGCTGCTGGAGCGCTACGACGCCACGCTGACGGCGCACCCGGATCTCTCAGGGCGGCTGGGGCCGCTGCGTGCGGAGACGGCACGGCACGCGGCGGTCTTCGGCGGCGCCTCGCCCTCGCCCTCGCCCTCGCCCTCGCCCTCAGCCTCGCCCTCGTCCTCCGGCTCGCCGTCCGCCTCGGCCTCGGGCACCGCCCCGGGTCCCGGCGCACACGGTGCCCCGACAGCGGCCACAACGGCCCCGGCCGGGTCTGTGGTGCCGCCCGTGCCCGCGTCCGAGCGGGACGCGCTCTCGGAACTGGCCGCCGCCGAGCGGGCACTGGCCGACGAACGCGGCGAGGCCCTGCTGGGGGCGCCCGCGGAGCTGGCCCGGGTGCTGGCCTCGGTGGTGGCCGCCGGGGCCGCACACGCCTTCCTGCTGTCCGGGAGCGGTCGATGAGCGCGGCCCTGACCGCCGTCCAGGCGGCACTGCGTGCCGAGCACGCCGCCGTGTACGGCTACGGGGTGGTCGGCGGCCGCATCGACGCCGACCGCAGGGACCAGGCGCGCGAGGCGTACGACGCGCACCGGGCTCGGCGGGACGCGCTCCAGCGGACCGTGCGCGACCTGGGCGGGGAGCCGGAGGCATCGGCCGCCGCCTACGCCCTGCCGTTCCCCGTGCCGGACTCCGCCGCCGCCGTGCGGCTGGCCGCGGAGCTGGAGGACCGGGTGGCCGCCGTGTACGCCGACCTCGTACGGGCCTCGCGGGGCGAGCGGCGCCGGGACGCGGCGGGCGCGCTGCGCGAGGCGGCCGTGCGTGCGGTGCGCTGGCGCGGCGAGAGCGTAGCCTTCCCAGGGCTCCCGGAGCGCGCCTCCGCCTCCCCGAGCCCGTCGACCACCACGGCGGGCGACCTGTAGCGGCCGCCTGAGGAAACGCGAAAGGTGTGTTCCGAGCATGGCAGGCACCTCCCCGTTCGAACCTCCCCAGCGCCTGGTCAGGGCGCTGGCCGAGACGCATGGGGAGTCGGCGGAGGGCTGGCTCGCCGGGCTCGGCGCCACCGCGGGCGAGGCCGTCGCCCGGCGCGGCCTCACCGCCGAGCGTGTCCAGACGCCCGGCGGGCGCAGCGGCCTCGTCCTGCTCGTACGGACCGCGGACGGCACACCGGCCGCGCTGAAACTGGCCCCGCCCGCCGCCCGCCCCGACCTGGAGGCCGCGGCGCTGGCGCACTGGGACGGCTGGGGCGCCGTACGGCTGCTCGAGGATCCGGCGGGCAGCCGCGAGGACGGCGGTCTGCTGCTGGAACGGCTCCAGCCGGAGGTGTCGCTGCGGTCCCTGCCCGACGCGAAGGCCCTCCTGGAGGCGGCGGGCACGATCCGCAGGCTCTGGGTGGAACCGCCCGCGGGGCACCCCTTCGAGTCGGTCGCCGACCGCACGGCCCGCCAGGCGGAGAGCTTGCGGTCGGCGGCCGACGAACTGGCGCGGCCACTCGTCGAGTCGGCCGTCGCGGCCCGCGACGAACTGGTCGCCGACCCGCCCGAGCGGCTCCTGCTGCACGGTTCCTTCCGCCAGGGCAAGGTGCTGGCGGGCGAGCGCTCACCCTGGCTGGCGGTGGGTCCCGATCCCGTCGTGGGTGAGCGGGCCTACGACCTGGCCCGCCTCACCCGCGACCGCATCGAGGACCTGGTCGCCTCCAGCTCCGGTCCCGGGACGGCCCGCCGCCGCGTCTCGCGCCTCGCGGACTCCCTCGACCTGGACCGTGACCGCCTGCGCGGCTGGTCCCTCTTCCGCGCCGTCGAATCCGCCCTCCGCGCCCACCGTGCGGGCCACCGCCAGGACGCGGAGATCCTCCTGGAATTCGCCGGCTGGCTCTAGGGTCCGTCTTCAAAAGATCGTTCGATGGTGGATCATGTTTCCGTGATCCGTCGTCATGAACTGACCGATGCTGAGTGGGAGTTGCTGGCTCCGCTGATACCGAGTGCCAGTAGAGGCCGTCCT
>NZ_JAAAXQ010000496.1 GCF_009916105.1 Streptomyces sp. GC420 | reverse complement strand
ACCCGACCCCGTACATCACCGAGATCTGGGCCGGCCTCGGCCTCGGCTACCCGCACGCCGAGATGGACCGCCTCTGGGACGAGATCACCGAACGCGCCCCGCACCACTACGAGGCACACTTCAGCGCCCTGCAGTACTGGTGCGCCAAGTGGCGCGGCTCCGAGGACCTCGCCCGCGAGTTCGCGGAGCGGGCCGCCGCGAAGGCACCTCTCGGCAGCCTCCTCACCGCCATGCCGCTCATCGCCTGGTGGGAGCACCACGGCGACGAGGACGGCCAGGACCACTACCGCACCCCCGAGGTGACCGCCCTCGTCGACGCGGCCCTCGCGGACGCGGCCGCCGCCCCCGCCGGCCACCCGCGCCTGCCGGAGCTGCGGCACCTGCTGGCGTTCTTCCTGAGCATGCAGGACAGGGACGAGGCGGCGGTGGAGCAGTTCCGCCTGGTGGACGGCTATGTGGACGCGCTGCCCTGGCGCTACGACCCGGACCCGGCGGCGGAGTACTGCCGACTGCGGGACATCACGGTGGTCAACGCGGCGCGAGCCGCCGGACCGGGGGTCTGACCCGTGGGCGGCCTCGTCATCCTCCTCGCCGTGCTGGTCGGCGTCCGCGTGTACCGCCGCATCATGGGCGACTCCTCCCCCGGGTCCTCCCGGCGCGCCCGGGCCGCGGGCTTCCAGTCCGAGGAACGGCAGGACACCCGGCTGGCCGCGCCGCTGCCGCCCGAGCTGCGGCGCGCCCTCGCCGCGGCTTCGCGGGGCGACTGGCGGCCGGCGGCCGCTCTGATGGCCACCACCAGGGAGAACGAGGACTGGGAGCTGCGGTCCCAGTACGCGAACGCGCTGGGCGAAGCGGCGGCCGATGACGACGGCTGGCTCTCCGACTGGCAGGCCGCGGCGCCCGACGACCCGGACGCGGCACTGGTACGGCCCCACGCGACGGTCACGCTCGCGTGGAGGCTGCGCGGCGGAGGCTGGGCCAAGGACACCGGCCGGGAGCAGTTCGCGGGCTTCCACCGGGTGCTGCCGCGCTCACTCGAGGAGGTCGCGCGGGCCGCGGAGCTCAATCCCGGGGATCCCACGCCGTACGTCCCGGAGCTCTGGGCCGCCCTCGGGCTCGGCTACCCGCACGCCCGGATGGACCGCCTCTGGGACGAGATCACCGATCGCGATCCGCACCACTGCGCCGCGCACACCGGTGCCCTGCAGTACTGGTGCGCCAAGTGGCGCGGTTCGGAGGAACTGGCCGTCGCCTTCGCCCGCCGCGCCGCCGCCGGGGCGCCCCCGGGCAGCCTGCTGACGGCGCTGCCGCTGATCGCCTGGTGGGAGCACCACAAGGACGCGCGGCCCGCGGACTTCCGCTCGCCCGCGGTGGTCACGCTCGTCGACGCGGCCCTCGCGGACGCGGCCGCCGCCCGCCCCGACCACCCGCGCCTGCCGGAGCTGCGGCACCTGCTGGCGTTCTTCCTCACCAAGCAGCGGCGGTACGAGGCGGCGGTCGAGCAGTTCCGCCTGGTCGACGGTTACGTGGACGCGCTGCCCTGGCGCTACTACGAGCATCCGGCGGCGGCGTACTGCTCGGTGCGGGAGAAGGCGGTGCGCGGCGCCGGCCCCTTCTGGAAGATCTGACGCGACGGTGACGTCGTCCGGGCGGGGGAATCCGGCTCTCCGTCCGGACGTTCTTCTCTGCGAGACCACCGCTGGAGGAGAACCCGCATGTTCCTGCACCGCAGCTCCCCCGTTCTGCCCACGCCCGAGCAGGCGCTGAAGGGCCGCCCGGAGCCGGAGTTCACCGTGCCCGCCCGCCACACCGTGCTCGGCAACCCGCTCCTCGGCCCGTACCCGGAGGGCCTGGAGGTCGCCGACTTCGCGCTGGGTTGTTTCTGGGGCGCCGAGCGCAAGTTCTGGCAGACCGAGGGCGTCTGGACCACCCTCGTCGGCTACCAGGGCGGCTACACCGAGAACCCCTCCTACGAGGAGGTCTGCTCCGGCCTGACCGGCCACACCGAGGCCGTCCGCGTCGTCTTCGACCCGGCCGTCGTCTCGTACGCCGAGCTGCTCAAGGTCTTCTGGGAGTCCCACGACCCCACCCAGGGCTTCCGCCAGGGCAACGACGTCGGCACCCAGTACCGCTCCGCCGTCTACACCCACTCGCCCGCCCAGGCCGAGACGGCGGAGGCCTCCCGCGCCTCCTACCAGTCGGTCCTGACCGGCTCCGGCTACGGCACGATCACCACGGAGATCCTCCCCGCGGAGGGCCGCCCCCTGTACCTGGCAGAGCCGTACCACCAGCAGTACCTCGACAAGAACCCGGCAGGCTACTGCGGCATCGGCGGCACGGGGGTCAAGCTGAGTGCCCCGTCCGAGACCAACTGGGGCCGCTCCTGCCCGACCGGGCTCGCGCCTGCTCCCACGGACGACTGACCGTACGTGGGTGTCCCCACACCCCGCGCCGGCGTCCGCGTTCGGTGATCGCCGCGGCTGCCACACTGCGGCTCATGCCCCACGGGGACGCCGACTGACGGCTGACGCGGCCACTTCCGGGGTCAGGTGCCACGGGTAGGTCTCCGGTCGGCCCTGTGTCAGTGATCGCGGGCAGCCATTGCTTCGCCACGGAAAAATCCGGTCGAAGGGGCTGAACGCCGTCGCTAACCTTTGGCGGATGGAAATCCGGGCGTTCGAGGAACATGACTGGTCGCAGGTCTGGCCGATCATCGAGCAGATTGTCCGTAAGGGAGACACCTTCTGTTACGACCCTTTCCAGACCGAAGCGCAGGCACACGACATGTGGGTGGTACCGTCCCCGGGACACGTCGTGGTGGCCGTAGAGGGCCAGCGCGTGCTCGGCACCTCGAACATGTACCCCAATCGGCCCGGCCCCGGTTCCCACATCGCCAGCGGCAACTTCATGGTGGCCTCTGAGGCACGCGGCCAGGGTGTCGGCCAAGCACTGGGCGAGTATCTGCTCAACTGGGCCTCGACCTGCGGCTTTGCCGGCGTCCAGTTCAACGCGGTCGCGGCCTCGAACACGCCCGCCACCAGACTGTACGAGCGCCTCGGGTTCACCGTCATCGGCACCGTCCCAGGTGCATTCCGGCATCCGACGCTGGGTCCGGTCGGACTGCACGTCATGTATCACGACCTGGGCGCCTGACCCTGTTCATACCGGACGACCGGCCGGTCCCCCACCCTCATGGCTCGGTGAGAGCCAAGCAGCCATGAGGCCTGCTCATGCTCATGCGCCGCGGGAACTGCGCGCGCCGGAACCTCCAAGCCGAGCCCACGAAGCTGGGCCACATGGCGACCGAGACCCGCAGGCACGGGCGTCTCCTGCCCGATCGGTGTCGCGAAGGCTGATGGCTGAGCCGCTCTCGCAGCAGGCGACGGCGACGCTGAAGGCGCTGCTGACCGGTTCGGACCCGGTGAGCAGCGCCCTGCGCGCTCGGATCCCGCACACCCAGGTCACACGCAGGTGCGGAACCGGGCGGCCTACCGCGGCATCGGCGGCGCGGGCGTCACGCAGAGTGCCCCGTCCCGGACCAAGCGGAGCCGCTCCTGCCCGACCGGAGTCGCGGGCCTGGCAGGCCCGGGAGAACTGACGCCGGTCTCGGCCGGACAGGGGGCGTCATCCGTTCGGGCGTCGGCGTCCGGCTTCTGGTCGGTACGCTGACGCGAGGGATCAGAATCTCGTCCATGGGAGAAGCAATGACCACCTCCGCCGACGGGCACCCACTCATCCCTCAGCCCCCTGCCACCGTAACGGCGCTCCGCCAGGCAGTCGCTCAGATCTCGCCGGCCGCGCTGCCCGCGTTCACCCGTGAGCTTGATCAGGCAGCGGACCAGGCACGGCAGGGATCCGACCTCGCCCCGCTGCAGAGGTTCATCGCGCAATGGGCTGTACACGTTCACATCCAGCGTCAGCCCGAGGTGGCACGCGAGCTTCGGTTCTGGGAAGACGCCGCTGAACAGGGAGACGCCGAGGACGCCCGCAGAGCGGCGTCGGAGATCGGCAGGATCCTTGACACCGCGCACGCCGCGATCATCCAGCGCGATCAGTGAACGCGGACTGGCACTGGGAGTACGACCCGGACCGCACGCACGTCACCGGAGGACTCGCCGGTCGAGTCGTGGCCGAGGTCGAACGGCTCGCAGGGCAACTTGTGGAGCTCGCAGATGCAGGCGTCGATGTCAGCGAGTTCGGCAACGGCCCTCGTCCCGGAGGCTTGCGGCGGATGGACGCGGCGGGCGGCTGGTTCTACTTCCTGGTGTCTCCCACGGACCGGCTCATCGTCGTGGTGAGGATCGTTCCGCCGTTCAATACGCTGTAGGGCCGTCGGCCATTTGTGCCGCCATGGCATCGGCCCTGGTCCGGGTGTCCGGCCGACCGGTGTCCGGGGTGCGGTCAGGCCTTGCGGACCACGCTGGACTTCAGCTGCATCGCGCCGAAGCCGTCGATCTTGCAGTCGATGTCGTGGCCGTCCACGCCGTCGACCAGGCGGATGTTGCGCACCTTGGTGCCGGCCTTGATGCCGCTGGGGCTGCCCTTGACCTTGAGGCTCTTGATCACCGTGACGGTGTCGCCGTCGGCGAGCACGTTGCCGACCGAGTCCCGGACGACCCCGTCCCCGGCGGTGTCCGCGGCGTCGGCGGAGTCGGACGCGGGCGCCCACTCGTGCGCGCACTCCGGGCACACCAGGAGCGAGCCCATCTCATAGGTGTACTCGCTGGAGCACTCGGGGCACGGGGGCAGGGTTTCGGTGCCGCGCGCCATCAGGACGGCCTCGCCCTTGTCGAAGCCGAAGCGGTGGATCTTACGGTAGGTGCGGACCAGCTCGCCGTCCGGGGAGTAGACGAGAGAGGTGTT
>NZ_JAAAXQ010000495.1 GCF_009916105.1 Streptomyces sp. GC420 | reverse complement strand
GCGGATCCTCACCGCCTGGACTTTTTGCCAAGAGTTGGTTGTTTCGTCGATGGGGGATGTCCATGGAAGCCGGCGCCGGGACCGGGGCCCTGCCGCACTACGTCGACCCGCGCACCGGCCGTACGTACCCGCTCGACGTGCTGCGCTGGCGCGGCGACGACGGGGCGCCCCTGTTCGTCTCGCCCCTGCCCGGCATCACCCGTCAGGACATCGACACCGGCGAACGCTCCCTGTGGCGCTACCGCGCGGCCTTCCCCGTCGACGTACCGGAGCCGGTCTCCCTCGGCGAGGGCCGCACCCCGCTGCTGGAGCGGACCTGGGGCGGCGCGGGTACGGTCCTGTTCAAGCCCGAGTGGTACGGCCCCTCCGGCAGCTTCAAGGACCGCGGCAGCAGCGTGATGATCTCCGTGCTCGCCGGGCGGGGCGTCAAGGAGGTCATCGAGGACAGCTCGGGCAACGGCGGGTCCTCCGTCTCCGCGTACTGCGCCGCCGCCGGCATCCGCGCCAGGATCCTCGCTCCCGAGGGCACCTCGCCGGCCAAGGTCCTCCAGAGCCGCGCCTACGGGGCCGAGGTCCGGCTGGTCCCCGGCGACCGGGACGCCACCGCGGCCGAGGCCCTTCGGCAGTCGGCGCACACCGCCTACGCCGGTCACAACTGGCACCCGTTCTTCCTCCAGGGCGTCAAGACCCTCGCCTACGAGATCTGGGAGGACCTCGGCTTCCGTGCCCCCGACAGCGTCGTCACGGTCGCCGGGGCCGGCAGCACCGTCCTCGGCCTGGACCTCGGCTTCCGCGAACTCCTGGCCGCCGGGCAGATCGCCGCGCCGCCGCGCCTGCTCGTCGCCCAGCCCGCGAACTGCGCTCCCGTGCACGCCGCCTTCCACGGCCTGCCCGCTCCGGGAGCGGGCTGGGCTCCCACCGTCGCGGAGGGCACCGCCATCAAGGCCCCCGTGAGGCTGCCCGAGGTGGTGGCGGCCGTACGCCGTTCCGGGGGCGACATGGCCGCGATCCCGGAGGACGGCATCACATCCGCCGTACGGCGTCTGGCAGCCATCGGCTTCTACGCGGAGCCCACGAGCGCCACGGCGGCCGCCGCCATCGACGTCTTCGCCTCGCGGGGTGCGATCCGGCCCGGAGGGACGACGGTCGTGCTCCTCACCGGATCAGGTCTCAAGGCCTCCGCCGACATGACCCGGATCTTCGCCCCCGAGGGCCGGCCGTGAGCGAACCGCCAATGTCGAGCCAGGGGGTTGATGGCTGCTCGCCGGGGAGTGTGCGCGCAGTCGGGTCAGCTCGATCGTGTGGTGGTCGGCTTGCGGGCTTGCGGTGTGCTGGGCTGTTTCGGGCTACGGCGATCGTGCGATCCGGCACGGCGGTTACGGCGTCTGGGGGCACCCCCAGCGGTAGCTGGGGGATTGCCGGGCCCCCGTTCCACCGGAGTGACGGTTCGGGGCGTGCGGCTGAACGGGCTCACTCCTGCTCAGTCTTCAGGAACGGTTCCTCCAGGTGAAGCTCTCGGTGCAGACGGCTACCGAGTTGCTGGGGGTCTCCCGCGCGACCGTCTACAACTACCTGCGAGAGTAGGGGGGACGGACACGGACAGGACCCGGGACGCGGCACGGCCCGGACAGGAGAAGGGACCCGATTGTGAGCCTCTACGACATCCCGCTGCGCACCCTCGCGGGTGAGCCCGCCACCCTCGGCGACCACAAGGGGAGGGCGCTGCTGATCGTCAACGTGGCCTCCAAGTGCGGACTCACCCCGCAGTACGCGGGACTGGAGCGGCTCCAGGAGACGTACGGCCCCCGAGGCCTCACGGTGCTCGGCTTTCCCTGCAACCAGTTCCTCGGCCAGGAGCCCGGGACCGCGGAGGAGATCCAGACGTTCTGCTCGACCACGTACGGGGTGAGCTTCCCGCTGTTCGAGAAGGTCGAGGTGAACGGGCCCGGCCGGCACGCGCTGTACGCCGAACTGACCCGCTTCCCCGACGCGTCCGGCAACGCGGGGGACGTGAACTGGAACTTCGAGAAGTTCCTGGTCTCCCCCGCGGGCGAGGTCGTGGGGCGCTTCCGCCCGCAGACCGAGCCCGAGGCCCCCGAGCTGGTCGCCGCCATCGAGGGGCAGCTGCCCGCCTGACGTGGTTCAGCGGGGCTGAACGAGGTCCCAGCGGTTGCCGTAGAGGTCCTCGAAGACGGCGACCGAGCCGTACGCCTCGTGCCGGGGTTCCTCCAGGAAGCGGACCCCGGCCGCGGTCATCCTCGCGTGGTCCCGCGCGAAGTCGTCGGTGTTGAGGAACAGCCCGACCCTGCCCCCGGTCTGGTCGCCGACCCGGGCCAGCTGTTCGGGCGTGGACGCGCGGGCGAGGAGCAGCGCGGTCTCCGTGGAACCGGGCGGTGCGACGACGACCCAGCGGCTGCCGTCACCACGCGGGGTGTCCTCGCGCAGTTCGAAGCCGACGGCGTCGACGTAGAAGGCAAGGGCCTCGTCGTAGTCGCGCACGACGACGGCCACCAGTCCGAGATGAGTCATTGCCGGATCCTCACACATACGGCCCGGCCAGGTGCGCTCGGGTGTGGGCGGCGGTCACGGACTCGATCGTGTCGGCCTCCTCCGGCCTCTTGTCCGTCCGGTAGCGCAGTACCCGCGCGAACCGCAGGGCGATTCCGCCCGGGTAGCGCGTCGACCGCTGGATGCCGTCGTAGGCGATCTCCACCACCAGTTGCGGGCGCACCCTGACCACCCAGCCGTCGTCGCTCTCCGCGAGCTCCCTCAGCCGTTCGGTCTGCCAGGCCAGCATCTCGTCGGTGAGCCCCTTGAAGGTCTTGCCGAGCATCACCCACGTACCGCCGGGGCCCCGTGCCCCGAGGTGCAGATTGGACAGCTTGCCGGTACGCCTGCCGTGGCCCCACTCCGCGGCAAGCACCACCAGGTCGAGGGTGTGCACCGGTTTGACCTTGAGCCAGGCGGCGCCGCGGCGGCCCGCGCTGTAGGCGGACTCCAGGGACTTGACGACGACGCCCTCGTGCCCGCGGTCCAGGGAAGCCGAGAGGAAGGACTCCGCCTCGGCCTGCGAGGTGTCGCCCGAAGGGTCCTCCACGGCGAGCCGCCGCACCCGCTGCGGCCCCGGCACCAGGCGGGCCAGCTCCGCGTGGCGCTGCCGGAGCGGCAGATCCAGCAGGTCACGGCCGCCCGCGGCGAGGATGTCGAAGAAGACGGGGGAGACCGGCAGTTCCGCGCGGGCCGTCTCCACATCGACCCGCGAGCCCACCCGGCCCGCGATGTCCTGGAAGGGCCGTGGCCGGCCCGTGTCGTCGAAGGCGATCACCTCGCCGTCCAGGACGAAGCGGTCCCCGTCCAGCGCCAGCACGGCGGCGGTCACCTCCGGCAGCCGGTCGGTGATGTCCTCCAGCGTCCTGGTGAAGATCCGCACCCCGTCGCCGTCGCGGTGCGCCTGCATCCGGATGCCGTCGAGCTTCTCCTCGACCGCGCACGGCCCGAGCCTGGCCACGGCCTCTCCGACCGTCTTCGCGGTGTGCGCCAGCATCGGGAACACGGGGCGGCCGACCGTCAGCCGGAACTCCGCCACGGCGTCCGGCCCCCGTGCCAGCAGCGCCTGCGCCACCGCGGCCAGCGAGCCGCCGAGCATCACGGCGCGGCGCACCTCGGCGGCCGGCGCGCCCACCGCCCGGGCCAGGCCCTCCGCGGCGACGGCGTCCAGGGCGCCCTGCCGTACCTCCCCGGTCAGCAGCCCGTACAGGAACCGCTGCTCCTCGGCGGTCGCGGCGGACATCAGCTCCCGTACCAGCCGTCTGCGCTCCGTCTGCGAGCCGGGCCCCGACACGGCCGCGAACCCGGTGAGGACGGCGTCGGTGGCCAGCAGGGTCAGCCGTGGCTCCCGGGCCGGTTCGACCGGGTCGCGCAGCACGCTCCAGCCGATACCGGGACGGCCCTGGGGCAACCGGCCGGCGAGGTACGGGATGGCGACGGCGACGTCCTCGGGCTCGGCGGCCCGGAACAGCTCCGCCATCAGGGCGATCTTCTCAGAACGTGCCGAGGTCGCGGCGACCTCCCGTGAGACCTCGGCGAGACGCGCCAGCAGCATGCCGCCATCCTCCACCCCGGACCGGCCGCCCGCACCGCGGTCGGCCCGCGCGCTCCCTGTTCCCCCGGTTCCCGCCTACCCCTTCCGCCGTTCCCGTCTTCCGCCGTTCCCGCCTTCCTCCGGTCCTCGGCCTTCTCCGGCTCCGCTCGCCCCCCGTGCCGGGAACGGCGCGTCAGCCCAGGGCCTTCCGCAGGGCGTTGTCCGCCTTGGCGCGCGACGGATGCCACCACGTCGTCACCGGCTCCCACACACGGGTGCCGGGGAAGGCGAACTCCCGCCCCGTGTGCGAGGGGTCGGCGGCGACCCGCACCGTGTCGACGACCTTCGCGTCCTCGCCGTCCGTGCCGGGGCCGGGCGCGGTCCGCACCGCCGCGTACGCGGCGCGGCCGGGCGCCAGCTTGTACGGCGCGCTGTCCGCCGGGGGCACCGGCTGGGCCGCGCCGTCCAGGTCGCCGAAGGCCACGGTCGGGAGCCGGTCCACGGCGCAGGTCCTGGCGGACGTGTTGGTGAAGCCGATCCGGAGCACGCCGGGTGTGCCGGAGCCGGAAGCCCTCACCTTGACCGCGCTCTCCTTGCACACGGGCACGGCGCGGGCGGCGGGACTCTGGGCGGTGGCGAAGCCGGTCATGGCGGTCAGCACGGCGGCGGCCACCGTGCCACCGGTGATCATGGTTCGGGTACGCATGGAACTCCCCCGTTCATCGAGCGGTCACCAGATGTGACGATCGAGAGTGCCGTCCCGTTGTACGGCCGCGCGTGATTCCCCCGAAAGGAGTCTCATGAGGCCCGCCC
>NZ_JAAAXQ010000494.1 GCF_009916105.1 Streptomyces sp. GC420 | reverse complement strand
TACCAGGCCCTAGCGTCCGGGACAGCAAACAGCCCCCGCCCGGTGCTCACAACACCGTCGGGGGCTTGACCAACGAGATCGATCGGAACCCTCGATCCCATGGCTGACAGCCACTTTAACGATGCCCCGCGCTCCGCGCACGCAAAGCCGCACCCGATGGCCAACCCGGGTTACGGAAAACGCTCCGTCTCCGGCCAACGCCCGCCCTCCGCAGCCGACTTCGCGGAGCTCCCACCCCGCGAGGCGGCCATCGCCGCGTACCTCGACCGGCTGACGGACGGCGCGGACGTATCCGTGAAGACGCTGGCCAAGGTGCTTCCGTACGGACAGTGCGCACTGCGGACGGCGCTCAACCGCTGCCAGCGCGCCGGGCATTTGCGCCGGGGGCGCGAACACATCACGAGTGCCTCGGGCAGCAAGTGCTGCATGCAGCACCGTCCCGATTTGGATCTGCATCCCGAGCAGGGGCTGCTCGTGGACACCTACCGCAACGGCCGAGCGCGGCCGGACGGCACGCTCGCTCCCATCGGCCACTTCGCGGGGCAGGGAGAGTGGGCCAGCCCCCAGGGTGTCCTCATGGTCGTCGAGATCACCTCCTTCGACCGGGACACCCACCGCCGCGACCGCGATGAGAAGCGGGACGGCTACGCGAAGAACGGCATCCCCGTCTACCTGTTCATCGACCGCGACGACGACACCCTCACCGTGTTCAGCGAGCCGGAGGGCGGCAAGTACCGGAACGAGGCCTCGTACCCCTACGGCACCACCGTCCCGCTCCCCGAACCCGTGGGCTTCGTCCTGGAGACCGAGAGGCTCAAGGACTTCGCCCACTGACCGCAGCCCCGGCCCCGCGCCGAGACCGTTCGGCGGGGTCAGGCCGGGAACGACTCCGTGTGCAGCGTCGTGTGGAACGGGGCGGGCAGGGCGAGGGGCTTGCCGAACGGCACGCGCTCCGTGTGCTTGTACGCCCCGTTCTCCGGTTCCGTGAACAGCGTCGTCGTGGGACCGTGCTCGTCGAACCTGTCGATCAGCAGATAGGCGGGCACCGGAGCGTGGGCGTACGCCCACAGCTTCTTCGTCCGGTCGTCCTTGGCGTTGCCCTTCGAGGTGATCTCGACGACCAGCAGCGCCTCCGCCGCGTCCATGGGGTCGTTGACGTCCGGGTCGGCGTCCGCGATCAGCCGCGACGGCATGACGACCAGGTCCGGGACATAGAGCCTGTCCAGCGGCGCGATATGAATGCCGAGCGTCTGATAGATCCCCAGCTCGTCGGGGAGGTTCTGGTAGAGCCTGCGCTGCACGGCGGCGGCGATCCCGTTGTGATGCGCATGGGGCGGAGGTGCCAGGACGATCCGGTCTTCGTCGATCTCGGCGCGCCAGCCTTCCGGGACATCGAGCTCGCGCCACGTCTGCAGCAGGTAGTCCCACGGCCGGCGGTGAGGTGTCTGGCCGGGCTCGACCATCGCGGCGGTCATAGCGAGCCCTTCTCCAGTGGCCTGATGCTCCGGTGAGCGTAGATCGACGAATTCGCGGCCCCGGGCCGCTTCCACCAGCGTCCCACGAAGGGGTGACGGGCGCAGCAACGCCCGAGGGCGGCGCCCCCTGTCGGGGGTGCCGCCCTCGGTTCGTACTGCGGGGTACCGCTGGAATCCTGATCCGTGTCGGGGACGACGGATCAGAAGTCCATGTCACCGCCCGGCATGCCGCCACCGGCGCCGGCGCCGGCCGCGGCCTTCTCCGGCTTGTCGGCGATGACGGCCTCGGTGGTGAGGAAGAGCGCGGCGATGGAGGCCGCGTTCTGCAGCGCGGAGCGCGTCACCTTGGCCGGGTCGATGATGCCCTCGGCGATCAGGTCGACGTACTCACCGGTCGCGGCGTTGAGGCCGTGGCCCGGGGTGAGGTTGCGGACCTTCTCCACCACGACGCCGCCCTCGAGGCCGGCGTTGACGGCGATCTGCTTGAGCGGGGCCTCCAGGGCGGCCTTGACCGCGGCGGCACCGGTGGCCTCGTCGCCCTCGAGCTCCAGCTTCTCGAAGACCGCGGACGCCTGGAGCAGGGCCACGCCACCACCGGCGACGATGCCCTCCTCGACGGCGGCCTTGGCGTTGCGCACCGCGTCCTCGATGCGGTGCTTGCGCTCCTTGAGCTCGACCTCGGTGGCGGCACCGGCCTTGATGACGGCCACGCCGCCGGCCAGCTTCGCCAGACGCTCCTGGAGCTTCTCGCGGTCGTAGTCGGAGTCCGACTGCTCGATCTCGGCGCGGATCTGGTTCACGCGGCCCTGGACGGACTCGCTGTCACCGGCACCGTCGACGATCGTGGTCTCGTCCTTGGTGATGACGATCTTGCGGGCGCGGCCGAGCAGGTCGAGACCGGCGTTCTCCAGCTTGAGGCCGACCTCCTCGGAGATGACCGTGCCGCCCGTGAGGATGGCGATGTCGTTCAGCATCGCCTTGCGGCGGTCGCCGAAGCCCGGGGCCTTGACGGCGACGGACTTGAAGGTGCCGCGGATCTTGTTGACGACCAGGGTCGACAGGGCCTCGCCCTCGACGTCCTCGGCGATGATCAGCAGCGGCTTGCCGGACTGCATGACCTTCTCGAGCAGCGGGAGCAGGTCCTTGACGCTGGAGATCTTGGAGTTGGCGATGAGGATGTACGGGTCCTCGAGCGCGGCCTCCATGCGCTCCATGTCGGTCGCGAAGTACGCCGAGATGTAGCCCTTGTCGAAGCGCATACCCTCGGTGAGCTCAAGCTCGAGACCGAAGGTGTTGCTCTCCTCGACGGTGATGACGCCTTCCTTGCCGACCTTGTCCATGGCCTCGGCGATGAGCTCACCGATCTGGACGTCGGCGGCGGAGATGGAGGCGGTGGAAGCGATCTGCTCCTTGGTCTCCACGTCCTTGGCCTGCTCGAGCAGGGCGGCGGAGACGGCCTCGACGGCCTTCTCGATACCGCGCTTGAGGGCCATCGGGTTGGCGCCGGCGGCGACGTTGCGCAGACCCTCGCGGACCAGCGCCTGCGCCAGGACGGTCGCGGTCGTCGTGCCGTCACCGGCCACGTCGTCCGTCTTCTTCGCGACTTCCTTGACCAGCTCGGCGCCGATCTTCTCGTACGGGTCCTCGAGCTCGATCTCCTTGGCGATGGAAACACCATCGTTGGTGATCGTGGGGGCGCCCCACTTCTTCTCGAGGACGACGTTGCGGCCCTTGGGGCCGAGGGTGACCTTGACGGCGTCGGCGAGCTGGTTCATCCCGCGCTCGAGGCCGCGCCGCGCCTCCTCGTCGAACGCGATGATCTTGGCCATGTGAAGTGGTCCTCCCGGACTTGGGGTCCCCCCGCGCCGCAGGCTACGGGGGAGGATTGCTCCTAGGACCGCGCCCGTGCCCGCGACGGACGGCCAGCCGGCCTCGTGGTTCCCTGCCCCACGCGGCCTGAGGGCCTCACCGACCCGGTCCTTCTGTCACTCTCACTCGCAGAGTGCTAACGCCAATGATTAGCACTCGCCCTAGGAGAGTGCAAGCGCCTTCGCTGTAAACCCATCAGATGTGCAGGTCAGAGAGTTGCGGCAGGGATGGCGCACGGGGTGTCGAGAGGGCGCACCCCCGCGCGGCAGCGGCGGAACACTTGAGGAAACAGGGCCGCTCGCACGGAGAGCGCAGCGGGTCGCGCGAGAGCCGCGGCCGCGACGAACGCGGCAGGCGGCAGGCGGCAGGCGGCAGGCGGCAGGCAGTGAGTCGGCAGGGCCCGGCCGGGCGCCGTCGCCAAACGGCGCCGGCTCGGGCAGCGCACTGCGCAGGTGACAGGCGGCGGGTGTCCGCACGGCGGACAACAGAGGGCCCGCACCCGGGCATTCCGGGTGCGGGCCCTCCGCACGACAGGGTGACTGCAGTCAACCGGCGCTCAGGCCGTGACACGGACCATGTCCGCCTGCGGTCCCTTCTGACCCTGCGAGATCTCGAACTCGACCCGCTGGCCCTCTTCCAGGGTGCGGTAACCGTCCATCTGGATGGCGCTGTAATGCACAAATACATCCGCACCACCGTCGACCGCGATGAAGCCGTACCCCTTCTCCGCGTTGAACCACTTGACGGTGCCCTGAGCCATGCCTAACTCCCCTATTACTGGCCCTTGCACAGGACCGCACTTCGCGGACCCGGGTCAGACCTCACCCCGGACACGGCTGTTCCCTTTGGCAGGACACAAGCCCGGAGCGTGCGCCGGAACGCGTCGACCGCCGCTGAATGTATCTGTCCAACTGCCGTCTGCAACAGGTCAGTCGGACGAGAAATCCGCGCACGGGTAGGGGGTGGTTTCCAGCCAATTCCCTTGATTCCAGGGCAAGTCGGGCCGGGCATAACGGATCATCACGGCAATTCAAGCCGCGATATTGGCCGTATCCAGTCGTACGTCTCGTGGTGCGCTTCTCAGCGTTCGCCGGGAATTCATATGCATCCGGCATGAATGGCCGAGGGGACTTCCCCAACTGTACCGCGCTCAATCACATGGAATTGCCCCCTCCGCTTCTTTAACGGAAGGGGCAATTCCGGTTACTCAGCGTAGCGCGAACATTCGGGGCTCAGCCACCCGCGACGGCCGGAATGATCGACACGCCCGCGCCGTCCGGGGTGGCGGTCCCGAGCCCGTCCTCGAACCGCACGTCGTCGTCGTTGACGTACACGTTCACGAAGCGGCGCAGCTTGCCCTGGTCGTCCAGGACGCGGGCGGCGATGCCCGGGTGGTTCTTCTCCAGCGACTCGATGACCTCGGCGAGGGTCGCACCCTCGGCCGGGACCTCGGCCTGGCCGCCCGTGTACGTGCGGAGGATCGTCGGGATGCGGACGTTGACGCTCATGCGGTTCACCTTCGGGGAGGAGAGAGGATCAGGGAGGAGAGGGGGAGAGGCGGGAGGAGGAGAGC
>NZ_JAAAXQ010000493.1 GCF_009916105.1 Streptomyces sp. GC420 | reverse complement strand
GGCCGGTGGAGCCACGCCGTGCGCCGGCCTCGCCCCGCCTCGGGGGTACGGGTGCCGTCGGCGCCCGATGAGTAGGGCGCGGCCCGGGATTGAGTAGGTGACCACTCTGTCGCCGGCGGCGGGGACCGCGGAGGCTGTTGATCGTCAGGTGGGCGGACGGCACGACCGGGCCGACCGCGTACTGAGTGTCACAGGTGTTCGGGGGGAGCACGGCATGGGGGGCGTGACAGACGTGGCCGGGGTGACCGATGCGGCGGAGGAGGCCGTCACGGTCGGCGCCGCCGGTGTGGTCGACATGGCCGCGGATGTGCGGGCCGGCGCCGGAGGCACGGGCCGCGGCATCCTGGCCGTCTTCTGCCGCGAATGGGCCGGGGCCGGGAGCCTGGCCACCGACGCCGCCCGGCAGGGCTGGGAGGTGCGGGTGGTCGACACTCCCGTGGAGGATCGCTCCCGGTGCGTCGACGCCGTCGCGGATTTCCTCGCATCACCCCAAAGCCCGGACCGGGCCGTGTTGTTGGGGGTGGGCGAGGCGGGCCCGGCGGTGTTCGAGATCGCGGACCGTCATCCGGAGCGGGCGACCGCCGTGGTGGCGCTGGACGCGGAGGTCCGCCCGCCGACGGACGGTGACTTCCCCGAACTGCCGTGCCCGACGCTGGTCCTGCCCCCGGGAGATCCGGCGGACACTCACCAGGCGGCCCTCGCGGCCGTCGGCCCGTTCCTCGCGGGCCTGGGTGTGCCCTCACGGGCTCCGGGCGGCTGCCCCGTCCGGCCCCCGGCACTCACCCCGCTGCTTCTCCACGAGCCCGAGCCCATGCGGCAGTTGAGCGAGGCCGGGCCGGTCTACCGGCTCAGCGCGCCGGGCACCACCCCGACCTGGATCGTCACCGGGCACAGGGCCGCGCGTACGGTCCTCGCCGACCCCCGTATGCGGGGCGATGCCGAAATGACGGCGGGCTTCCGGTTGCAGCCGGCCGAACTGGCCGCCGCGCACCTCGGGGACGCCGACACGATCACCATCGACGCACGGGAGCACGACCGGTTGCGGCGGCTCGTCGAACGGCATCTCACACCCGGGCGCGTGCACGCCCTGCGTGCCCGCGTACAGCACCTGACGGACGCGCTCCTGGACCGCGTGCCCTCCGGCGGCGAGGAGGTGGACCTCGTCCGGAGCTTCGCGACTCCGCTGCCCGTGGCCGTACTCTGCGAGCTGTTCGGCATACCGGAATCAGACCGCGGATACATCCACGACTGGCTCGTGCGGAGAATCCCCTCTCCACCGCCCCGGGTGCACGGCGACATCGACGAGTACCTGCGCGGGCTCGTCGCCGCCAGACGCGAGCGGCCCACGGACGACTTCCTGGGCTGGGTCTGCGCGGCCGAGGACGACGGGTTGGTGGAGGAGGACCTGGTCCCGGCCGCCAGGCTGCTGATGGTGTCCGGTTGCCGGCCCACGACCACCCTGCTGGCGAACGGCATCGCGGCACTGCTGCGCCACCGCGACCAGTGGCAACGGCTCGTCGACGTGCCCGGTGCGGCCGCGCACGCCACCGAGGAACTGCTGCGGTACGTCACGCCGTACCCGGTGGGCATCCCCCGCCGTGCGAGTGGTCCGGTCGACGTGTGCGGCGTACGGGTCCCCGCCGGACACCTCGTCGCCGCGTCCCTGGTCGCCGCCAACCGGGACCCGTCGGTGTTCACCGCGCCCGACGAGCTCGACATCGGGCGCACCGGCGGCCGGCACGCGGCCTTCGGCCACGGCCATCACCGGTGCCTCGGCGCCGCGCTGGCCAGGACGGAGACCGAGATCGCGATCGGCACTCTGGCGCGGCGCTTCCCCGGGACACGCCTCGCGCCCGGTGTGCGGGACCTCAACTACCGCAAGAACCGTGTGCGTTACCTGCTCGAACTGCCGGTCGTCCTCGGCCGGGACCACCGCCCGTAGCGGGCCACCCACCGGAAGGCGACGGGCCCCGACCTGCCACAGGCCACGTGGCGCAGGCCGCAGGTTGCGGACCACGGGCCACGGGTCGCAGGCCACACAGGCAACACGTCACGTCACGGGCCGCGGGCCGCAGGCGCACCGACATGCCCGAACACTCTTCGCGCGGGAGACACACCTGATGGAAGCCACCACGATTCCGGAGCTGATGGCGTACTGCCAGGCGGATCCGACCTTCTTCGAACCGCCGTGGCACATGCGGGACGACGACAGCCTCTTCCCGGCCTCCCGCCGGCCGTGCCCTCCCGGGTGGAACCGGCGAAACAACGGTTTGTGGGTCGTGATGGAACCCGGTGGTGTCACGCTGCCGGAGCAGGGATGGAAGATCCATGTGTCGGCGACGGACGCCGATGCCGGCACGGTGTGCGACCTCGTGGCCCACTTCTGCCTCTCCCGTGACCTGACCTTCAAATTCCTCCGCAGCAAGGCCGCCATGCGGCTGCTGAACAGCAAGTACGCCGACCGCGGCAGCAGCGGCAAACTGCTGACGGTCTATCCGGTCGACGAGGAACAGCTCACCGCCGTACTGCCCGCCCTGGCCGGCCTCCTGAAGGACTTCACCGGGCCCTACGTCCTCAGTGACGTCAGGTACGGCGACGCCCCGGTCTTTGCGCGGTACGGCGCCTTCGTCCCGATGACCTGCACCGCGCCGGGCGGAGAGCTCGTGTACGGCGTCCGGACTCCGGGCGGCGAGCTGGTGCCGGACAGGCGGGACCCCGCGTTCACCGTGCCGGAGTGGGTGACCGTGCCGGAGGTGCTGCGCGAGTCGGTCGAGCGGCGCACCTCGGCGGAGGGCGAGTTCCCCTACCGGATCGAGAGGGCACTGCACTTCTCCAACGGCGGCGGGGTGTACCTGGCGCGCGACAAGGACTCCGGCGGTTACGCCGTGCTGGTGGAGGCCCGCCCTCATGCGGGCATCGACCGCGACGGCGCGGACGCCGTCACCAGACTGCGGCGGGAGCGGGAGATCCTGGAGCGGCTGAGCGGCCTCGACTGCGTCCCCCGCGTCCTCGGTCACCTCGTCGTCTGGGAGCACCACTTCCTGGTCGAGGAATACATCGAGGGCGAGACACTGCTGGAAGAGGTCTTCGCGCGCTACCCGCTGGGGAGCCCGGATCCGTCCCCGGAGTGGCTCGCCGAGTACACGCGGTGGGCGACGGACGTCCTGGCGAAGGTGGACCGCGCCCTGATGTCCGTCCACGCGCGGGGCGTACGGTTCGCCGACCTCCATCCCGCCAACATCATCGTGCGGCCCGACGGCCGGGTGGCCCTGATCGACTTCGAGATCGCCACCGACCTGGCCGACACCAGGGCGCCGGCGCTGGGCGCGCCGGGGTTCACCGCCCCGGAGGGCATGTCGGGCCGGGAGGCCGACGAGTACGCCATGAACTGCCTGCGGCAGTGGATGTTCCTCCCGATCAGTCCGCTGCAGGAACGCGATCCCGTCAAGTACGCCACCCTCACCGGCGTCATCACCGACCATTTCCCCGTGCCGCGGGGCTTCGGCGCCCGTCTGGTGCGCAGGCTCGGTGCCGGACGCGAGCCCTTCGGTGAGGACCGGTCCGCCGGGCTGCTCGCCGCCGAGGACCCCGACTGGCCGGCCGTACGCGACTCGCTCGTGGCGGGAATCCACTCGAGTGCCACCCCCGACCGCACGGACCGCCTGTTCCCGGGCGATCCCCAGGTGTTCGGGACGGGCGGGTTCAACCTCGCCTCCGGCGCCGCCGGCGTGATCTGGGCCCTGCACCAGGCGGGCTCGCCCGTCCCCGCCGAGTACGTGGACTGGATGCTGTCCGCGGCACGCCGGGCCAAGGACCCGAGGCCGGGCCTCCTGGACGGACTCCACGGTGTGGCGGCGGCCCTCGAGTCGCTCGGCCGACGCGACGACGCCCTGGACATGCTCGACCGGGCACGCAGACTTCACGACGGCCTCGCCTCTCCCGGGCTCCACGGCGGTCTCGCGGGCGCGGGCCTCGGGCTGCTGACCTTCTCCGGCATCACCGGCGACGAGGCGCTGCGCGCCGAGGCCGTGGCCATCGGTGAGACCCTCGCCTCGCATCTCGGACGCGCCGACTCGCCGATGTTCCCGCCGCAGGGACGCGTCGGGCTGGAACACGGCCTCACTGGTGTGGCCCTGTACTTCCTCCGGCTCCACGACACCACCGGCGAGTCGCGCTACCTCGACCTGGCCGGGGAGGCACTGCGGCGCGAGGTCGAGCGCGGCCAGTTCCTCCCGGACGGCGGCTTCAGGCTGCTCCACGGCAACCGTCATCTCGTCTACCTGGGCCCCGGCAGCGGCGGCCTGGCGCTGGTCCTCGCCCAGTACCTGGGCCGTCGTGACGAGCCGGACCGCGCGAAGGTGATCGCCGGTGTGCGTCGCGCCTGCGGGGCTGCGTTCGTACGCCATCCCGCCCTGTTCATGGGTCGTGCCGGCATCATCGCCACGCTCGGCCTGCTGGGCGCGGACGAGGACCGGCAGGTCATCCGTGACCATGTGCGCCGGCTCTCCTGGCACGCCCTCTCCTACCAGGGCCATCTGGCCTTCCCCGGCAACCAGCTCCTGCGCCTGTCCATGGATCTGGACAGCGGTGCGGCGGGAGTCCTCGTTGCCCTAGGCGTCGCGTTCGACCGGAACGCGTCGGTCATCCCGTTCCTCGACCTGCGGTCACCCGTGGTCGGGGAGAAGAAAGGAGGTGAGTAGAGATGGCCTGTGTTCTGCAGCTCCAGTCGCTGGGTGAGAGCGCGTCCGCGCACCCGTGCAACAGCATCGTGACCTCCTACAAGGGCACCTGCTGACGGGCCCGGTGCCAGGGGCCGCCGCCTCGGTCCCTGGCACCGGCACCGGCACCGGCATCGACACAAAGCCGGCCCCGTTCCCCGCCACTTCCGTTTCCCCGCGCTCCCATTCCCCGCACTCCCGGGC
>NZ_JAAAXQ010000492.1 GCF_009916105.1 Streptomyces sp. GC420 | reverse complement strand
GCGCGAAGCGCAGCGTCAGCAGCAGCACGGGCGCGGCCGTACCGATCGAGGCGTACGTCGGCAGGCAGCCGACCGCCACCGTCGCCACGCCGGTCAGCAGCAGCGAGAGGAACAGCACCGGGCGCCGCCCGTGCCGGTCACCGATGTGACCGAAGAGGACCGACCCGAGCGGCCGCGCCACGAAGCCCGCGGCGAAGGTTCCGAAGGCGGCGAGAGTTCCCGCGAGCGGCGAGAACGAGGGAAAGAACAACGGTCCGAGCACCAGCGCCGCCGCGGTGCCGTAGACGAAGAAGTCGTAGAACTCGATGGCCGTGCCGGCCATCGAGGCGGCCGCGACCCGGGCCATGGAGGGAGATCCAACACCACGCATGCCCGGCCAACCATCCGCCCGGGCGGCCGGTCACGGGGCGCACGGGGCACCCGGACCGGCGCGGAGGGGGCACTGGGTGGTGATCGCACGAACGCGATCGCACGAAGCGATCGCACGGCGCTGTCCGGACGCGATCACATGGTGAGCGCCCACCCGCTACCAGCCGCGAGCGCGCCACTCCGCGAGGTGCGGACGCTCGTCGCCCAGCGTGGTGTCCTTGCCGTGACCGGGGTAGACCCAGGTCTCGTCGGGGAGCGGCTCGAAGATCTTCGTCTCGACGTCGTGGAGCAGGCCGGCGAAGGCCTCCGGGTCCTTCCTGGTGTTGCCCACTCCGCCCGGGAAGAGGCAGTCGCCGGTGAAGACGTGCGGATGGCCGTGCGGGTCGTCGTAGACGAGGACGATGGAGCCGGGGGTGTGGCCCACCAGATGACGGGCGGTCAGCTCGACCCGGCCGACGGTGATCGTGTCGCCGTCCTCGACCAGTACGTCGGTCGGGACGGGGATGCCCTCGGCGTCGTGGGCGCCCGCGTAGGTGCGGGCGCCGGTCGCCGCGACGACGGCTTCGAGCGCCTGCCAGTGGTCGGCGTGCCGGTGGGTGGTGACCACGGAGGCGATGCCGTCGTCCCCGATCAGCGCGAGCAGCGTCCCGGGGTCGTTCGCGGCATCGATGAGCAGCTGCTCGCCGGTCGCCCGGCAGCGCAGCAGATAGGCATTGTTGTCCATGGGGCCCACGGCGACCTTGGAGATCATCAGGGCGGCCAGCTCATGCACATCCGCGGGACCGCCGACCTTCACCACACCGCTGTACGTCATGAGGTCAGCCTAGTGCTGTGACCCGGCGGGCGGTCACAGCGGCGGCAGGGCGGGCAGCGGGCCTCCCTGGACCCGCAGCGCGGAGCCGTCGCGGCGGCCGGCCAGCCAGCCGAGCAGGTCGGCGGCGGTGCCGCGGACCGCGACGGGGCCGCCTTCCGCGCCGCCGCCCGTGGTCCACACCCGGCCGTTCCCCGCGTCGAGTGCCGTCGAGGGGACGTCCTTGTGTCCGGCGAAGCGCTCGGCGAGGAAGTCGATCTCGCGCAGCGTGAAGTCCTCGGGCAGGTCCTCCAGGGTGTAGCCGATGCCGAGATCGACGTGGTGCAGCTCGACCTCGACGAGACGCCGGAAGGGGATCCTCGCGGCGGCGTCGGTCACCCCGTTGCGCAGTTCGACGGTGCGGGACCAGTCGTCGATGCCGGCGGCCGCCCGCTGGAAGCGCTCGGCGCTCTCGCGCACGTCCTCGAGCTGTTCGGCGAGGGGGCGGGACGCGTCGCGCTCGATGTCGGCGTCCCGGCTCTCTGCGGTGGGGTACATGGGGCGGCCGGCGAACACATTGACGAGCGCGTCGGCATTTCGGGCGATGTGAGCGAGAACATGTCCGCGGGTCCAGCCCGGCAGGAGGGAGGATTCGGCGACCGACGGTGCCGTTTCGGCGGCTGCGGTGAGGAGCCGTTCGGTCGCTTCGCGTACAGAGTCCAGGTCGCGTGCGTGATCGATCATGGAGTCGACCCTAGCGCCACCACTCGTTCGGGTGAAGGAACCCGGACGTGGTCAAAAATCGAATGCACGTGCTATAGGCTCGGGAGAGGCATCCTTGGAAGACAGCAATGCATCGCTCGTGGCGGCCCCTGCTCTGTGAGACGGGGGCCTCGCCCCCGCTTCTCTGAAGAAAGGTGCGGACCCGGCGTGGCCGACCGTCTCATCGTCCGTGGCGCTCGTGAGCACAATCTGAAGAACGTCTCGCTCGACCTTCCCCGTGACGCGCTCATCGTCTTCACCGGGCTCTCCGGGTCGGGCAAGTCCTCCCTGGCGTTCGACACGATCTTCGCCGAGGGGCAGAGGCGCTACGTCGAGTCCCTTTCGTCGTACGCCAGACAGTTCCTGGGCCAGATGGACAAGCCCGACGTGGACTTCATCGAGGGGCTCTCCCCCGCGGTGTCCATCGACCAGAAGTCGACCTCGCGCAACCCGCGCTCGACGGTCGGCACCATCACCGAGGTCTACGACTACCTCCGGCTCCTCTTCGCCCGCGTCGGCAAGCCGCACTGCCCGGAGTGCGGCCGCCCCATCACCCGCCAGTCGCCGCAGGCCATCGTCGACCGGGTGCTCGAGCTGCCCGAGGGCAGCCGCTTCCAGGTGCTGTCCCCACTGGTCAGGGAACGCAAGGGCGAGTTCGTCGACCTCTTCTCCGACCTCCAGACCAAGGGATACTCCCGGGCCCGGGTGGACGGGCGGACGATCCAGCTCACCGATCCGCCGAAGCTGAAGAAGCAGGAGAAGCACACCATCGAGGTGGTCGTCGACCGCCTCACCGTCAAGGAGAGCGCCAAGCGGCGTCTCACCGACTCCGTCGAGACCGCGCTCGGCCTGTCCGGCGGCATGATCGTCCTGGACTTCGTCGACCTCCCCGAGGACGACCCCGAGCGCGAGCGGATGTTCTCGGAGCACCTCTACTGCCCGTACGACGACCTCTCCTTCGAGGAGATGGAGCCGCGCTCCTTCTCCTTCAACTCGCCCTTCGGCGCCTGCCCCGACTGCACCGGCATCGGCAGCCGCATGGAGGTCGACCCCGAACTGATCGTCCCCGACCCGGACAAGTCGCTCGACGAGGGCGCCGTCTCCCCCTGGTCCCACGGCCACACCAAGGACTACTTCGCCCGCCTGGTCGGGGCGCTCGCCGGCGAGCTCGGCTTCCGCACCGACATCCCCTGGGCCGGCCTGCCGCAGCGCGCCAAGAAGGCCCTGCTGTACGGCCACAGGACCCAGATCGAGGTGCGGTACAGGAACAGGTACGGCCGCGAGCGGGCGTACACCACCTCGTTCGAGGGCGCCGTCCCGTTCGTCAGGCGGCGCCACTCGGAGGCCGAGAGCGACGGGGCGCGGGAGCGCTTCGAGGGCTTCATGCGCGAGATCCCCTGCCCGACCTGCGAGGGCACCCGTCTCAAGCCCGTCGTCCTGGCGGTCACCGTCATGGGCAAGTCGATCGCCGAGGTCTCCGCGATGTCCATCAGCGACTGCGCGGACTTCCTCGGCCGACTGCGGCTCGACGCCCGGGACAGGAAGATCGCCGAGCGGGTCCTCAAGGAGGTCAACGAGCGGTTGCGCTTCCTCGTCGACGTCGGCCTCGACTACCTCTCGCTGAACCGCGCCGCCGGCACCCTCTCCGGCGGCGAGGCCCAGCGCATCCGGCTCGCCACGCAGATCGGCTCCGGCCTGGTCGGTGTGCTGTACGTCCTGGACGAGCCCTCGATCGGCCTGCACCAGCGGGACAACCACCGGCTCATCGAGACCCTGGTGCGACTGCGGGACATGGGCAACACCCTGATCGTCGTCGAGCACGACGAGGACACCATCAAGGTCGCCGACTGGGTGGTCGACATCGGCCCCGGCGCGGGTGAGCACGGCGGCAAGGTCGTGCACAGCGGCCCCTTGAAGGAACTGCTGGCCAACAAGCACTCGGTGACCGGCCAGTACCTGGCGGGCAGGAGGGCCATCCCGGTTCCGGACGCCAGGCGTTCCGCCGACCCCTCACGGCACCTCACCGTGCGCGGCGCCCGCGAGAACAACCTCCAGGACATCGACGTCTCGTTCCCGCTGGGCGTGCTGACCGCTGTCACCGGCGTCTCCGGTTCGGGCAAGTCGACGCTGGTCAACGACATCCTCTACACGCACCTCGCGCGCGAACTCAACGGCGCCCGCAGCGTGCCGGGCCGGCACACCCGCGTCGACGGCGACGACCTCGTCGACAAGGTCGTGCACGTCGACCAGTCGCCCATCGGCCGTACGCCGCGCTCCAACCCGGCGACGTACACCGGGGTCTTCGACAACATCCGCAAGCTGTTCGCCGAGACGACGGAGGCGAAGGTGCGGGGCTACCTGCCCGGCCGCTTCTCCTTCAACGTCAAGGGCGGGCGCTGCGAGAACTGCTCCGGCGACGGCACGATCAAGATCGAGATGAACTTCCTCCCGGACGTCTACGTCCCCTGCGAGGTCTGCCACGGCGCGCGCTACAACCGGGAGACCCTGGACGTCCACTACAAGGGCAAGTCCATCGCCGAGGTGCTGGACATGCCGATCGAGGAGGCGCTCGACTTCTTCGAGGCCGTCCCCACCATCGCCCGCCACCTGCGCACCCTCAACGAGGTCGGCCTCGGATACGTCCGGCTGGGACAGCCCGCGCCGACACTGTCCGGCGGTGAGGCCCAGCGCGTGAAGCTCGCCAGCGAACTCCAGAAGCGCTCCACGGGCCGTACGGTCTACGTGCTCGACGAGCCGACCACCGGCCTGCACTTCGAGGACATCAGCAAGCTGATCACGGTGCTGTCCGGACTCGTGGACAAGGGCAACACGGTCATCGTGATCGAGCACAACCTCGATGTCGTCAAGACCGCCGACTGGCTGATCGACCGGGACGCCGTGTGGGCGGTCAAGCGCGAGGCGCTCGAGCTCGTGCGGGAGGTCCCGCTGACGCCGGGCCGCAGCGCCGCCTACCACGACTTCCTCGCCGGGCAGGGGCAGGCGCTGG
>NZ_JAAAXQ010000491.1 GCF_009916105.1 Streptomyces sp. GC420 | reverse complement strand
GGAATGGACTCGCCGGTGCCGGGCGGCGCCTGCGTGGAGTTGATCCGCCCGTGTTCCTTCACCAGAGTGACCCCGCCCACCTGCTGCTCCCCTTTGTCTCACGCCTGCGCGGCACATTTCTCGCATCGCGCGACAACAAGGAGCAAGTGCGACGAGTCGCCTCAACCGACCCGCACAGGTGGCCTTGTGGCCGGTGGGAGCCGTGCGGGCAGACAAACGCGCACCGCGGAAGTCCACCCGATCCGGTGATCGCGGCCGGGCCCTGGAGACCAGAGCCCGGCGGGGGACGGTGGAACCGCGGGAGCGCGGGACTGCTGGACCGCAGGACGCGGGCCGGGGTGCTACTTCTCGAGCTCGGCGGCGAGCCTGTTGAGCAGGTCGTCGTAGATGCGGGCGAGGCCCTTGGGAGCGAAGGTCCGTTCGAAGAAGCCGCCGATGCCTCCGGCACCGTTCCAGACGGTGGTCACGACTGCTCGGGACTTGCCCTCACCGGCGGGGGTGACCCGCCAGGTCGTGACCATCGAGGAGTTGCGGTCCTTCTCCACGAGTTCGCCGTCGGTGGGCTCGGTGACCTCCAGCAGGCAGTCGCGGACGCGCTTGCTGGTGGCCTGGAGCTTCCAGTGGACGAGCGTGCCCTCGCCATCGCCGCCCTCCCTGACCTCGTACTCGCTGAAGTGACCGGGGAGGACCCTGGCCCGGGTGCCGCTGTAGTCGGCCAGGGCGTCGAACACCGTCTCCGGGTCCGCGGCGATGATGCGTTCGGTCGTGGCCTCGACCTGCGCCATGACTGTCCTCCAGGGGGGTGGCCCGGGGAAATTCCGGGAGTTTCGTCGACTGTGGCGGCAAGCCAACCATCTGACGCTCCTGCCCCCAAATCGGGGAGGGCGTATCGCAGCGCGCGGGGAGGCGCGACACGCCCGCGAGCGCCCCCGGAGCGCGGCCCGCATGTCGCGAGTCAGGAAGTCGGCAGAGTCTGGTCTTGCCCGGGTCGGGATTCTCCACCTCCGAAAGGGACCCATCGTCGTGTTCGCGCGGGCGTGGTTGACGGTCTTGCCCTCGGGCACGCGCGCGAATGTCAACGTCGGCGGTACGGGGCCGGGGCAGTTCCTGCCTTCAGGCACCACAGGGGAGCCGATTGTGACAGTTCCTTCGCCTTCGTCTTCGTCCTGCACCTCGTAGTCAAGGACCGAGCACCAGAACCGGGCGAGACCGTGGGGATCGGCACAGTCGATCGCAAGCTCGGTGAACTTACTGGCCATGTCAGGACCTCCCGGGCGAGTTGATTTTCGTACTTCAGCATGCCGAAGAACCGCTCGACCACCCGTTGGTGCGGCCCGTCATTGGGGCCGGGCAGCGAACCGGCCTCGCCGGACGCACGATCATGGGAACAGATGTTCTATTGTGTGCCCAGTGCTACGGAGGAGCTGTTCATGCGCTGGGACAATCTGGCTGACGAGACATCCACCGGCGAGGCGGCCGCCCTGTTCGGCGCCGAGGCGGTCACGACGCGAACGTTCGACACACCCGAGTTCCGTGGCATCACCTTCCACGAGGTCCGGGCCAAGTCGATCCTCAACCGGGTTCCCGGGGCCTCCCGAATGCCGTTCGAGTGGACGGTCAACCCCTACCGCGGGTGCTCCCACGCGTGCGTCTACTGCTTCGCGCGCAAGACCCACAGCTATCTCGACCTCGACACCGGGCTCGGCTTCGACAGCCAGATAGTCGTCAAGACCAACGCGCCCGAGTTGCTGCGCAGCCAGCTCGCCTCCCGCCGCTGGCTGGGCGAGCACGTCGCGATGGGCACCAACGTCGACTGCTACCAGCGCGCCGAGGGCCGCTACCGGCTGATGCCCGGCATCCTGACCGCCCTGCTCGACCGCGCCAACCCCTTCTCCATCCTCACCAAGGGCACACTGATCCTGCGCGACCTGCCGCTGCTCCGGCGGGCGGCCGAGGTCACCGAGGTCGGCATCTCGGTCTCGGTCGGCTTCACCGACCAGGAGCTGTGGCGGACCCTGAAGCCGGGCACGCCCTCCCCGCGGCGGCGGCTGGACGTCGTACGGGCCCTCACGGAGCAGGGCATCGGTGTCGGGGTGCTGATGGCCCCGGTCGTCCCGTTCCTCGGCGACCACCCCGACCAGCTGCGGGCGACCGTGCGCGCCATCGCCGAGGCCGGGGCGACGTCGGTGACGCCACTGGTGCTGCACCTGCGGCCGGGCGCACGGGAGTGGTTCATGTCCTGGCTGACCCGGCACCATCCGCATCTGGTACGCCGTTACGAACGGCTGTACGCCGAAGGGGCGTACGCGCCCAAGTGGTACCAGCGCCGGGTCACCGGCCATGTGCACGAGCTGGCACGCGAGTTCGGCATCGGTCCCTCGCATCCCGGGACACCGCGGCGCGTTCCGGTGGCCCCGGAGCCCACGCTCGCCGAACCCGAGCCCACCCAGCTCACCCTGCTCTGACCCGCGCCTTGCCAATCCTGACAAGATCTTGACCTGACCTCGCACAGCCCCCTGACCTGGTGTCATAGTCCTTGCCACAGCGGGCAGTCGGGGCGACTCGCCGTGTTTTCGGAGCTGAACCGCCCCTTCCGGCCCGCTTTTCGGGGACGATGCGGCGGTGGCCGTGTCGATCGCGGCCTCGAACACCGAACATCCGTCGAGGGAGGCCCGATGAAGAGACGCGCGATCGCGCTGTGCTCAGTCGCCGCCGCGGTGGCCGGAATGATCACGGCCGTCCCGTCCGCGGCAAGCGCGGATTCCGCCGCGTCCGCCGCGTCGCGCACGTCCGCGCTGAAGTGGACCGACTGCGCGACCGAGAACTACCCGACGCTCCAGTGCTCCTCGGTCGAGGTTCCGCTCGACCACGGCAGCCCGAGGGGCAAGAAGATCACCCTGGCGCTGTCCCGCGTCCCGCACACCGCGAAGAAGTACCAGGGCCCGCTGCTGGTCAACCCCGGTGGCCCCGGCGGCAGCGGACTGACACTGGCCGGTTACGTCGCCCGCTCGCTGCCGAAGGACATCGCGGCGCAGTACGACGTCATCGGCTTCGACCCGCGCGGGGTGGGCGACAGCGAGCCCGCCCTGGACTGCCGTCCGGGCCACTTCGACCCGGTCCGGCCGGACTCGGTGCCCGGCACCGCCAAGACCGAGAAGGCGAACCTCGCCCGGGCGAAGGCCTTCGCCGAGTCCTGCGGCAAGAAGTACGGCAAGCTGCTGCGGTACCTGGACACGGTCAGCGCGGCCAAGGACATGGACCTGATCCGCCGGGCCCTGGGCACGAAGAAGATCAACTACTTCGGGTACTCGTACGGCACCTACCTGGGCGCCGTCTACGCCAAGCTGTACCCCGAGCGCGTCAGGCGCGCGGTCCTCGACTCCATCGTCGACCCGACCGGCGTCTGGTACGAGGACAACCTGAACCAGGACTACGCCTTCGACGCCCGCCACAAGGCGTTCGCCGCCTGGGTCGCCAAGCACGACGCGGCTTACGGGCTCGGCACCGACCCGGCGAAGGTCGAGGCGGCCTGGTACAAGGTGCGCGCGGCCGCGGCGAAGAGCCCGCTGGGCGGCAAGGTCGGTGCCGCCGAGTTCGAGGACACCTTCATCCCCGGCGGCTACTACAACGGGTACTGGCCGTTCCTGGCCGAGGCGCTCGCGGCGTACGTCAACGGCAAGGACGCCGAACCGCTCGTCGAGGCGTACGGTTCCTTCGCCTCCGTCGACGCGGACGGGGACAACGGCTACAGCGTCTACGCGGCCGTGCAGTGCCGGGACGCCTCCTGGCCGCGCGACTGGAAGACGTGGCGCCACGACAACTGGAAGGTCCACGAGAAGGCGCCGTTCATGACCTGGAACAACGCCTGGTACAACGCACCGTGTGCCTTCTGGCCCGTCAAGCCCCTGAAGCCGGTGGACGTCTCCAACAAGAAGCTGCCGCCGGTGCTGCTCTTCCAGGCGACCGACGACGCGGCGACCCCGTACCAGGGCGGCGTGGTCGTCCACCGCAAGCTGCGCGGCTCCAGCCTGGTGGTCGAGCAGGGCGGTGGCAACCACGGCATCACGCTCAGCGGCAACACCTGCCTGGACGACCACCTCGCGGCCTACCTGGCCACCGGCGAGGTTCCGCGCGGCGGTTCCGGCGCGGCGGACGCCATCTGCTCGGCCCTGCCCGACCCGGAGCCGCTGGAGGCGGCCGCGGCGTCCCGCGGGCCGAGTGCGGCGCAGAGCGGCGGCGGGACGGCGTCCACGCTGCACGGCATGATCGGGTTCCGTTCCTGAGAAAAACCCGGTGAGCGGCGGCGGGCGCGTGCACAAGGATGGGAGTCATGACACTTCCCCTCCGCGGGCACGCGCCCGTCGGCGCATGCTGATCCGGGAGATGACCGAGGCGGACTGCGAGGCGGTCGCGGCCGTTCGCACCGCCGGCTGGCGGACGGCGTACGCGGGCCTGCTGCCCCCGGCGTACCTCGCCTCCCTCGACCCGGCGGAGAACGCCTCCCGCCACCGCGCCCGTCTCGCCGGAAGCGACGGCACCGTCGTCGACCTGCTCGCGGAACGCGGGGGCACGGTGGTGGGCTGGGCATGCTTCGGCCCGTACCGCCCGGCCGGGACACCCGGCGCCGGCGGGAACGCGGCGAGCACGGCGGACGCCGAGCTGTACGCGCTCTATGTGGACCCGGAGCACTGGTCCACCGGAGCCGGACGCGCCCTGATGGACGCGGTGCTCGGCCGCTGCAGGGCCGCGGGCCGCCCCCGCGTCCTGCTCTGGGTGCTGGAGGGCAACGCCCGCGCCCGCCGCTTCTACGAGCGGTCCGGTTTCGGGCCCGACGGCGCGCGGGAGCCCTTCGCCGCCGGGGGCGTCACGGTGCCCGAGGTGCGGTACGTGCGGGTGTCAGGCCGTCACCCGGGCCAGGGCGGCCGAGGCCGCCGCCGCGAGGCGGGGG
>NZ_JAAAXQ010000490.1 GCF_009916105.1 Streptomyces sp. GC420 | reverse complement strand
GCCGGATATCGCGGTGAGCACGGGACGCGGGTACCCGGCGCCGAGGGCGCCGGACGGGGAACGGCGGTGCGGTGCGTGCTGGGCCATGGCGCTACCTTCTCCCATCGGACCCGGTCACCGCGGCGGTTCGGCCGAGCCGCCTCCGGTCTCGTGGAGGGGGCGCGCGGCAGTCGTGGTCACACCCGCCGAACTCCCCGTTCGTCACTTCTGCTTCTGCAAATGGACGCCAGGACGACCGGACGCGCCACCTTTTCTCCGCATAGGGCGCAAGAACGGTCAACAGAACACGTAAGGGCACACCGGATGCTGAGATGACGCGACGCCAACACTCCGGTGGCCCTTGGGGAGCGTGCACGATGCCGGTCGACAATCAGCAGCAATTCGCGGACGCGGAAGTACTGCGGCGGAGCCGCTGCCCGGCGGTTCCGGCCGCGTGTCCTGCCGGTGCGGAAGCGTCCGGCAGCACGGACGGCTGGTTCCGCAGTCTCCTGGAGTCGGCGCCGGACGCCATGGTGATCGTCGACGACGCCGGCACCATCCAGCTGGTCAACGCGCAGACCGAGGCCCTGTTCGGATACCGCCGCGAGGAGCTGCTCGGCCGCCCCGTCGAGATCCTCGTCCCGCACCGCTTCCGCCGACACCACGCGGCGCACCGGCAGGGCTACGCCGGCAACCAGCAGGTCCGTCCCATGGGCGCCGGACTCGACCTCAACGGCCTGCGCAAGGACGGGCGCGAGTTCCCCGTCGAGATCAGCCTCAGCCCCATCGAGACCGCCGACGGCCCGCTGGTGGCAGCCGCCGTCCGCGACGTCACGGAACGCAAGGCGGCCGAGGCGCGGATCAACGAACTGGCCGCACTGGTGGAATCGTCGCAGGACGCGATCCTCGCCAAGACGCTGGAGGGGCGGATCACCTACTGGAACGCCGCGGCCCAGCGGCTGTACGGCTACACCCCGCAGGAGGCAGTCGGCGCCCACGTCTCGATGCTGGCGCCGCCCGGCCGGGAGAAGGAGATAGACCAACTGCTCGGACGGCTCGGGAACGGCGAGAAGGTCGAGCACTTCGAGACCCTGCGCGTCACCAGCACCGGCCGGCAGCTCGACGTGGACGTCACCCTCTGGCCGACCCGGGAACCCGGCGGGAAGGTCGTCGGGGGCTGCGCCATCATCCGTGACGTCGGCGACCAGAAGCGGGCGGCGGCCGAACTCACCGAACTGTACGAGCAGCAGCGGCACGTCGCGCTGACCCTGCAGCGCAGTCTCATGGGCCCCCCGCCCGAAGTACCCGGTATGCACACTGCCAGCCGGTACCTTCCCGCCACGCAGGGCGCGGGAGTCGGCGGCGACTGGTTCGACCTCGTACCGCTGGGCGCCGGGCGGGTCGGCGTGCTGATCGGCGACGTCATGGGACGGGGCCTCGAGGCGGCAGCCGTCATGGGCCGGCTCCGGTCCGCCGCCCACGCGCTTGCCAAGAGCGGGATGTCACCGCGGCAGCTGATGCAGACTCTGGACTCGGTCGTCGCCGACATGCCCGACCAGTTCATCACCTGCTGCTACCTGGAGATCGATCCCGACGCGGGCGAGGCGGTGATCTGCTCCGCGGGGCATCTGCCGGCGCTCCTGGTCACGGCGGACGGGGAGGTGGGCAGGCTGCCGGTGCCCGTCAGCGTCCCGCTCGGTGTGGGCGAGATCCCGCACCAGCAGGTCACCGTGTCCCTGCCGGCCGGCGCCACGCTCGCGCTGTACACGGACGGGCTGGTCGAGACGCCCGACAGCGACATCGAGACGCAACTGGAGGTCCTCGGGGAGGCGTTGGGCGTCGCGTTCAGGGCCGCCCCCGGCCCGGAGGACGCGGCCGCCCTGGAGGAGGCGGCCGACAGCGTGCTGGCCACGATGCTGCCCGGTGTCGAGGGGCACAACGACGACGTCACCCTTCTCCTCGCCCGCCTGCCCCCGGCCCCGCTCGGCACCGCGACCCGTGAACTGTCCGCGGTGCCCGAGGCGGTCGCGCAGGGCCGCGCGTTCCTCTCCGGCGTACTGGCCGGGTGGGACCTGCACGGCGTTCGCGACGACGCGCGGCTACTGGCCTCCGAGGTCCTCACGAACGCCGTCCGGCACGCCCGTGGCCCGATCCGGCTGCGGCTGCGCCACACCGAGCACGAACTCACCGTCGAGGTCACGGACCGCAGTCCGCAACTGCCGCACGTCCGGCTCGCCGGCACCGGCGACGAGTCGGGACGCGGCCTCGCACTCGTCGACACGCTGGCCGGCTCCTGGGGGACCCGCCCGGCGGAGGACGGCAAGACCATCTGGTTCACCCTGTCCACCGGCCGGTCCGGATAGGACAGGGCTTCCGGGCTTCCGGGCTTCCGGGCAGGCATGGGGGCGGACGTGGCGGCATCGCGGGGCCTGGCCCGGGGCACGGTCCCGGAGTGACGTGCACCGCGGCGCCCCGGGAGTCCGGAGTCGGCCCGCTCCGCTACCGGTGACGGGGGATCCCGGGCGGCCCCGCGCCGTGTGACGTGCGCCAGGACGGCCGCCCCGACGTGTACTGCCGGCAGTGCGGCAGTGTGGGGCCCGCCTCGCGCGCGCCGGGAGGTGACGGCCGCCCACGGTTCGCCCGGGGTCCTGCGAGGGGCCGATGATCGCGGCGGGCGGCATGGTGTCGGGGCGCGCCACGCCGCCGGCCTTCAGGGCGCGGCCGTCCGGTCGAGGGCACAGCGACGCTGCAGGAGGAGCGCGGCCGCCATGAGAAGCGCGGGCACCGCGGTGAAGCCGATCAGCAGCGCCGCCAGGGCCGAATCCGGCTGGGCGACGGCCTGTCCCCCGGTGGTGGACACGAATCCCCCCGCAGCGAGGACGGCGGAGTACACGTACGGTCCCGTGGCCGTGCCCGCCGCCTCGGCCGCGGTCCACACACCGGTGTAGGCACCCGCGCACGCGGTGCCCCGCGCCTCGGCGGCGGCGACCGCGTCGGGCACCATCGAGAACGCGAACAGCTGGAGCCCGGCGAACGCGATTCCGAGGGCGACCACCACGGCCACCGCCATGCCGGGACCGAGGGCCTCCCCGGGCATGAGGCTGAGCGAGCCCACGGCGAACATGGCCTGGCACAGCAGCAGTCCGCGCTGTTTGCCGGTCCGCCGCGACACCCGCATCCACAGCGGCCCGGCGAACACGGCCGGCGCCAGGAACGCGCCCATGAGCACGGCGGTCAGTCCGCTGTCCTCGAACACGTACTCCGTGTAGAAGGGCAGAGCCGCGAGGAACAGGTGCGTGGTGGTGCCGGTGAACAGGTACGACAATGCCATCGCGCGGAAGTCGCGGTCCCGCCACGCGGTCCGCACGTCCGCCAGGGCGGTGGCGTGGTCCGGCCCGGCGGGGACGCGGAAGCCGCAGCGTGCGGTCAGACGCCGTACGCCCACGGTCCCCACCGCGCAGAAGACGACCATGGACAGGGACAGCAGGACCGCCATGAGGGTGTAGTCGCCCTGCCCGCCGCCCCCGACCAGGGCGGGCGCGGCGACCCCGGCGCCGAGCAGCCCCACGGTGAGGAACAGCATGCGGAACATGAACACGCGGGTGCGCTCGTGGTAGCCGATCCGCAGATCGGACGGGGTGGTGAGATACGGCACCTGGAAGCAGGCGAAGAGCACGTTGCCCGCGATGAACCATCCACCGACCCACAGGGCGGCCGGCGGTCCCGACCATCCCGGCGGCACCGTGAACATCGCGGTCATGGCGAGGCCGAGCAGCAGTCCCAGGCGGAGCATGCGCAGCCGGTGCCCGGTGCGGCGTGCCTGCCGGTCGGAACGGGTGCCCAGCCACGGGTGGACCACCGTGTCGACGATCTTCGGAAGCAGCAGGGTCAGGCCGGCCAGGAACGGTGCGACTCCGAGGGTGTGGGTCAGGAAGTACAGCAGGAGCAGCCCGGGGACGGTGACCCACACGCCCATGCCCACCGATCCCGCGGCATACGCGACGAGGTCCCCGGCCCGGGGCCGTGGCGAGGTACCGGCGGACACCGCGTCACCGGGGGCGGTCCGCGGTACGGCGCTCACGGCGTCTCCCCGTGGCGCTCCACGAGCGCTCCCGCCAGTTCGGCACCGGCGAACGCCCCGGAGCGCACCCGCGCGGCCAGGGTGCGGGCGACGATCCGGTCCGTGAGGGAGGGCAGGTGACGGGCGAGGAAGAACTCGACCGCGCCCCTGCGGGTGGTGGGCATGTCGCGCCGTACCCGGCGGCCCAGTGCCGCGCGCACCACGGTGTCGATGACGCCCTCCAGGGGTTCGTAGCGGCTCATGCCTTCGAGGCTGAGGCCCGCCGCCGCGGTGGAGTCGTGAATGGGGCTGCGTACGGAGGACGGGTAGACGCAGGTGACCCCGACGTGCGTACCGAGTTCCAGACGCAGTGCGTCGGCGTAGGCGACCATCGCTCGCTTCGACGCCCCGTAGGCGGCCGCGAGCGGCAGTTGCATCACGGCCATCCGCGACGCGAGCATCACGACGCGTCCGCGGGAGGCGACGAGCGCGCCGACGCAGGCGGCGGTGGTCCGCCAGCAGCCGAGGAGGTTGATGTCCAGCTGGCGCAACGCCTCGGCGGAGGGGGCGCGTTCCGCCGGGGCCGGTCCGCCGGTGCCCGCGTTGTTGATCAGGATGTCGAGGCCGCCGAGCCGGTCGAGGGCCGTGGCCACGGCCCGGGTGACGGCTGTGTCGTCGGTCAGATCGCAGGGCAGGACGGTGATCCGGTCGTCGGGGCTGGGGCTCACGTCCAGGCCGATGACGTCGGCGCCGAGCGCCAGGAAGCGGTGGCAGAGGGCCTGACCGAAGGTGCCGGAGGCGCCGGTGACCAGGACGCGCAGGCCGGTGGCACTGCGGTGCCGCCCCGGGTTCGCGGGGCGTGGCCGGAACGCGCGGCCGCCGGAAGGCCCTCCGGAGGGCTGGGCGGGAGGCCGGCTGGAGGGCTGGGC
>NZ_JAAAXQ010000048.1 GCF_009916105.1 Streptomyces sp. GC420 | reverse complement strand
CGCCACCCCCGCCCTCACCGCTCCCCCGTCGTCATCAGTGACGTCCAGTACGACTCCCCCGGCCCGGACCTGGGCTCCAACCACTCCCTGAACCAGGAGTGGGTCGACATCCGCAACACCGGCGGCCGGGCGGTCGACCTGGACGAATGGACCCTGTCCAACCGCGACGGCGACACCTACACCTTCCGGGACCTGCACCTCGACGCCGGCTCCACGGTGCGCGTCCACACCGGCATCGGCCGCGACGGCGAGTACGACGTCTACCAGGACCTGCGCCACTACGTCTGGGACAACCGTTCCGACACCGCCACGCTCAGCGACCACCGGGGCCGTGTCGTGGACACCGAGTCCTGGGAGCGGGACCGCTACCGGCACCATCACCACCGTCACCACTGACAGGCCGGCCCGGCGCGGACGCCCCCCGTTCGGCGGGGGGCGTCCCTGCGTGTCGCACATCACAACCCCAGACGTACCTACTGGTCGGTATGGTCAGGGGGCTCATGGACGACAGGAGGCTTCATGTCTGCGACCAACCGCCAGGTCCGTCTGGCAGCCCGTCCCGTCGGGGACGTCAAACCCGAGAACTGGGAACACGTCTCCGTGCCCGTGGAGGAACCCGGCCCCGGCCGGTTCGCCGGCCGGACGCGCTTCATCTCGCTGGATCCCGCGATGCGCGGCTGGCTCGACGACCGGCCCTCCTACCTGCCGCCCGTGGGCATCGGTGAGGTGATGCGGGCCGGATCGGTCATCGAGGTCACCCACTCCGACCACCCCGGCTTCCGGCCGGGCGACCACGTCGTCGGCACCTTCGGCGTCCAGGAGTACGTCGTCTCCGACGGCAAGGGTGCCCTGAAGATCGACACCTCGCTCGCGCCGGCCTCGACGTACCTCGGCGCGCTCGGCATGCCCGGCATGACCGCGTACTTCGGCCTGCTGGACGTCGGCGCGCTGAAGGACGGCGACACCGTCGTCGTGTCCGGCGCCGCGGGCGCGGTCGGCTCCATGGTGGGCCAGATCGCCAAGGTGAAGGGCTGCCGTGTCATCGGCATCGCCGGCGGCCCCGACAAGTGCGCGCTGCTCACCGACGAGCTGGGCTTCGACGCGGCCATCGACTACCGGGCCGGCGACGTCAAGCGCGCCCTGCGCGAGCAGACCCCGGACGGCATCGACGTCTACTTCGACAACGTCGGGGGCGACATCCTCGAAGCGGCACTCACCCGGCTGGCGATGCACGCACGCGTGGTGATCTGCGGCGCGATCAGCCAGTACAACAACTCGACGCCGGTCAAGGGCCCGTCGAACTACCTGTCCCTGCTCGTGCGCCGTGCCCGCATGGAGGGCTTCGTGGTCTTCGACTACGCCAAGCGCTACGGGCAGGCGGCGCAGGAGATCGCCGGCTGGATCGGCGACGGCCGGCTCAAGGTCAAGGAACACGTGGTGAAGGGGACCGTGGACGACTTCCCCGAGACGCTCCAGATGCTGTTCCGCAGCGAGAACGTCGGCAAGCTCGTGCTGGAACTGGCGTGAGCGCCCCGGACTTCGGGGCGCAGGCCCCGGCACGGGCCGAGCGGGAAGGGCTCGAGTCCCCGGGCGCCCGGGAAGCGGCCCCGCTGCGCGGCAAGGTCGCGATCGTCACGGGCGGCGCCAGCGGACTGGGGCGGGCCACCGCTCTGGCGCTGGCCGCGGCGGGTGCCGAAGTGGTCGTCGCCGACCTCGACGCGAAGGGCGGCCGCGAGGTGGCCGACCTCGTCGGGGGCCACTTCCGGCCGTGCGACGTGTCCGACCTCGACGCCAACCGCGCCCTGGTCGACTTCGCCACCGAACACTGCGGCGGCGTCGACATCGCGTTCCTGAACGCCGGGGTGTCCACGGGCTGCGGCGTGGGCGAGGACTTCGACCTGGCGCGGTACCGCCGCGCCATGGGCGCCAACCTGGACGGGGTCGTCTTCGGCACCCACGCGGTGCTGCCGGCGCTGCGGGCCCGCGGCGGCGGGGCGATCGTGGCCACCGCGTCCCTGGCAGGCCTGGCCTCCGTGCCGCTCGACCCGCTGTACGGGGCCAACAAGCACGCCGTGGTCGGTCTGGCGCGTTCCCTGGGGCCGGCGCTGGCGCCCGACGGCATCCGGTTCAACGCCGTCTGCCCGGGCTTCGCCGAGTCGCGGATCATCGACCCGCTGCGCGACATGCTCTCCGAGCAGGGCGTGCCGGTCATCCCCGCCGAGGCCGTCGCCGACACGGTGCTGCGGATCGTCACCGGCGACGGTGCCGGGGAGTGCTGGTTCGTCCAGGCGGGCCGCGAGGCGGAGCCGTTCCGCTTCCGCAACGTCCCGGCTCCCGGGAAGCCCGCGTACTCCTGAGCCCGGGCGGGCCGGACCACGCGTGCGGAACAACGCGCGCGGTCCGGCCCGCCTGCCGTGGTACCGCACATCTGTCCCCCGCCGCGGCACCTGACCGCCCCGCCGCCCGGCCGCCGGCCGCCGGCCGCGGCACCTGACCGCACGGTCCGCTGCGTCCGTTCCCGGACGGCGGCCGGTGCCTCGCTCACCGCCGGAACGGATCACGGTCCCGGCCGGAGCGCCGGGCGGCTCGCGGGACGACCGGCACGGGCTGCGGGCGCGTGAGGCCGCCAGGCCGGATCGGCGTGGAGCAGTCCGGCCCGCGTCTCCCCCGGCACTTCACCGGCCGGTCGGACGCCCGGCACTTCACCGGCCGGTCGGACGCCCGGCGCGGCCGCACCGGCTTCGGGGCGCGTGCGCCCGACGCGCCGGAGCACTCCGTGCGAGCGGCGCGTCGCTGTCCGGGCTCCCCCGGAAACGAGCCTGCGGGCCACGGCCGGGGGTACGCACCCTGCCGCCCGGCTCACGCCACCGGGATGTCCTCCGGCAGCAGCAGGCGCAGGTCGTCGAGGCCCGGCGCGGCCACCGTGCCCAGTCGTCTCGCCTGCATGGTCATCATGGCGTCGAGCACGCCGCGCGCCGTACGGGCGTTTCCGAAGGACCGGTCGCGCGGCACGGCGTCCACGTGGGCGTGGAGTGCCTTGAGCGTCTCCGGGGCGCAGTCGTAGCCGGAGTCGGACGCCTGCCGGGAGATGATCTCGACCAGTTCGTCCGTGGTGTAGTTCTCGAACCTGACGGTCCGGGTGAAGCGTGAGGCCAGTCCCGGATTGGAGGCGAGGAAGCCGGCCATCTCCTCGGTGTACCCGGCGGCGATGACCACCACCTCGTCCCGGTGGTCCTCCATCAGCTTCAGCAGGGTCTCGACGGCCTCCCGTCCGAAGTCGGAGCCGGTCCCTCCCGGGGTGAGGGTGTACGCCTCGTCGATGAACAGCACACCGCCGAGCGCGCTGTCGAAGACCTCCTTGGTGAGCTGTGCGGTGTGGCCCACGTAGCGGCCGACCAGGTCGGCACGCGCGACCTCGACCAACTGGCCCCTGGGAAGCACCCCGAGAGAGTGCAGCAGGCCGGCGTAGAGGCGGGCCACGGTGGTCTTGCCGGTGCCCGGCGGGCCGGAGAAGACGAGATGCTGGCTGATCCTCGGCACGGGCAGACCGGCGGCCCGCCGCTGCCGCGCCGCGGCGAGCAGCGAGACAAGGTCGTTGACCTCGTGCTTGACGGCGGCCAGTCCGGTCATCGCGTCGAGCCGGGCCAGCAGTTCCTCGGAGCTGCCCGCCGCGTCCGCCGCCGCGCTCGCGGCGCCGCCCACGTCCTCGGGCAGCAGCAGGGTCAGATCGCGCTCCGCCGGGTCCCGCACGGCGCCGAGCCGTACGGCCTGCCGGTCCACCATCTCCTCGAAGACGCGCCGGGCCTCGCGGCCGTTGCCGAAGGCGGAGTCGCGGGTCATGCCGGCATAGTGCGCCGCGAGGGCGGTCAGGGTCGTGGGGTCGAGCTCGTAGCGGTGGGCCTCGCACATGGACTCGGTGATGGTGACCAGTTCGTCGACCGAGTAGTTGGCGAACTCGACGGTGCGGGTGAAACGGGAGGCGAGACCGGGGTTGGAGGCGAGGAAGGATCCCATCTCCTCGGTGTATCCGGCGGCGATGACGACCACGTCGTCGCGGTGGTCCTCCATCAGCTTGAGCAGCGTGTCGACGGCCTCGCGCCCGAAGTCGGCGCCCGAGCCCTTGCCGTCGGAGAGCAGCGTGTACGCCTCGTCGATGAAGAGCACGCCGCCGAGCGCCTCGTTGAAGGCCTCGGTGGTCTTGATGGCGGTGCCGCCGATGACCTGGGCGACGAGGTCGGCACGTGACACTTCCACCAGGTGCCCGGAGCGCAGCACGCCGAGGTCGGCGAGGATCCCGCCGTAGAGCCGGGCCACGGTGGTCTTGCCGGTGCCGGGCGGGCCGGAGAAGACCAGGTGGCGGCTCATCGGCGGAGCGGGCATCCCCAGACGGGCGCGGCGCTGGGCGAGTTCGTTGAGGTTGACGAGGGTGCGGACCTGGTGCTTGACGTCGGCGAGGCCGATCAGCGCCTCCAACTCCTGGAGGGGGCCGCGGGATGCGGCGGTGGCGGCGCTCCGGCCCGGTTCCTCCCTGCCCGGCCCCGCGGCGGCGCCGGGCCCCGGATCGCCCCAGGAGTCGGGGAGTTCGTTGCCGGCGCTCATCAGGTCCTCGACGGTGAGCCGGTCGCCCGGCCGGGTCCGGCGCAGGCCCGCGCCCCGGTTGTCCCGCACGGTGCAGCCGGTCGCGGTGACCGGCGCGTCGGTGTCGACGCGGATGCCGTCGCCGAGGCTGCCGGTGACGCGGCAGCTCTCGAGGGCGGCCCGGGAACCGGCCGCGAGCAGCACGCCGTGAGCGCCGGAGTCGGTGATCTGCGTGCGCTGCGCGGACAGTTCCCCGTCGTGCTCCACCGCGATGCCGGACGCGGCGTTCGCGTGGAGGTGGCAGTCGCGTACGGTGGCGAATCCTTCGGCGCCGATACGGATGCCGGCGTCGGCGGCCGAGCGCACGGTGGTGTCGCGGAGCTGGGGCCGGCCGCCGGAGGCCGTACGGATTCCGCTGCCGCCGGGGCTGTCGATCTCGCAGTTCTCCAGCCTGCCGCGGCCGTCCTCGGTGACCTCCACGCCGTGGCCGCGCGGCGCGTCGAGGCGGGCGCCGCGCACCAGGGGATCGGCGCCGCCGCGGATGAGCAGGGCGGTGCCCGCGGCACCGCCGATCTCCAGCCGGTCGAACTCGGCCACCGAGTTCTCCTCCAGGGTCACCGCGCCGGTCCCGTCCCCGCAGTCGCGCACCACGGTGCCGTACAGGACCGGGCTGCTCGCCCCGGTGACGCGGACGGCGGGGGCTGCCGCGGTGTCGAACTCGCACTCCTCGAACGAGCCGCGGGAGCGTTCGGTGACGGCGAGGCCGCTGCCCCTGGTCCTGGTGGTGCGGCAGCGCAGGAGCTCCGGGTCGGCACCGGCGGCGAGCACGATCCCGGCGCCGGCGGTGTCGGCGACCGTCACCTGCTCGAGCGTGGGCCGGGAGTCGCTGGTGATGTAGACGCCGATGGCGGTGTCGTGGACGACGGTGTGCGAGACCCGGGTGCCGCAGCTGCCCTCGAGCGCGACGGCGGGCTTCTCCGCACCGGAGATGTCGCAGCCCTCGATCACGCCTTGGGCCTCCCCGTTGGCGAGGACGCCGTTGCCGCGGGCGTCGCGGATCCGGCAGCCGCGCACGGTCGTACGGGCCCGTTCGCCCAGGACGATCCCGGAGGTGCCGAGGTTCTCGACGAGGCAGTCCGCGACGACGCTGCCGGTGGGCGCGGTGTCCACGATCCCCGCGCCGGAGGGGTTGCTGATCCGGCAGTCGCGCATGGCCACGGCCCCGGTCTCGCGGGCGAGCACCGCGGTCCAGCCGGAGCCGACGACGGTGCAGCCGTCCATGGCGACCTGGCCGCGCGGGGCGTCGACGACGGGGAAGTCCTCGGCGCCGCCGCGCAGGGTGAGATCGGTCAGCGCCACCGCGTCCGCGAGGAGGACGAGCGCGGTGCCCCGCCTCGGGCGGATCTCCACGCTGCCCGGCGCCCCCTCGGCGGCGATGGTGACCCGGTTCCGCACGGTGAGGTTCTCGGTGTAGCGGCCGGGCGCGACCCGGATCACCGCCCCGGTCCGCGCCTTCTCCAGGGCCTCACCGATCGTCCGGAAACCGTCCGGCTGTTCCGGGCACACCGTGAGCAACTGCCGTGACACGCGCGGGTCTCCCTCTCTCCTGACACCGTGCCCGATCCTGCCTGCCGCAGGGGGGAGGGTCAGTGGTGCGCCGGTGTGCTTGAGGTGAAGTCTGCACAAACCCCAGGGGTGTTGGCCGGCACGGGCCGGAAGACCGGCGTACGGTGCGCGTCACCGCGGCGTCATCTCGGAGCCCTAGGTTTGCGCGCCATGCGACGCACCGCTTCTGCCTCCCGCCACCACTCCGCACGGGCCTCGGGGGTGCTGGCGGTGCTGCTCCTGTCCGCGGTGCCGTTCGCCGCCCCGCCCGGGGCCCGCGCGGCCGACCGCGTCGAACTGCCCGTGCTCCGCTCGGAGCTCGGCCCCGGCGTGCCGTGCACGGACGCGTCCGTGCGGACGGCGAAGGCCCGGCCGTGGACGGTGGGCGCCCTGGGACTGACGAGGGCCTGGTCCCTGTCGCGGGGTGCGGGCGTGAAGGTCGCCGTGGTGGACACGGGCGTCGGCCGGGGTGTGCCGGCGCTGGAGGGCCGGGTCTCCGGAGCCGGCGACGCAACCACGGACTGTGTGGGGCACGGCAGCTTCGCCGCCGCGCTGATCGCCGGGGCACCCCTCGACGGGGTGGGGCCGGTGGGTGTGGCGCCCGGCGCGGAGATCCTGGCCGTGCGGGGCACACAGGAGCGCGGCGCGACCACGCCGGAGCGGCTGGCGGACGCCGTCCGGGAGGCGGCCGACGCGGGAGCCGGCGTCATCTACGTCGGGATCGCCCTGGAGTCCGGCAGGACCGAGCTGAGCCGGGCCGTCGCGTACGCGGCCCGGAAGGACGCCCTCGTGGTGGCCCCGGCGGCACCCGACGTGCTCCCCGAGGACGGGAGCGGCGACCCGGTGCCCGCCGCGCCCTGGTACTGGCCCGCGGCGGCGCCGGGGGCCCTGGCGGTGCAGGACTACGGGCCGGGCGGTTCGCGTCCCGAGGGGGCGCCCGTGGCGACCGGCGTGGACCTCGCCGCGCCGGGCGATGCGGTGGCGGGCGCGGGACCGGACGGTTCCGGGCACTTCATCGGCTCGGGGTCCTCCCTGGCCGCCGCGCACGTGGCCGGGGCGGCGGCACTGGTGCGGGCCCGGCACCCCGGCCTGACGGCGCGCCAGGTGGCGCGTCAGCTGACCTCGTCGGCGTACCCGGCGGACGTGCCCCGCCTCGATCCGTATGCCGCGCTGACCACACTGCCGCAGTCCCGGCGCGGCTCGGCGCCCGCGCAGCAGGCCGCGCGGAGAGCCGAGCCGCCCTCCACCGCCGCCCGCGACCGGGCACTGCTCGTCGCCGGCGCGGGGGCGGGCGTGGTGCTCCTGACCGCGGCCGCCGCGGCGGCGGTCCCCCGCGGAAGGGCCCGCCGCTGGCGCCCCGCGGGCGGCGAGTAGCGCTCCAGCGGCCCACCGCGCCTCGTCCGCTCCCCGGAGCCCCGCACGCGGTGCGCACCACGTGAGCGACCACCCGGCCATGCCCGGCCCAGGCCAGGAATCCCTCGCCGGGCCGGGTGTGCTGCTCATGCCCGGCAGCCGGGGACCGGGGGAAGGACCGCCGGGCCGGCCACGGGAGCGTCGCCCGCGCGGTTCCGGCCGGGCGAAGGGCGGGGGAAGGACGGGGGAAGGCTCCTGCACGGGCCGGGCGACATGGATCGCCCGCCGCTTCCGGCGGGCGGCCCGGCCGTGTCAGTCCGTGCCGGTGTCCGGTTCCCCCGTGTCCAGCAGGGCCGTCTGGACGCGGACCGTCTTGCGGCGGGCGATCCGTGTCGCCCGGCCCGGGGGCAGGATGCGGCCCTTGACGTTGCCGAAGACGTAGCCCTCCGAGGGCGGGCAGGACAGGAGCAGGCCCGGCGTGTTGACCTCCTGGAGGCGGCGCATCAGGTGGTCGCCCAGGGCGCGTCCGGCCCCCGACGCGGAGCGGGCGACGACGATGTGCAGGCCCACCTCGTGGCCCAGTGCGAGTTGGTCGAGCAGCGGGTCGAACGGCGCGTTCATCGGGCCGGTGCCGAGCATGTCGTAGTCGTCGACGAGGATGAACAGCCGCGGTCCCGACCACCAGTCGCACAGCCGCATCCGGGCGGGGGTGATGCCGGGTCCCGGCACTCGGGTCTTCACGGCCCGTGCGGCTCCGTCGATGAGTTCCTTCAGGGCGTCGATGGAGACGGCGTGCCCGAGGCGGTACTCGTCGGGGACCGCCTCCACCAGTTCGCGGCGGTAGTCGACGACCATGATCCTGGCCTCGGCCGGCGTGTACCGGTCCATGACCGCCTTCGCGACCAGCCGCAGCACATTGGTCTTGCCGCTCTCCGTGTCGCCCACCACGATCATGTGCGGGCTCTCCTCGAAGTCGTGCCAGACGACGGAGAGTTCGTCCTCCTCCAGGCCCAGCGGCAGGCGCAGCCGGCCCTCTGCCGGAGGCAGTTCGGACGAGGGGAGCACCGCCGGGAGCATCCGCACCGGCGGGGCGGGCGGTCCGGGCCAGCTCTCCCCGACCGCCGCCACCATGGCTGCGACGCCCTCGGCGAGGTCGTCCGCGTCCTCGACCCCGTCGATGCGGGGCAGCGCGGTGAGGTAGTGGAGCTTGGTCTCCCGGGTCAGGCCGCGCCCGGGCGAGCGGGGCACGGTGGCGGCGCGGCGCATGTCGATCCCGGAGTCCATCGGGTCGCCCATGCGCAGTTCGAGGTGGGTGGCAGCCTGGTCGCGGACGGCCGCGGACAGTTCGACCCAGCGGGCGGTGGTGACGATGAGGTGGACACCGTAGTTGAGGCCGCGCGCGGCGATCGCGTTGAACGTCGGGACGTGCCGGTCGTAGTCCTGGCGGACGGTGGACCAGCCGTCGATGACGAGGAACACGTCGCCGTGGGGCTCGTCGGGGAACTCCCCGGCGGCGCGGCGGCGGCGGTACGTCGCCATGGAGTCGATCCCGTGGTCGAGGAAGAACCTCTCGCGCGCCGTGAGCAGCGTGCTGACCTCGGCGATGGTGCGGCCGACGCGTTCGCCGTCGAGGCGGGCCGCGACGCCGCTCATGTGCGGCAGCCCGGCCAGTCCGGCCAGTGTGCCTCCGCCGAAGTCCAGGCAGTAGAACTGCACTTCGCGCGGGGTGTGGGTGAGGGCGAGCGCGGTGAGGATGGTGCGCACCATGGTGGACTTGCCGCTCTGCGGTCCGCCGGCGATGGCGATGTGCCCGCCGGCACCCGCCAGGTCGATCGTCAGCAGGTCGCGGAGCTGGTCGAAGGGGCGGTCCACGATGCCGATGGGCACCTGGAGCCGGCCGCGCTCCGGCCAGCCGACGGTGGTGAGGCCGAGGTCGGGGTCGGGGGTGAGCGGGGGCAGGACCTGGTCGAGGGTTGCGGGGCGGTCCAGTGGCGGCAGCCACACCTGGTGTGCGGGCGGTCCTGCGCCGACCAGCCGTTCGACGGCGACGGAGAGCAGCGTGCCGCCGGTCTCCTCGCTCTCGGGTTCGGGTTCGGGCGCGGCGCTCTGGTGGCGCGGCACTACGTAGCCGGTGGTCCAGGGCACGGTCTGGCTGGCGACCCGGGCCTGGTTGGCGCTGCCGCGCCGCTGCCGGTAGGGGCCGGAGACGTAGGCGGCACGGAACCGGGTCAGGGCCTCCACGCCGGACTTGAGGTAGCCGCTGCCGGGCTGCGGGGGGAGCTGGTAGGCGTCGGGGACGCCGAGCACGCCGCGGCTCTCCATGGCGGAGAAGGTGCGCAGGCCGATCCGGTAGGACAGGTGGCTCTCCAGCTGGTGCATCCGGCCCTCGTCGAGGCGCTGCGAGGCGAGCAGCAGATGCACTCCGAGGCTGCGGCCGAGGCGTCCGATCATCACGAACAGTTCCATGAACTCCCGGTGTGCGGCGAGCAGTTCGCTGAACTCGTCGACGACGACGAAGAGACTGGGCAACGGCTCGAGCGGGGCACCGGCGGCACGCGCCTTCTCGTACTCCAGGACGGAGGTGTGGTTGCCGGCGCTGCGGAGCAGTTCCTGGCGGCGCATCAGTTCGCCGTGCAGTGCGTCCTGCATGCGCGAGACCAGTGCCGCCTCGCCCGCGAGGTTGGTGATGACGGCGGAGGTGTGGGGCAGTTCGTCCAGGCCGAGGAAGGTCGCGCCGCCCTTGAAGTCGACGAGGACGAAGTTCAGTGTCTCGGAGGAGTTGGCGAGGGCCAGGGCGAGCACGAGGGTGCGCAGCAGTTCGCTCTTGCCCGAGCCGGTGGCGCCGATGAGCATGCCGTGCGGGCCGGTTCCTCCCTGCGCCGATTCCTTGATGTCGAGTTCGACGGGGCTGCCGTCGGCCCCCACGGCGATCGGCACGCGCAGCCGGCCGGGACCGGTGCCGCGTTCCCACAGTGTGGCGGGGTCGTGGCGCGCGAGGTCGGTGATGCCGAGCAGCGTGGTCAGTTCCATGTTGGTGGACAGGGGTTCGGCGGCGTCGCTGCCCATGCCTATCCGGTACGGGGAGAGCCGCTTGGCCAGGGCGGTGGCGCCGGTCGTGCCGAAGGCGTCGGGACGGCCGAGCCGGGTGGTCTGCTCCTTGCGGTCCCGGTCGGTGCGCACGAGGCCGAAGGTGTCCCGTCCGACGTCGAAGCGGAGCGTGCTGCGGCCCGGCCGCCAGGTGAGGGCTCCGCCGAGGTCGAGGACGACGGTGTTGCGCAGCCCGGGTCCGTCCAGGCGGTGGCCGCCGGGGATGCCGCCGCCGTCCACGACGATCACGGTGAAGGGCTCCTCGCGGCCCGGCACCGCGTCGGGGTCGAACGGGGGGCGTTCCAGGAACTCGGCGCCGAGCAGGTCCTCCAGTTCGTTGAGGGCGGACCCGGTCATGCGGGCGGGACCCGCTCCGTCGTTCTCCTGCGGATGGAGGTTGTGCGGCAGCCACTTGGCCCACTCCCAGTCGGCACGCCGCTCGTCGGAGACGCACAGGGCGATCCAGAGGTCGTCCGGCGAGTGGAAGGTGACGAGCTGGGCGACGATCGCCCGCGCCACGGCCCGTACCCGCTCCTCGTCGCCGCGGAACAGCACCCGGGCCCAGGCCCGCAGATAGATCGCGATGGGCTGCTCGGGCACGGTGGCGTAGGCCCGGATGAAGCTGCGCAGCGCGTGCGCGGCCAGTGGCTCCAGGTCCTCGACGGGACTGGTGGACACGGGGGTCAGCCGCAGGCCCAGCTTCTGCTCGCCCACGGCCACCCGTACCTCGCCGAAGTCCTCGTCCTGCGGGCGGCGTTCCCACAGCCGGGTGGTGCCGACCATCGACCACAGGGCGGCGGGCGGCGGGTGCTGCCAGGCGAGGGCCCGCTGCTGCTCCATCACGGCGGCCCGGACCTTGCGCCGGGTCTGGGTGAGGTAGCGCAGATAGTCGCGGCGCTCGCCCTTCAGGCGCTGTTTGCGCTCGCTGTTGCGGCGCATGACCTGCCCGGCCATCATCGCGCCGGCGGACAGCACCATCAGGCCCAGGGCGAGGTAGACGAAGCTGCCGCTGCCGCCGCCCATGCCGGGGCGCATGAACATCAGCATCATGGAGACGGACATCAGCGCCATGGGCAGGTACGTCCACACGGCGGAGGAGTCCGGGACCACCTCGGGCAGTGGAGGAGGCTCCTGGAGGGTCACCTCTCCCTCGGGCATGTCCGGGCCGCGTCTGCGGGCCGGCCTGCGGAACAGGACCACACTCAAGGGGCTTACTCCTTCGGGCGGTTCGGCCTTCCCGGCCGTCCGGCCGGGGGTGGTCGGACCGACTATGGAGCGGCGCCGGAGCGAGTTGGGTTACGGGCCCGCGAACGGGTGGGGCTGGCCGCATGAACGCTCGTCCGGGGCCGGTCATAACCGGCGGACGCGGCTCCCGGACCGTGGATCCGCGCCATTACGATCCGTCCGGCGGGGCGTCAGGAGACGGCCCGTGAAGCCCCTCCCCTCCTCCTCAGGCTCACCAGCGGCCGTGTGGGGCGGGGCGGTTGAAGCCCGGCTGCGACGAACGGCACCGGGCAGCCGGACCGACCGGGAAGGTGTGACCCAGCCCGATGAGTGACAACCAGGTGGCCGGCCTGTGCCGCCTGACGGTGCGTGCCCCCGCCAGGAGCATCGACCTCGCCGTGCCCTCCGACGTGCCCGTCGCCGACCTCCTGCCCACGATCCTCGACTACGCGGGCGACGATCTGCGGGAGACCGGTATCGAGCACGGCGGCTGGGTGATCCAGCGGCTCGGCGGCGAGCCGTTCGACGAGGAGCGGACCCTCGACTCCTTCGAACTGCGCGACGGCGAGACGCTGTTCCTGCGGCCCCGGACGGAGGCACTGCCCGAGGTCCATCTGGACGACCTCGTGGACGGCATCTCCACCACCATGCGGCAGCGGCCGCACGGCTGGAGCCCGCGGGCCGGCCGAGGGCTGCTGCTCGGCCTTGCGGTCGCCGTGCTCAGCACGGGGATGCTGGTTCTGTGCCTGCCCGGCGGCGAGCTCCTTCCGCGTGCCCTGAGCTCCACGGCCGTCGGGCTGCTGCTGCTCGCCGGGGCGGCGGCCGCGAGCCGCGCCGTCGGTGACGCGGGTGCGGCCGCGGCCCTGGGCTTCATGGTCGGCCCGTATCTGGCACTGGCCGGCTGGCTGCTGACCGCCGGGGAACCGGCCGGGCCCTACGGGCAGGACACGCTCGGCCCGGGACTGCTCGCCGCGTCGGCGGCGGGTGCGGGAGGCGCGGTGCTCGCCCTGGCCGCGGTGGCCTCGTTCGCGGCGCTGTACCTGTTCCTGACGGTGGTGGCGGTCTTCGGCGCGCTGGGCGCCGTCCTCATGATCACCGCGGATCCCGGCCCGGCGGCGTCGGCGACGGTGGTCGCCCTGGCAGCCGTCGTCCTGGGCGCGTTCGTGCCCTCGCTGGCGTTCCGCATGTCCGGGATGCGGATGCCGCCGCTGCCCTCCGACGCGCGGCAGCTCCAGGAGGGCATCGAGCCGCACCCCACCGCCGTCGTCGCGCGGCGCGCGGTGATCGCGGACGGCTGGATGACATCGTTGTACGGGGCCGTCGGCCTGGTCTGCGCCGCCGCGCTCACCCTTCTGGTCCGCCACGACGACCTGCCGGAGACCGTGACGGTGCTGGCGCTCGTCCTCCTGCTGTCCCTGCACGCCCGGGGACTGGGCAATGTGTGGCAGCGGCTCTCGCTGGCCGTCCCCGCCGCCTGGGGAGCGCTCCTGCTGGTCTTCACCGCCGCCTGGGGCGGGGAGCCCGGCAACCGGTTGCCCGCGATCGCGGGGCTGCTCGGCGCGGCGGCACTGCTGGCCGTCCTGTCGTGGACGGTGCCGGGACGCAGACTCGTGCCGTACTGGGGCCGGGCGGCCGAGCTGCTGCACTCGGCGGCCGCGATCAGTCTGCTGCCACTGGCGCTGTGGGTGCTCGGTGTCTACGGCCGGCTGCGGGCTCTGTAGACCGCCGTGGCCCGCCGATCAGGGGCCGGCCGGCCCGTGGCAGCCGTGCCGCGCGGCCCCCTCGGCGCGCGGGGCCCGTGGACGCGTATGCCGAACCGCCGCCGACCGCAGAGAGTTTGAGGAGCGCCACCGTGCAGTCCAAGCGTGACCAGGTGCAGGCGCACATGTTCGTGATGGGGCGACTGACGTCCGGCATGCTGCGCGCCGACCCCGACGCGCCGGAGAGCCCGCAGGGCCGTACCAACCGGGGTATCACCATCGGCGTCGTCATCGCCGTGCTGCTGTCGGCCGGATCGTTCGTCCTCGGCCTGATCAGGCCCGGCACCACGGACGCCTGGCGGGAGGCGGGGACGCTGGTCGTCGACGAGAGGACCGGCTCCAGCTACCTCTATCTCAACGGCAGGCTCCGTCCGGTGCGCAACTACGCCTCGGCGCGGCTGCTCGCCGGCGCGGACATGAAGACCACGACGGTGAGCACGGACTCGCTGGAGGGCACCCCGCACGGAACGCCCGTCGGCATCACCGGGGCGCCCGTGTCGCTGCCCGGGAGCGGCGGGCTGGACGCCGGCCCCTGGCAGGTGTGCGCGGATCCCGCTTCCGGCCGCGTCACCCTCGCCGTGGCGTCCGGCGCGGCGGGTGAGGGGCTGGGCAGCGGTCAGGCCCTGCTGGTGACCGGGCCGGACAGGGCCGACTACCTGGTGTGGCGGGGCAGCCGGCTGAGACTGGACCGGGCCAGCGGCGCCGGAGCGGCACTGGGCTACGGCTCGGCGCCGCGGATGCGGGTGCCGGCCGCGTTCCTCAACTCGCTTCCCGCCGGGCCGGATCTGTCCGCGCCCGAAGTGCCGGGCCTGGGCGAGCGGGGCCCTTCGCTGAGCGGCCGCGAGACCCGGATCGGGGAGGTGTTCAAGGTGACGGTGCCCGGCTCGGCGGGCCGGTACCACCTGCTGCGCCGCGAGGGCCTGGTGCCGGTCACGGCCACCGAGGCGGCGCTGGTGCTGGGCGATCCGCGAACCAGGCGGAAGGTGTACGGGAACGCGCCGGCGGCAGCGGCGGAGCTGGGCGCGGACGCCCTGGCATCGGGTACGGCCCGCCGGACCGGGGCGGACCCGGCCGCCGGGCAGCTGCCGCGGACACCGCCGCGGGTGGCGGCCGTCGCCGAGGACCGGGCCGTGTGCGTCCGGATCACGGCGGGCGGACAGGACATCCGGGTCAGTGTCGCTCTCGTTCGCCCGGACACGCTCGGCCCTGTCGCGCACGCCCCGGCCGAGGGGTTGCTGCCGGCCTGTGCGGCGGTGGACCGGATCACCGTGCGGCCGGGTGGCGGCGCACTGGTCCACGCGCTCGGCGCGGACGGCCGTGAAGTGGGCGGCACGGTCTACCTGGTGACGGACACCGGAATGAAGTACCGCGTGTCCGGCGCGGACTCGCTGGAGGCGCTGGGCTACAAGGAGAGCCAGGTGCGCCGGCTCCCGGCCACGCTGCTGGCCATGCTGCCGACCGGGCCCGACCTCACCCGGGCGTCCGCGGAGTCGGGCCGCGGCACCACCACGATGCCGCCCTGCGAAAGGGCGGAGCGCGAGGAGGACGCGAAGGAGGAGGAACCGGGAGAGAGGACACCGGAGAAGGAGAGGAACAGCGCCTCGGGCGAGCGGAAGACGACGTCCGGGTGAATTCACGGAATCGAGCGGGCGAGGGACGAAGTCGGGTGCGGGAACGTTCCGCGATGCATCGCTTCCCCAACTCCCGCTTGTCTATGTTTTGTTGTCGTCCGACCAGGCCGACTCGTACATCAGGAGGATCCCCCATGGCCGGAATGCAGCAGTCAGAGGTACGGTCCACACGGAACGGAATCCAAGCCCTGGAACAGGCGTTCACCGGCATTCAGAACTGCCGCCGGGACGTCGAGAGCATGAAGCACAATCTCGCCTCGGGACTGAAGGGTTCGGACGGAAAGGCCTACCAGGACCTGCTGAAGCAGTGGGACGACCAGGCCGAGGTCATCTCCGTCAATGTGCGCGAGATGATCGACACGCTGAACGAGACGCTGCGCACCCAGGGACTGACGCAGGGCTCCTCCAACGAGGCGATCAATCAGGCCTACAGCGGATCGCAGGCGGTTTTCGACGCCCTCAAGGGCTGACGCGGCTTTCCCGGCCGGCTCCACTTCCCCCATCCCACCGTCAGACGAGGACGGCAAATGAGCGATTTCTCCGACGGCTACATCTACGTCGACTACTCCCACATGAGCAATGCCGCCGACGACATGGTCCAGCAGACCAAGGCGATGGCGAGCATCATCGCCAACCTGGAGGCCGAACTCCAGGAGTTGAAGAACACCTGGCAGGGTGACGACAAGGCGGTCTACGACCAGAAGCAGGCCGCCTGGAACGGTGCCGTCGAAACCATGAAGGACCTTCTCACCAGCCATTCGAAGCTGCTCACCGACGTCTCCGAGAACTACCAGTACAGCGAGAAGTCCCTGACCCAGTTGTGGGAGGGCGTGCGCGTCGGCCGCTGACCGGCGTCACACCTCACCGGGCGGCTGCCCGCCGCGCGGACCGGGGCGGTTCGCCCCGGTCCGTTCCCGAACCGAGCGACAAGGAAGGCCACATGGCGGACAGCGCACCCGTGAACCTGGACAAGGCCTGGCTGGAGAATTTCCTCAACACGGATGTCAGGCTCTTCCTGGGCGAGATCAAGAAGATCATGGCCGACGGCACGGTGGGCGGCGAGGTGATCCCCACGCTCTACAACCTGCTGCCGGCCGGCGAGCACGGGGCCGGGGTGCTGCCCGGCGCCGCACTGCCCCTGACCATCGGCGGGATGCTGAAGGACGGCGAGACCAACGGGGCCAACCTCGACAAGGCGATCACCGAACTGATCACCGCCGTCCACACGGTCTACAAGGACCAGAAACTCCTCTTCGAGAGCATCGAGGACGGTCTCGAGGAGACGCTCGAGAAGCTGTTCAAGACGCAGGGCGAGAACCTGGAGAAGATCGACGGGGAGAAGCTGCTGGACATCTTCTCCGACGTGGACCAGAACCTGGCCGGCAGCGGCGGGGACGACGACTGACCATGGCCGACAGCCCGATACCGCTCACCAGCGCCAACGACTCCTGGCAGAAGGCCGTCAAACTCTTCACCGGGTACGACGCCCCGGCCCGGGACACCCTCTTCCAGTCGCTCGTCGGGAACGAGGGAATCCCTCAGATGAAGGTGGAGATCACCAAACAGTCCTCCGTGACCTATGTCGACGTGGACGACCTCGACTGGATGGTCGAGAACTCCGGCTGGCGCATCGAGAACACGGACTTCGTCATCCCGTTCTACGCCACCAGCGACGACACGGCGTCCGCCGGGGACCAGGTCTCCATGTACAAGGCGCGCTTCACGCTGCTGGGCAACAAGAGCACCGACGGCCCTCCGGTCGGAGGCGTGGTGGAGGGCGGCGAGTTCAAGAGCCAGTACGAGGAGCACCTGGGCCTGTCCGGCGACAAGGCGACCTGGAGCACCCAGCCGCTGACCCAGTACAGCTACGGCACGGGCAGGGCACTGGAGGCGCTGCTCTACCAGGAGCAGGGAACGCACGGCTTCTCCTGGAACGGCAGGAACGTCAACAACGACCAGGCCGTCACGCTGGCGTCCTTCGACACGGCGGCGGACGCCTTCGACCGTGCCGCGCAGTTCTTCGTGGACCGCGCGACGGTGATCGAGGAGTGGGAGACCCGCCTGGGGCTGGAGGAGAACGACGCCTGGCGCGGGCAGGCCGCCGGTGTCTTCTGGAACCTCGTCCACACGCTCGGCAAGCAGTACGCGGGCTATGCGAAGGACATGCGGCCGGAGGGAACCACCGGTTCCCTCCAGGGCAACGAGATACGGCAGGCGAGGACCGACTTCCGCAACGCCGTTGTCGAACTTCACCGCAGGTGGATGGACTGGGAGCTCTACATGGGCAACCCGCTGCGGTGGCTGCACGACCTCCTGAAGGAGATCGCCGATCATGTGTGGCACCGCAACATCCGGCAGATCACCTACAAGGTGCACACGACCGGCGGCTACTACACGACCAGCACGTACACCACCTACCACACGACGGGTGCGTTCAGCCAGAACGCCTACCAGCTGGGCAAGCCGGACGACTTCGGCCCGCTGACCGGGCTGTCGACGTGGAAGAAGGTCGGCGAGAGGGCCATCGAGAACTGGCAGGCCTCCGTCATCGAGAACCTCGTGAAACCCGCGGACGAGGCGCTGCGGAAGATCCACAACAGCTGGAGCACCGCCAACTTCGATCTGGGCTCCGTGCACACCAGGTCGGGCGAGAGCCTGACGTCGTCGTACACGAGCGACGTAAACGAGAAGGAGAAAGAAGCCGCCGAGAAGGCCGCCGCCGACGCGGCCAAGTCCCAGGCGGACTTCATGCAGTGGCAGAAGGACCAGGCCGCCAAGGCCGAGGCGGCGGCCGCCGCCGCCAAGGCGGAGGCGGAACGCAAGGAGAAGGAGCAGGAGGCCAAGGAAGCCGCGGCCAAGGCGGAAGCCGAACGCAAGGAGGGGGAGGCCAGGGCCGAGGCGGAACGCAAGGAGCGGGAGGCCAGGGCCGAGGCGGAACGCAAGGAGCGGGAGGCCGGGGCGGAGGCCGAACGCAAGGAGCGGGAGGCCGGGGCCAAGGAGGCGGCCGCCAGGGCCGAGCAGGAGCAGAAGGAGGCCGGGGCCAAGGCCGAACAGGAAGCCGCGCAGAAGGAGCAGGAGGCCAAGGAGGCCGAACTCCTCGCCCGGCAGGAGGCCGAACAGGCCGAGGCCGGGAAGCAGCAGGAAGAGTACCTGGCCAGGCAGGAGGCCCTGCAGGTCACGGCCATGAACCAGGCGAAGGCCGAGCAGGACCGCGCGCGCAGGGAACAGGAGGCCGAGGAGGCCGGGCAGGAGGCCAAGGAGGAGCGGCTCCGCGCCGAGCAGGAGGCGAAGGAAGAGCAGCTCCGCGCCGAGCAGGAGCGGAAGGAGGAGGAGGCCGAGAAGAAGCAGGAAGAGTACGTGGCCAGGCAGGAGGCACTGCAGGCCGAGCAACAGGCCCGGCAGGAAGCCGCGATCGCCGAGGCCGAACGGGAACAGGAGGCCGCGCGGGCCGAGCAGGAGGCCCAGGTCGCCGAACAGCAGGCACAGCTGGAGGAGGCCAGGAAGCAGGCCGAGGAGCAGTACCAGCGGCAGTCGGAAGGGCTGCTGGACGGCGGCGGCCTGCCCGGTACGACGATCAGCGGGCCCGTCTACAGCGACACCGTGGACCTGGCCGGTCTCGGCGCCGGCGACACCGCGATCGACTCCCGCGGCCGCCTCGTGACCGAGTACCCCGACGGCACCACCGTCACCATCGACCCCGCGACACACTCCGCGACCGTCGAACGCCCCGACGGCACCAGCACATCGGGACCGCTCAACACTGGTGATCTGCTGACCAACCCCGACGGCAGTGTGTCACGGCTGGATCCGCAGGGCCGGGTCGTCACCGAGTATCCCGACGGCGGAACATCGACGACCGACCCGGAGACCGGGCTGACGACGTACACCGCCCCGGACGGCACCACGACCACCGGCTACCTCAACGGAGGCGGCACGTCCGGCTCCACCGGCTCGTCGTACGGGGGTTCCGCGGCGTACGACTGGCCCTCCTACGAGGAAGAGCTGTACGACGACACGCCGTACGACTCACCCCTCACCGGTGCCCCGGCCGGCATCGGCACCACCGACGTGGCCGCGGCGGCGGCCCTGAACGGCACCACGCCCCTCAACACCGGGATCCTGCCGGGCTCCTCGCTCACCGGGAACGGCAGCGGCATCGGGACGGGTACGCCCATGAGCGGCATGCCGATGGGCGGGATGCCGATGGGCGGCACGGGCGCGGGCGGCCAGGGCCAGTCGTCCTCCGAACGGGTCCGCAATGTCATCGACGGGGGCCAGGTCGTCGGCAACCGGGGCCCTCGCGGTACCAGGGGGACCGCCTCCGCGAACCGCCACACCGACGAGGCCGACATCGCGCTGCCCCGGTCCGCGACCGCCACCACCGGCGGCACCCCGTTCCTGCCGCCCGTGGGCGGCTCCGGCGGCCCCGGCCAGACGCAGACGCAGAGCGGGGACCGTGTCCGCGACGCGTGGGTCCAGGAGGAAGAGGACGTCTGGGGCACCGACGAAGGAGGCGCGCCCGCCGTGATCGGCCGATGAACACCCCGGACGAGTCCCTGGAGCCGATCGAGCGGCGGATCGCCAGGGCCAGGGCCGAACTCGCGGCCGTCCAGGCGGCCGTCGCCCGCGCGGAGAGCGAGCTGCGCCAGGCCTCGGTGACCGTGCGCTCCCGCGACCGCTCGGTGGAGGTCACCGTCGGCCCTCAGGGCGAGCTCACGCAACTGCGCTTCCTGGACAACAAGTACCGCACCATGACGGCCACGCAGCTGGCGGCCTCCGTACTGGAGGCCGCCGGCCAGGGCCGCGCCGAGATGGCGCACCGGGTGATGGAGACCTTCGAGCCGCTCACGCGTCCCAGCGGGAACGTGCCGGAGTTCCGCGGCATCGATGTCGACTGGGACCGCCTCTTCGGCACGGCGCTGGGCGGCGGGCACGGCCCGGGCGGCCCCCGGCCGGCGCGCGACCGGCTGCGCGACGAGATTCACGAGGACACGCACGACGAGAGCCGGACACGCGGGAGGGGCAGGCCATGAGCGGCACCTACGAGGCGGACACCGCCGGGCTGCGGCGCAGCATCGAGAACATGAAACGGCTTCCCGAGCTGGCCAGGCAGCTCGGGGCGGACTTCCGGCGCCAGGAGAACGACTACACGGAATGGCCCGGCTGGACGGACGACTTCGCCCGGCAGGTCCGCCCGAAGTACGACGAGAACAACCGGTACTGCACGGAGTTCGCGGGTTCGCTGTTCAGCGCTCTGGACGGACTGGTGTCGGCGACGCTGGCCAATCTCGACAACATCGAGGGAACCCGCAACGACGGCACGGAGATGATCAGGCAGCACTCGCGGAAGACCGACGCGGTCCTGGGCGATTCCGACGGGACCGGCAGGCACTGAGTGCAGGAGATCAATTTTCCCGACGAGGTCGCCACCATGCTCTTCGTCCTGCTCGGCACCAAGCCGTTGCAGGCCAGGGAGAATCTGGCGTACGACAGCCGCGAACTCTATCTGGAGTACGGGCGTGGGCTGCGCGACCTCAGGGAAGCCGTCCGGCAGTCGGTCTCGGACGCGAGCACCAACCTGCCGCCCGAGGTCTCCAGGCGCTACATCGAGGGTCTCTCACTGCTGACCGACGACGGCGGTGTCGATCACATACAGCGGATGATCGACCAGCTCGACGACCTGGCCATGGGGCAGGTCGACCACTCGATGAACATCCAGGCGTCGAAGTGGGAGATCATCGCCGAGATCACCATGCTGCTCATCGAGCTCGCGCTCATGGCGGCTCTCGCGGCGTTCACGGGCGGTACGTCCTTCTCGCAGATGGCCCTGGCCAGGGCCCGGAGCAGGCTCGCGGTGCTGATGATCATCGATCGCCTGATCCGGCTCGCCCGGTTCGGGCCGACGCTCGGCGGGGCGCTGGAGGAGGCCATCCAGGCACTCGCGGTTCGGCTGGCGCAGATCGCGGTCAACCCGCCCGGCCGCAGACCCGACGGGATCGACTGGGGGGACATCGGAAAGGCCGCGGCGTTCGGCGCCGTCGCCGGGGCCTTCGAAGGCATCCTCGAAGGAGCGGGGAACCACATCCGCAACTGGTTCAAGGGCTCCTTCGACAAGTTCGACAGCTTCGACGACTTCGCCAGGAACAACCCCCACACCTCCAACGTCCTCAACCACGGCCTGGAGCTCCCGGGCGTGTTCGTGGTCGCGGCCGTCAGCGAGGGTGCCGCCGAGACCCTGGTGAACTGGGCCTTCGAGGGCACGCTGGAGTGGAACTGGGACACCTTCGTCGGCGCGGGCTCCGCGGGTGTCGCGGCCGTGGCCGCCATGGGCCTCGCCGGAGGTGCGGGGCTGTGGCTCCACAACAAGTTCTCCCAGCCGGACCGTTTCACCGACTACAACCAACTGCCGCCGCCCGACGGCGGGTTCGAGAAGTCACCGAGCGGGAACGGGTCCGGCGCCACGACGGTGAACGGCACGGGGAACACCTCCGGCGTGTCCTCGGTGGTGTCCTCCGCCGCCTCCTTGTACGGCACTGCGGCGAGCGGTCCGGTGCCGGTGGTCACCACCGGCGCCACGGCGTCGTACGGCGTGGACCCGGGACACACCTCGCCGGCGGGGACGCCGCCCGCGAGCCCCCGGATCGGCCCGGCCGACAGCTCGTCCCCGCACGATGCGACAGGCCCGGCGTACGGCTCCCCCGGCCGCTTCGACCCGTCGGTGAACGGCCTCGGCTCCGGCGGCTTCACACCGCCCGCGAACCTGTCCGCGCCGCCGGCCGTCACGACTCCCGCCACCGGAACCGGTGTCGGCTCCGGGGCAGGGGCAGGGGCCGGAGCGCCTCAGGCGGGTTCCGGAACCCGGAGCGCCGAGGACCGGGAGTTCCCGGCCGAACCCGGTCCCATACCCGAGCCCGAAACCGACGGCACCACGGACCAGCAGGCCGCGGCGGGCAGCACCCCGGCCGCTGCCTCCCCGCTGCCGTCACCGGCCACCACGTCACCAGGCACCACGTCACCAGCCAGCGTGTCACCGGCTCCCGCCGCCCCGTCCGGCCCGGGTACCGGCCGCCCTTCGACGGCATCCGCCGACCCCGGCCCGGCGGAGGAACGCGTCCGCGAGGCCGCGGCCGAGGAGACGCAGCGTCCGCTGCCCGACAACTCCGCACCGGACACGCAACCGGCACCGGAAAGCGGGACCACCGGGATTCCCGGCGTCGGCCACGGCGCGGCGTGGGAGGCCGCACGCGCTGCCACGCCGCCCGTCACGCGGTCGCACACCTGGGTCGACCCGGTTTCCACACCTCCCGACCCCACCAGGCCGGGGGAAACGACTCAGTACGCCGTACGCTCCAAGTTCGACGCGCGCCGCTTCCAGTACGACGGCGAGTGGATAACCGACCTCACCGTGCGGATCGGCTCCCTCGACCCCGCCGGGCTCCCCCAGGCCGTCCGCGAGAAGGTTCTGACCGGAGTCGCGGAGCTGCTCAATGATCCCGCCTACCGGCTGCCCAACGGTGACCGGCTGCACGTGACGGTGGAGACGGTCGCCCACGATCCGCATCCCAACGGCCTCAACGTGGCGATCGTCGGCCCCGGTCAGCAGATGACGCGCTCGCAGTGGTGGGCCCACGCCGACGCCGTCGACTACGTCCACGAGATCATGCACCAGCTGGGCCTGCGCGACGAGTCGGGCCACCCGAACGCGCCTCAGCGGCCGGACATCGCGGGCAGTCTGCTCGGGGACTACACCCTCCCGGCACCGTACGGGCTGGCCCGGAAAGGCCTGCGCGGGCGGCACCTCCAGCTTCTCGCCGCCCACATCGGCGACCTCGGTTCCGCTGACGTGACCGCGGCTTCGACGGCGCCCGGCACCACCGTACCGCCCAGACCGGTGGCGACGACCGGTGGCCGACCGGGCGCGGAGCCCTACGCTCCCAAGAAGCCCCAGCAGCCCGCGGCGTCCGAGGCGTCCGAGGCGTCCGCCGGACTACTGCCGGAACACGGGACGCCGGCTGTACTCCCCACGCCCCCCGTGCTCCCCACAATGCTCATGAGCGGTCCTGTGGGCTCCGCCCCGCAGCCGTCCTTCGTCCCCGCGCTCCCTGTTCCCGCAACGGACACGGCGGAGGCGAAGCCGGTGCCCGAGCCGGCTGCGGCGCCGAAATCCGCAGAGCCCGAGCCAGGACCGAAGCCCACGCCCAAGCCCAAGCCCGCCGCCAGGGAATGGATCAGCGCCACACTCGACCGGAACCATCCTCCCAAGCTCGACCGCACCATGACGGCCCCCGCCGACAACCCTGGCCCTGCCACCCCCTTCAAGGACGGACGCCGCATCCCCGCGCACATCGACGAGCTGCGGTCGCTGCTGGAGGAGGTCCCCGACGGTGTCGCCGCCGAAGCACTCGTCAGCTTCGGCCACGCAGACCTCACCCTGCGCGGCGCCGACCAGGCCATTGAGGAGATCAGCCGCATCCTGCGGGAGAATCCCGCCATCGCCCCCGGTACCGCCTCGTCAGCCGGCCCGCACGGTGTCGGTCCCGGATCGGCCGCCACGCGGGCACTGTCACGGGCCTACCGGAAGATCAGAGGCCAGGGATCCCCCGAACCCGGGAATCCGGGGGACTCGCTCCTGATCGCCGACATCAGCCACGCGCTGAAGCACGAACCACGGAGTCTGACCGGTGAGGGACGCGGGTTTCCTTACACCGACAGTCTCGGCAGGCCGCGTTCCCTGCACATCGTGGCGCGGCACTACCGCGGTGAGTGGCGGCCGTTCGCCGACGGCTACGGCGACCCCACGAAGATCGACGGCATGCAGCGGTCCGCGGTCACGGCCGGGCAGAGCAAGAGCATGCAGTCCTCCCTGCCCTTGGCGTTCGCCGCTCCGATCGGACCGGCGGGCAGCACCGCCTTCAGCGGCTTCGGCCGGGTGGCGCTGCGCGCCGTCTTCGCCCGCAAGACGGGGTACGGCCAGACCGACCAGGGCACGAGCCAGACCGAGACGCGCACCCTCGACGGCTCGCGCGTGTACCTGACCCACACGTACTTCCACATCACCGTGGTCGACGCCGACAACGAGACCGTCGTACTCACCCCGCCGGCACCCGAGACGACCGGCACGAGCAGTACCACCGGCACCGGGACCGGGACAACCGGCACCAACACCGGCACCACAGGCACAGGCACAGGCACAGGCACGACCAGCGGCCTCACCGCGTCCGGGAACGCACCCGTGCCCCCCACCGCCCCCGGCGGGAACCGGCCCGCGCCGGACCCGATCCCGGCCGTGTTCGGGTTCGGGATGCGCAACGGTCTGTCGCTGCGGCTGCCGGACAGCGCGACCGCGCCCCGGCTCCCCCTGTCCGCCCGGATCCCCCGGTCCATGGTGCTCGACAGCACGTCGACGTACCGGCTGGTCAGGCCCGAGGACTTCGGGCCCGTGGCGCACATACTCGCCTGGGCCGCCGCCGAGCTCGGAGTGGGGCCCGGCAGTGGCGCCCACCGCGAACTGAGCGCCTTCTTCTCCTCCGGCAGCTTCCACCGGCACTCCAGGACACTCGCGAACGGACGGATCATCTCTCCACCGCTGTTCGCCGACGACAAGTCCCGTACTCCGCTGGGCGCCTTCGTCGTGGACGTGGTGCCCACCCGGGCGATCCACGTCTCCGACACCGCCGACGCCGAGATCCGGGACACCAGCATCTCCTCGGTGCGCAACGACCGCAGTCTGGCCCACATCACCACCCTGGGCCTCGACCTCTCCGCCGGGCCCGCGTTCAACTTCTCAGATGTCCTGGGCGCGGGTTTCAATCTGCGCTTCCAGTTCGGCCCCGCGGGCCGGTACCTGGTGTCCTGGGCCCGGTCGAGGGGACTCGGCGGCTCGGGGGCGTTCAAGACGGCGGGGCAGGTGAAGGGCGACAAGACCGCCCTCTACCTGGTCAAGAAGGATGTCTTCGTGTCACGGACCGGCGGCGGAACCAATCCGCGGCGGTTCCAGACCTGGAGCCTGGACCGGATGACGCACACCGAGGCCCGCAGGCTCGCCGGCTGGGACGACGGCACGGCCCTGGCGCTCGGCAACGGCGTTCCCGAGCCGTTCGCCCCCGCCTGTCTGACCGTGGACAACCCGCGCACCCTCGGCATGCACCGGGTGGAGGAGTTCACCTTCACCGACGGGCAGTTGCGCCACGGCGGCGTGCCGGGCACGAACCCGGGGAGCACGCTGCTGGACGATTTCGCCGACGCCGTCGTCAGCGCCGCCGCACAGGAGTATCCGGGTCTGGTCGCCCCGCTCTCCGAGCTGACACCGCCGCCGCGCCGCCGAGAGCAGCTGGCGGCGCTGTTCCGGGGCGAACGGCTGCCCTCTGTCCCCGGCCGGCCGCGGTGGCGGAGCCACGCCCAGTACGAGGCGGCCGTGTTCAACACCCGGCAGATCCTGGCGATGATCTCGGACGCGTACATGCGGGCCAACCTGGAGGCGCTGACGACGACGGGTTTCCTCATCCCTCTCTTCCAGCCGGGCGTGTTCGGCCAGGCCCACCGCTACATCCGGGTGCGCGGCACGCTGACGGGCCGGCGTTTCCGCGGTGTCCAGGGCGACTTCAAGCACCGGTTCAGCTCTGTCGGCGCCGAACGCGTCGACGGTCAGACGGGAGCCAAACGGGGCGGGGAGTTGGGGCTCGAGGCCGCGCTGTCCTTCCGCGACCCGTCGAGCGACGACATCGGCGCCACCAACAACGCGGGCACGCTCTCCGCCGGTGTGCGGGAGGGGTGGCAGACGGAGAACGAACTCTCCTTCGGCTCCACCGTCTCCCACGAGCCGACGGCGGTGAGCACCGGGCCCGCCCATCTGTACGAATACTCGCTCTCGCTCACCGCCGACCACGGCGGCTACTGGCGGTTCCGCGGTCTGCTGCGCGGCACCGCCACCCTCGGTCTGCTGGGGACCCAGCCCTTCCTGTTCAGCAGCCCGCAGGACGTGCTGGTCGGTACCGCGGGCGCCGGGCATCCGGTCGGCGGCGGCCCCAAGACCGGGCGGGTACTCATCAGCGTCCCCGGCAGGCACGCACCGGCCACGGATCCACACGCGGACGGGGCCCTCAATCCCTACGCGCCGGGCGCCGCCGCGGCCACGGCGACGCCGATGCGGCCCGAGCGGGCCCTCGCCCTGGCGAAGGGGGACCTGTCCGGCCGGGCAGGAGGGACCGGACCGGGCAGTCTGGTCCGCCCCGGCGACCCCGACGCCGGCGACGGCGCCGCGCTCACCGGGCCGGCCCCTGATCCCGGCGACCCCGGCCAGGAGCTGTTCCGCAGACTGCAGAGCCACCCCTTCGTCACCGTGAACGTGATGGCGGCCCCCGAGCTGGTGGCGAGTGCGGACGAGATCATCCAACTCGCCTCGGGCGGCTCCTGGCAGTTGACTCAGGAGGGCGCACCCACCCGGTCGGCCATCCTGCGCGCGTTCCAGCCGCAGCTGCTGACGTCGAACTTCGACCAGAGTTCGGGGCCGCTGGGCTGGAGCGCCGCGGGGCTGATGGGCAAGGGGCCGTACGGAACCCTGTGGGCGACGTTCCGTCATGTGACGACGGTGACGGACATCCGGGCCCTGACGCCGTCGGTGCCGATGGACAGCGAGATGATCACCGGCGGGACCAACCAGTCCGCGGGCAAGGTCAGCCGCTCCACTTCCGTCTTCACCGGCGGGCAGCTCACCTATGCAAGGGCGCACAGCGCGGGCAGCGGGCTGCTGGGCACGTACGGGCTGATAGCGAGCCCTTTCTCGAAATCCGCGTCCGAGAGCCTGACCGTCACCCGGGTGGCGATCGCCGACATGAACCGCAAGAGTGTCGGCCATCAGGTGCTGGTGGCCGGCACCGCCGAGCACTGGCTCGCCCTGGCGTCGAGTTGGCTGGGCCCCGGGGCCGTCGGCAAGTCACTCGTTCCCAGACAACTCGCCTCGGCCGCTGGGCAGATGACGAGTGTGCCAGGCGGCTGGCAGGCACATGTGCCGGAGAAGAGCGCCCACGAACTGGGACTGGTCGAGGACGGTCTGGGCGACGTGCCCCGCTACACCGGTCAGTCATGGTCCCCGCAACCCTGGCTTGTCGGCAACGAGTTCGGCACCTACGCGGTCAACTCGCTCGACGCCACGAGGGCCTTGGAGGCATTCGACCGGGCGGTGGCCACGCTCGGGCTGGGTGACGAGGACCGCGAACGCATCCGCTCCCTGGTGACGTCCCGGGTAACGCGCTCGCTCGGCAAGGAGATGACGGGCACCGGGTCCTCGGCGCCGGTGCGGACCGGCGGCTGGGGCTGGCACAGCGTGCGCCTCGGCGGAGCGGACGCCCGGGTCCGGTTCCGGCTGGTCCCCGGCCGGACCACCGTGCACATGCTCGACCACGGAGTGGAGATGGAGGAGAGCAGGCACGCCGTCGAGACCGTCACCCGGAGCAGGGACACCACCAAGGGCGCCGCACTGGGCCAGGCCGTCAGCGAGGCCGTCCACACCGGTATGCCGGGCGGCGAGGGGCCGGTGGCCGCGGGGCCCTCGCTCACCGAGACCGGCAGCGGGCGCCGGTCGGCGGGCTCCAGCCGCTCCACCACCGTCATCACCATCTTCCGCGCCGCCTCCACCGAGCCGTACGCCGCGACGGACACCACCTACGATCTCCAGATCACCCTGGAGATCGACAACGTGCCCGCGGAGGGGCCCACGGCCCCCGCGAGCGGAACGGATCGCGGCGTGCGCGGCCGGGTGAGTGAATGGCGCAGGCAGTTCGCCGGCAAACGCGCCGTCAGCGTCACGGAACCGGCGGGGACCCTGCGCGAGAACGTCCCGCTCAGCCTGATGATGCCGGGGGACCCTGACGACGGCCTGCAACTGCCTCCGCTCCCCGCGCCCCGAGAGATCACCGCCACGGACCAGCGGCCCGTGACGCGGCTCGCGAACGGCCGGGCGGGGACCTTCACCTTCCCCGAGCACGGTTTCGACGTTCGCCGGGTCGCCGGGCGTGCGGGCATCCGGACCGCGAACCACTACGCCATCGCCCTCTCCTACAGTGCGGCCTTCTCCCCCGACGCGGACGACGCGGCGCTGCGGGCCGGGTACAACGGGCTCACCCGGGCCGGCACCGGCTCCGCTCAGACCCTGGAGGACGGCACCAGCAACGCCATGCTCACCGCCTGGTTCCACCGGGCGGTGACCGACGACGGATACCGGCTGACGGACCTCGTCGAGAAGAACCTGATCGGCACCGAGTCCGCCAGGCTGCGTCTGAGCGCCATGCCCGACTTCAGCGGCGCGCTGCTGCTGACCGTCGCCGACGGCGAGAAGATGGAGGTGCTCCGGCTGGCCGGCGAGGGCGTCGGTTCGTCGGAGTCCCGGGAGAACGCGCACGACATGTCCCCGGGCGCCGCTCTGGTGATCGCCTCGCCGGAGACGGGTGTCAACCAGTACGCGTTCACGGGGCCCGGCCCCAACGAGACGTCGGGCGGCGCGATCCCCGCCGGCGCGGAGCACCTGGCCTCGATCAACGTCAAACCGAAGACCGGCCGGGTGTTCGTCTTCGCCATCCCCACCGCCTGGGTCAGCGACGCCGACGTCGAGCGCGGCATCAGGGACTGGGGTCTGCTGCGGCGGATCGGCGGAACCTTCGGCCAGGTCAGGCCGGGCCCGAAATCGGTGCGGTCCGACACCCACGTCCTGGTACGGGTGCGCGAGGACGTCGCGAGGGAACTCGGGCTGATCAGCGACGCCAACTTCCCCGCAAGTGCGAGCAAGGCCTGGGACGCGGTCGGCAGCGCGGGCAAGGAGTGGGTCTCGGCGGACACGGCCTACTGGAAGAAGCGCCGCCCCGGTGCCGCCCTGTACGCGGAGATGCGTGCGGCGCACGGGGCTCTCGAGGCCGCGGCGGAAGCCGCCCGGGATCCCCGGCGCGCGTTCGAACAGGCCCGGGACGTCCTCCGCGCCGAGGAGACCGCCCTGGAGCAGACTCTGAAGGACGAGGCCCGGGACGTGGAAACCGCGCAGCGGAACGCGGACGCGGCCCACGATGCGCTGGAGACGGTCACCGCCGCGTGGGAGAGCCTCACACCCGAGACCGAGAAGTGGCGCAGGACGGCACTGGCCCGGGTCACCTCCGCCGAGGAGGACGCGCGCTCGGCCCAGACGGCCGCCGACGCACTGATCGCCGCCGCGCGGCTGCGGACCGAGCGGGCCCGTGAGCGGGTGACCGAGGCCGAGAAGGAGCAGGTGGAGCCCGAGCGGAACTGGGAGGCGGCACGCCGGCTGCTCGACCGGGCCGACGCCCGGTTCGACACGGCCCGCACCGCCTGGGAAACCCTGCGGAACGAGCTGGCGGAGCTCCGGAGCCGGGCGGAGACGGCCGCCGCGGAGTTCCACCGCGTACGGGCCGCCACCGACCGGCTCACCCGATGGCATCAGCGGGCCGCCACCCAGGAGGGCCGGGAACGGCTCGAGGCCGAGGGGATCGGGGAACCGCCCCCGGTCGTCTTCCGGGCCCTGCCGAAGGCACCGGCGAAGCCCAAGGCCCCCGCCCCGCCCGCGTACACCAGGATTTCCGGGGACGGCCGGAGCCTGCTGGTCTCCCCCGGGCCCGAACCGGTCACCCATGTCCTGCACGACGTGCCCCGGGACGGCGACGCCTTCCTGCGGGCGCTGGTGCAGGGCCTGGCCAGGACCGCGCCCGGCCTGCTCGCCGACAAGGGCCTCGATCTCGCCGACCCGCCGGCGACGCTCGCCCGGCTGCGCCGGATGCTGGCGGACGTACTCACCGACCCGGGCGACCCGGACCTGCTCGACCTGGTCGCCCCCGATGTCACGGACGTCTTCACCGACGAGGAGATCACCGACGCGGGGCTCACCGCCGACGGCACGGGCCCGCTCGCGCCCGGCACACCGCAGCGCCGGGAGTTCGACGGGCTGGGCGGGCTGATGCCGCACTCGGCCGCCCTGAGCCGGGAGGCGAGGGCGGCGCTGGCCGTGTCGCAGATCCTGCGCCCGGGTGAGTACGCCGCGCGGAGCACCTGGGAC
>NZ_JAAAXQ010000489.1 GCF_009916105.1 Streptomyces sp. GC420 | reverse complement strand
GGCGGGGCCGACCGGAGCAGCGGCACCCGGGCGTCAGCGCCGTGAGCCGAACATCATGCGGCGCAGCGCGGCCAGCGGCCCCTTGGGTCCGCGGTCGGCGGCCGGGGAACCGCCGAGCGCGGCCGGGGCGCCGGCCCCGCCGCGGGCCGGGCCGGTCGCCTTGAGCTCGTAGCGGACCGGCAGGCCGCGCAGCCCGCGGGAGACGGGCCCGGCGCGCCACGGCAGCTGGTTCGGCGGCAGGGTCGTCTCCGCCCTGGCGAAGTGCTCGCAGATCCGGCCGACCGCCACGGCCACGATCGTGTCGGCCAGTGCGTGGGCGGCACCCGGGCACTGGTGCGGCCCGGCGCCCCAGGCGAGGTGGGCACGGCTGGCGGCGTCCGCGCCGCCGAACGTCATGAGGTCCTGGTGGGCGGCCGCGAGCGACGGTACGACGGTGTCGCCGGCCAGTAGCCGGAAGTTCCCCAGCCGCACGTCATGGGCCGGGAACCGGAAGGTCAGGTTGGCCGTGGGCGGATTGATGAGGCCGACCCTGTTGACGAGGTCGCCGATCAGGCCCGTGGAGGGGGCGGCGGCGAGGACTCCGCCGGATCCGCTCGTGAGCGTCTCCAGGAGGGTGGCCAGGATCATGTTGCCGGTGGCGTCGGAGAGGAAGAGGGCGTTGGCGAAGATCTCACGGCCGAGCTGTTCGTCGGTGAGGGACGGGTCCGCGGCGAGCATGCCCGAGGTCACGTCCTCGCCGGGCCTCGCCCGGCAGTGGGCGGCGACCCGGGTCATCGCCTCCAGCGCCCGTCCGGTGGCCTCCGCCGCGTCGGGGCCGGCGTCCAGCAGGTGCCAGAGGTCGACGACCACCTCTTCACCGACGTCCTCCGGGAAGCCGAACAGCCGGCTGACGATCATGAGCATCAGCGGTCTGGTGTACTGCGCGTTCAGATCGGCGAAGCCCACGGGCCCCGCCTCGGCGGCCAGGGCGCCGACGAGTTCGTCGGCGTACCGGACGACGGCGGCCCTCAGCTCCCTGCCCTGCGGGGTGCGGCTGTCCTGGAACGGGGAGAGGGCGGCGTGGAACGTCTGCCGGGCCGCGCGGTGCTCCGCCCCGTCGAGGAACATGGTCTGGCGTACCTCGTGCGCCGCGAGCGGCGCCCAGTCGCGCGGCAGCCTGCCCTCGGCGCGGGCCCGCCAGTGGCGTATGTCGCGCTTCCAGGTGTGCTCGTCGCGCAGGACGTCCAGGACTTCCTGGTAGCCCAGGACCAGCCAGACGGGCACTCCCGCGAGATCGACCGGGGCGACCTGCCCGTAGGTGCTGCGCAGCCGCTGGTAGACCGCGCCCGGGTTGACGTCGAACTCCGCTGTCAGCAGGGACTCCACGGGCAGCGACTCGAGGGAGGGGGCGATGTAGTTCATGGTGGACACGCTTACCGCAACGGTCGTGTACGCGCGGTGACTGTGACTACCTGTTATTAGTTGGTGATACCTGGTGAGGCGAACCGAAACCGATCAGTCCCAGCCGCTGAGTGGCGCGGGTCAGGGCGACGTACAGGTCGTTGACGCCGCGGGGCGATCCGGTGCGGATGCGTTCGGGGGCGACGACGATCACCGAGTCGAACTCCAGCCCCTTGGACTGGCGCGGATCCAGCAGCACGACGTCACGCGTCAGATCCGGGTCGGGGCCCGACGACGCCCCGGGCAGCGCGGCGGCGAGTTCCGCGTGCAGTTCCGCCGGCGCGATCACCGCGAGCCGCCCCGGTGCGCGGGACTCCCGGGCAGCTGCCTCGGCCGCCGTGCGCACCAGTGCCTCGGGCGGCGCCGTCAGCGTCCACGGCTCCACCCCGGTGGAACGCACCGAGCGCGGCGGCTCGAAGGACGGATCCGTGTCCCTGCGCACCCGGGCCGCCGTCTCCATGATCTCCGCGGGCGTGCGGTAGTTGACGCGCAGCCGGGTGTGCCGCCAGCGGTCCTGGACGTACGGGCCGAGGATCTGTTCCCAGGAGTCGGACCCCGTGGCCGAGCCGGTCTGGGCCGGATCGCCGACGAGGGTCATGGAGCGGGTCGGGCAGCGGCGCATCAGCAGCCGCCAGGCCATCGCGGACAGCTCCTGCGCCTCGTCGACGACGATGTGCCCGAAGGCCCAGGTCCGGTCGGCCGCGGCCCGCTCGGCGGCGCTGCGGTGGTCGGCCTCCTCCTGCCGCTCGGCGAACCGCTCGGCGTCGATGATGTCGTGGGCGGCGAGGACCTCTGACTCGTCCTCCTCGTCGAAGTCGGTGGTGCGGGAGCCCAGGGAGAGGTCGAGCACGCCCTGCGCGTACGCGATCCGCTCCCGGCGCTCGGCCTCCGCGGCCGCGCGGGCCGCGCCGTCGTCCTCGCCGAGGAGTTCGGCCGCCTCGTCGAGCAGCGGCACGTCGGCGGGGGTCCACTCGGTGCGGTCGGTCAGCCCGGTCGGGTCCGCGGCGCCGCGGCGGATCAGCGCGGCGTCGGCGGGCGGCAGATGGGTGGGCCGCTCCAGGAACTCGGCGACCAGCCGCTGCGGGGTGAGATACGGCCACAGGCTCTCGATCGCCGCGTGCACGCCCGCGTTGCCGTTCAGCTCCTTGCGCAGTTGCCCGACGTCGGAGGCGTCGAGCAGGTTGGGGCCGCCGAGCGGGTCGGCGCCGATGCGGTCGGCGAGCTGCTCGGTGAGGATGTCGAGGACCCGCGCGGCGAAGTGGGGGCGGGCCGGGTTGTGCGGCAGCCCGGTGTCGCGGGCGTGGGCGCGGGCGAGCGCCGCCGCCTCGTGGTCGAGGTACAGGGTCTCGCGGTCGTGCTCGATCCCGATGACCGGATCGGGCAGCCGCTGCCGGTCGGCCACGACCCGGGCGAGTACGCCGGCCATGCGGGCGTCGCCCTTGACGGCGGCGGCCTCCGGGGTGTCGGTGCCGGTGGCCCGTACGCCGGGGAAGAGTTCGCCCAGGGTCGCCAGCAGGACCCCGGTCTCGCCGAGGGAGGGCAGCACATTGCCGATGTAGCCGAGGAAGGCCGGGTTGGGGCCGACGATCAGCACGGCGCGGCGGGCCAGTTGCTCGCGGTGCGCGTAGAGGAGGTAGGCGGCGCGGTGCAGGGCGACCGCGGTCTTGCCGGTGCCGGGACCGCCCTCGACGACGAGGACACCCCGGTGCGAGGCCCGGATGATGTGGTCCTGCTCCGCCTGGATGGTGCGCACGATGTCGGCCATGCGGCCGGTGCGGGTGGCGTTGACGGCGGCGAGCAGCACGGCGTCGCCGTTGGGGTCCTCGTAGCCGGTGCGGTGGGCCGCGTCGGCCTCGTCGAGGTCGAGGATCTCGTCGTGCAGGGCGGTGACCCGGCGGTCCCTGGTGGTGAGGTGCCGGCGGCGGCGCAGGCCCATCGGGGTGTGACCGGTCGCGAGATAGAACGGGCGGGCGACCGGGGCACGCCAGTCGATCAGCATGGGCGTGTGCCCGAGGTCCTCGTCGGGGATTCCGATTCGGCCGATGTGGTGGTGCTCGCCGTCCCGGAGATCGATCCTGCCGAAGCAGAGCCCGGATTCCACGGCATCGAGTGTGGCGAGTCTGCCGGACTGTTCCGTGACGGTGATGTCACGTTCCAACCGGTCCTGGCGACCGCCGACGACCTGCGACAACGCACTCCGGACCGACCCGTCGGCCTGCTCGCGGAGGGCATCGAGACGCTCGTAGAGCAGAGTGATGAATTTCTGCTCGCGATCCAATTCCTCGCTTGACAATTCTGCTCCAGCCCCGATATGATGTGCGTTAGTGAAATTCTCTGCACTTCCGGCCAGGGAAGTCGCAGAAACAATCAATATACGCAGAGAAACACCCCGGACGTCAATTACGCCCGGGGCATTTTTCTTTCCGGGGCGGTACCGGCTCAGCGGATGTCGGCCAACTCCCGCAGCAGCCGGCTCTTCGACCGCGCCCCCACCACCGACATGACCGGCTCGCCCTGCCGGAACACCATCAGCGTCGGCATCGACAGCACGCCGTACCGCGACTGCGTCCGCGGATTGGTGTCCACGTCGATCTGCACCACCTTCAGCCGGCCGACCTCCTCCCGCGCCACCTCGCTCAGCACCGGCGCGATCTGCCGGCACGGGGGGCACCAGTCCGCGGTGAACTTCACCAGCACCGGCACCTCGCTGGCCAGCACCTCCCGCCCGAACGTCGCGTCCGTGACCGCCGCCACGCCCACCGTTTCCGCCATGTCAGCCCATCCCCTCGATCATCGTGGTCAGTTCGCAGCGCGGCTCGGGCGCGGGCCAGTGTGCCGACGCGTACGCCGCTTCACCCGCTTCACCCGCTTCACCCGCTTCACCGGCGGCACGCAGGTCACCCGAGTCACCCGCCTCCCGTTCGGCCCGCGCCAGTTGCGCCGCGATCGTGACGCGCACGGCCCCCAACCGCCCTATGAGCTCGTCGAGTTCGGCGAGCTTGCGCCGGTAGACGTCGAGCGAGGCCGGGCAGGAGTCGCCCGCCGGGTGGCCGGCCTGCAGGCACTCCACGAACGGCCGGGTCTCCTCCAGCCCGAAGCCGAATTCCTGGAGCGTCCGGATCTGCCGCAGCAACCGCAGGTCGCTCTCGTCGTACGTCCGGTAGCCGTTGACCGTGCGCCGGGCCGGGAGCAGCCCCAGCGCTTCGTAGTACCGCAGGGCGCGCGTCGTCGTGCCCGCGCGCTTCGCCAGTTCTCCGATCCGCATGCCCCGACCGTAGACCTTGACGTCGGCGTCAGGGCCAGCCCTCGCGGGCGCGCTCGGCATCGGCCCGGCCGGGCCGCGCACCCCGCGCGGCAGGCCGGGCGGGGGCGTCCGGAGCGGTGTACGGAAGCGATGCACCGTCACATGGCTTATGCATTCAAGAAGTTGAGCCTTCACGGGCATTGACGCCCGGTGTGGGTGCATCTAGAAAACTCTGAGAGCGCTCTCAGGCGACGCTCCCCCTCCTCCCGTGGCGCGCTCTCCCCCGCGCC
>NZ_JAAAXQ010000488.1 GCF_009916105.1 Streptomyces sp. GC420 | reverse complement strand
CTTCTGACCGGGCCGGGCGGCGGCCCGGTCAGAAGACGACCAGTGCCCGGCCGCCGCGACCCGCGAGCATCGCGTCGAAGGCGGACGGGATGGCGTCGAGGCCGATGCGCTCCGTCACCATTCCGCCGAGGTCGAGGCGCCCCGCCCTGACGTGCTCGGCGAGCACCGGCAGGTCCGCCTCCGGGTCGCAGTTGCCGTACACACAGCCGGACAGGGTGCGGCCCCAGTGGAAGATCTCCAGGGCGGAGAAGGAGACCGTGTCGTCCTTGCCGCCGATGCCCACGACCGTCGTACGGCCGCCCCTGCGCGTCGATCCCCAGGCGGTACGGATGGTGGACGCGCGCCCCACGCACTCCACGGCGACGTCCGCGCCGTGGCCGCCGGTCAGCCCGCGGATGTCCTTGGCCGTGGTGTCCGAGGCGAGGACGAAGTCCGTGGCCCCGGCCCGCAGGGCCAGTTCCTCCTTGTCCGGCGAGACGTCGACGGCCACGATCGTGCCGGCGCCGGCGATGCGCGCCGACTGGAGCACCGCGAGGCCGACCCCGCCCACTCCGAAGACCGCGACGGACTCCCCCGGGCGCACCTGCGCGGAGTGGTGGACGGCGCCGTAGCCGGTGAGGACCGCGCAGCCGAGCAGTGCCGCCTCGGTGAGCGGAATCCCCTCGGGCAGCGGCAGTACACAGGTCTGGTCGACGACGGTCTCCTCCGCGAAGGCCCCGACGTTCAGCCCGGGGTAGAGGTCCTCGCCGGAGAGGGTGCGGGCGTACGGCCGGCCCGCGCCCGACAGCGCGTTCGCGCAGAGCCAGGGCTCGCCGATCCCGCAGTAGTGACAGTTCCCGCAGGACGGCGCCCAGTTGAGGACGACCGGGTCGCCGGGCGCGACCTTGGTCACGCCCTCGCCGACGGCCAGGACCGTCCCGGCGCCCTCGTGGCCGAGGACGGCGGGGACGGGCTGGCGCAGCGTCCCGTTGGACAGCGACAGATCGGAGTGGCAGACCCCGGCCGCGGCGAGGCGCACCCGCACCCGGCCGGGCCCGGGTTCGGCGGGCAGATCGATCTCGGCGATCTCCATCTTCAGCGGGGAGCCGACGGTGGACAGGATGGCGGCGCGGACCGTGTTCATCGGGTTCTTCGACTCCTGGTCAGAACTGAAGGGACTTGGTCTGGAGGAACTCGGCGAGACCGTGCGTGCCGAGCTCCCGGCCGACGCCGGACTGCTTGTAGCCGCCGAAGGGCGCGAGCGGGTTGAAGCGGCCGCCGTTGATGTCGACCTGCCCGGTCTCCATACGCCGGGCGAAGGCGACGGCCTCCTCCTCGGTGCCGGCCCAGACAGCTCCGGCGAGCCCGTACACGGTCCCGTTGGCGATGCGCAGCGCGTCCTCCTCGTCCTCGTACCTGAGGATGGACAGGACCGGCCCGAAGATCTCCTCCTGGGCGATGGCCATGTCCGGGGTGACGTCCGCGAAGACGGTCGGCTGCACGTAGTAGCCGGTCTCGCGGGGTGCCTCGGGGCCGCCGGTGACGAGCCGGGCGCCCTGTTCGACGCCCTTGGCGATGTAACCGCGCACCCGTTCCTGCTGCTTGGCGTTGACGAGTGGCCCGAGACGCTCGCCGGGCACGTACTTGGCGGCCGCCTTCTTCGCGAGGGCCACGGCCTCCTCGTACTGGTCGGTGTGGACCAGCATCCGGGTCCAGGCGCTGCACGTCTGGCCCGAGTTGGCCATGACGTTGGCGACGCCGACGTTGACGGCCCTGGCGAGGTCGGCGCCGGGCAGGATGACGTTGGCGGACTTGCCGCCGAGCTCCAGGGCGACCCGCTTGACCGCCGCGCCCGCGATGGCGCCGATCCTGCGGCCGACGGCGGTGGAGCCGGTGAAGGAGACCAGGTCGACGTCGGCGTGTTCGGCGAGGGCCTGGCCGGCGACCGGCCCGAGGCCGGTGACGAGGTTGAAGACCCCGGCGGGGAAGCCTGCCTCGTCGACGGCCTCGGCGAAGAGCTGGGCGACCAGCGGGGTGTCCTCGGCGGGCTTGAGCACGAGGGTGCAGCCCGCGGCCAGCGCCGGGGCGGCCTTGGCGACGATCTGGTGCAGCGGGTAGTTCCAGGGGGTGATGGCTCCCACCACACCGACCGGTTCGAGCAGCACGGTCGAGTTCCCCGCCTTCTCCTCGAAGGAGTAGCCGGCGAGCATGTCGGCGTACGAGCCGGCGACGGCGACCGGGGTACCGGCGTGCACGGCCTCGGAGAAGGCGGGCGGGGAGCCGAGCTCCGCGGTGACGGTCCCGGCGATCTCGTCCTTGCGGGCGGCGAGCACGTCGCGCAGCGCGGCCAGACGCGCCGCGCGCTCGGCCGGCGGGGTCGCGGCCCAGCCGGGGAAGGCGGCGCGGGCGGCGCGCACCGCGGCGTCGACGTCCTCGGCGGTGCCTGCCGGGACATGGCCGATGACCTGCTCGTCCGCCGGATTCACGACTGCGATCGTGTCTCCTTCGCGGCCTGCGGCCGGGGGCCGCCACTCCCCGCCGATGTACATGCCGTCGTGGGCCTTCATCGCACTCCTCCCGAGCCGTGCCGTGTCGTCCGGGACCCAAACTAGCGCCGGTAGTTTTCTGGCGCCAGACTCGACCTGCCGGACGGTGGTCACACGGTGGCGACGAGCGGGCGCGTCGGGGGGTCCGCCCGGGGCTGCCCGCAGCCACCGGGGCGGGAGCCGGTCGGGCCGGAGGCAGGCGGTGGACAGTGCAGCGGCGGCCGGTGCGGGACCGGGAGGCCGGGAGCCCGTGCGGGACCGGGCGGGCCGTTCGGGGCGCGCACCGGCACCCGGCCCGTCCCGGACCCGGGCAGGGTGCGGTCATGAGGCCGGTCACAGGGCTGTTCAGGGGCCGGGCCGGCGAGGGGTGCCCGGACGGACCGGGGCGGACCGCGGAGGAGGGCGGTGCCGGGGGCGGCCCGGGTCAGACGTCCAGGCCGGGCCGACTCTCCGGCGCGGGGCAGATCCGCTGTCCGTAGCCGTCGAAGACGTACAGGTGCGCGAGGTCCACGAGGAGGGGCACCTGGGTGCCGGGCCGCACCTGGAGATCGGGGCCGGTACGCACGACGAGGTCGCCGACCGGCGCCGGGGGACGCACCTGCTCGTCGTGTTCCGCGGTCTCCGGCTCCTGGTCCAGTACGACGACAGGACCCGACACGTGGCCGCCCGCCCGCTCCCGTAGTCGGCCCAGCATTCCGGGCCCGCCGCCCCTCCTGCGGCGCCGCGGCGCCGGCGAGGGCCTGGGCGACTCCAGTTCCGGCACATGGGCGGGCCGCGAGCCGGTGTTCAGGTGCACCAGCGCCTCGTGCCCCTGGTACTCCATGTGCTCGACGATGCCGCTCACCGCGACCTCGCCGGGCCGGCGCTCGGCCGGGGAGGCGATCCGCACCGCCTCGGAGCGCAGGCCGACGATGAGTTGCCGCCCCTGCTGGATGCGGAGCAACTGGAGGTCGGGGCTGAGCGGCTCGGGCAGCGGCAGCCGCTGCCGGCCGAGGTCGATCGACATCCGGCCGTCGATCGGGGCGTGCACGACGGCCTGGAGGAGATTGATGCGCGGGGTGCCGATGAACGCGGCGACGAAGACGTTCGCGGGCAGGGCGTAGGTCTCGCGCGGCGGGCCGACCTGCTGGAGCACACCGCCGCGCATCACGGCCACCCGGTCCCCGAGGGACATCGCCTCGGCCTGGTCGTGGGTGACGTACACCGTGGTGACGCCCAGTTCGCGGGTCAGCTGCGCTATCTCGGCGCGCAGATGGTTGCGCAGTTTGGCGTCGAGGTTGGACAGCGGCTCGTCCATGAGGAACACGGAGGGACGGCGGGAGATGGCCCGGCCCATGGCCACGCGCTGCCGTTCGCCGCCGGACAGCTGGCTCGGATAACGGTCGAGGATGTCCTCGATGCCGAGCATCCGCGCGGTCGCGTTCACCCGGGGGCCGCTGTCCTGCCCCGGCGCCTCGAAGCGCAGCGGGAAGCCGATGTTGTCCCGGCTGGTCATGCGCGGGTAGAGGGCGAAGTTCTGGAACACCATGGCCATGCCCCGGGCGGCCGGCGGCAGTTCGTTGGCGTACTCGCCGTCGAGCAGCAACTCCCCCTCGGTGATCTCCTCGAGCCCCGCGATCATGCGCAGCACCGTGGACTTCCCGCAGCCCGAGGGGCCCAGGAGCACCAGGAACTCGCCCGGCCGGACGGCGAGCGAGAAGCGGTCGACTGCTCGGACGTCACGGCTGTACGCCTTGGTGACGTTGTGCAGGGTGATGGCACGAGTCATGGGATCCAGCCCTGGAGGAAACGAAGTGACGGCTGCGCCGGGTGGTGACGAAAGGTAGTCGACCAATTCCAGTCAGGGAATGGCTCGTGCGCACCCTTCCGCCGCTTCGTGCGTCCGGCAGGGGCCGTTGGGGCGGCCGGGCCGCCCGGGGACGACGGGCCGCCTCCCGGGCGGGGCGGCCGGATCTCAGGCGCCGGCGGCCTCGCGGTCGCCCGCCCCGGCCGGGCCCCGGGTCTTCGTCAGGTGCGCGAAGACGACGACGTTGCTGTCGTAGCCGGTCCTGGGGTTGTAGCCGCCGCCGCAGGTGATCAGGCGGAGCTCGGGCCGGCCCCGTTTGCCGTACACCTTGGTGCTGGGGAAGGCCGACTTCTCGTACGACTTGACCGAGTCCACGGTGTAGACGGCGGTCCTGCCGTCGCTGCGTCTCGCCTCGATGGTCCGCCCGGGCTTGAGCGCGTCCAGGCCGGCGAAGACGGCGGGCCCCGTCTTGGTGTCCCGGTGCCCGACGGCCACCGCCGTGCCCGCTCCCCCGGGCGACGGACCACGCTCGTACCAGCCCACCAGTTTGGGGTTGTTCACCGGCGGTGCGGTCAGCCGGCCCTGGTCGTCCAGCCCGAGTCCGATGACCGGTGCCTTCAGACCGAGGTAGGGGATGGAGAGCTGGGTGGCCGCGGAGGGCGGCAGG
>NZ_JAAAXQ010000487.1 GCF_009916105.1 Streptomyces sp. GC420 | reverse complement strand
GGAGGAAATCCGGGGACGCAGGCAACCTCACCACCGGTCCCTCCGGTCTCACAGGTAGCTCACAGTTCCGGTTCGGGCGCATGGGGGTGCGCCCGGAGCAACGGCCGGACTGAGGGCTGTCCAGTCCGCCGCCGCGCGACCGCGGCACTCGCAGACGAGGAACAGATGACCAGTCGCATGACCAGTTCCGCACGCAAGCACCGCAACCGCTTACGGCGCTCCGGGATGGCCGCGGCCGCGGCGCTCGCCGTCGTCGTCGCCGGGGCGGGTGCCGCTCCCGGCGCCGGCGCGGCGGCGCCCGCGGCGGGCACGCCGCAGCTCAGGCTCATCGCAGCGTCCGGCTCCGTGACGCTCGACCGCTGGAGGGACGAACCCGGCGTCTACCTGGACCTCGGGACGTACGTCACCGTCGACGGCGGCCCGCTCGAGTTCCGGGTGACCCGGAAGTCGTACAAGGACCCCGTGATCGCCAGGCAGATCATCCGCAGCGGCGGCAAGACTCGGACGAAGACCCTCCCCGAGGGCTTGGTGAAGGACTTCTCGGGCCTGCCGGACTTCCTCGAGGTCTCGGTGGAGGACGCGGCCGGCAAGGAGGTCGCCACCAGCAAGGGCACCTTCTGCCCCAACAACGCCTCCGGGCGGATACGCCCGGACGCCCCGGCCACCTCGAAGTATCCGGAGAGCTGCCCCACCAATCCGTTCACGCTCGGCTCGGTGTGGGGCGTGGAGAACGGCTGGGCCTCCAACTCCAGCACGGTCGACTACGACCGGCCGGTCGACCTGCCGGCCGGCGAGTACACGGCGAAGGTGGCGGTGGCGAAGAAGTACCGCGACCTGCTCGGCATCCCCGACGACCGGCACTCCATCAAGGTGACGGTCCGTGAGGTCGGGGACGGGGAAGCGGGCGAAGGTGCCCGCTCCCTCGCCCGCTCCGCAGCGAAGGGCGTGCAGAAGGCGCACACGGACCACGGAGCCGGGCACGGGGCGGCCGGGCACGGGGCGGGCGCCTCGCACCACTACGGTCCCCGCGGCGCCGACGAGCCCACCCCGCCGATGCTGCCGCACGCCCTGGAGGACCGCGGCACCGCGAGCCACCTGGGCGACGGCGCCGGCCACACCGACGGCTCCCGGGTCGCACCGGCGCTCAGGCCCAACGCCAAGCGGCCCACCGGCCGGGCCGGCGCCCCGGCCGGCGTGCCCAAGCCCGACCTGCGCTCGCTGCCCGCGTGGGACATCGCCATCACCGACGGCGAGGACGGGGACGTTCCCGGCAAGGACTACCTCGCCTTCAGCGCCAACGTCTGGAACGCGGGCCCCGCGCCCCTCGTCGTGGACGGCTTCCGCAGTCCCGGCAAGGATCTGATGGACGCGTACCAGTACTTCTACGACGCCGACGGCAACCAGGTCGGGTACACCCCCACCGGCACCATGGAATGGGACCCGCGCGAAGGCCACGAGCACTGGCACTTCACCGACTTCGCCAGCTACCGGCTGCTGAGCGAGGACCAGACCAAGGAGGTGCGCAGCGGCAAGGAGGCGTTCTGCCTCGCCAACACCGACGCGATCGACTACACGGTGAAGAACGCCAACTGGCACCCGTACAACACCGATCTGTCGACCGCGTGCGGCGAGCAGAACTCGATCTCGGTGCGTGAGGTCCTCGACGTCGGCTCCGGCGACACGTACACGCAGTACCGTCCCGGGCAGTCCTTCGACATCACCGACCTGCCGAACGGCACCTACCACATCCAGGTGATCGCCAACCCGGAGAAGCGGCTCCAGGAGACCGACCTGGACAACAACGTCGCACTGCGCAAGGTCGTCCTGGGCGGTGAGCCCGGCGCCCGCACGGTGTCCGTGCCGCCGTACGACCTGATCAACGCTCCGTGAGGCGTGGGCCCGGGCGGCCGCGGCCGCCCGGGCCCGTGCGCTCCACCAGCAGCCATCCCGCGAGCGCCATGGCGACGGCCACCGGCGCGGAGACGCGGAACGCGACCAGCATCGCGGTACGGCCCTCCAGGAGCCCGGCGAAGCCCACCATGGACATGCCCAGCACACCGAACAGGCACAGGGTCACGCCGAGGGCCGCGACTGGCCCCGAGCCGCCGCCCGGTGTTCCGGTTCCGTCGCCGCCCCTTCCGGCCGCGGCCGCGGAGGGACGCTCGAAGCGGCGGAAGACCGCGATCAGCAGGGCGGTCACAAGCGCAGCGGCGGCGAGCCGCGGCGGCACCTGCGCCCACCACGCCGCCGAGGCCGGTTCCGGCAGCCGCGGATCCAGGGTCAGCATCGCCCCGTACACACCCAGCATCGCGGTCAGGTGCCACAGGAACGCCGTCATGACGACACCGTTGGCCGCGACGACCGCCCGCCAGACCTTCGGACGCTCCAGCAGCCGCGCGGCGGGGCGGCGCAGCAGTTCCACGGCACCGGTCAGCCACAGGCCGTGGCAGAGCAGGGCCAGTGTCGGCGGGGCCATGTTGGAGACCTTCTCCCCCGGCATGCCGACCATGGACAGCGGGTACGGGCCGAGGGCCACCAGCGTCACCGCGCCGGCCAGGCCGCCCGCCGCGAGCGCCAGGGGTGCGCCGCGCGCCAGGAGGCGTCCGTCGGCACGCAGGAAACCGAGCTGGTGGACGGCCAGCCAGACGAAGGCGAAGTTCAGGAACTCCACGAAGGGCACGCCGAGGGCGAAGCGCAGCACGTCCACGGCCGCGGCGGCCGCGACCAGCGCGCCGAACGCGCCCCAGCCGTAACGCTCGTGGAGGCGCAGCATCGGCGGGGTGAGCGCCACCATCGCGAGGTAGACGCCGATGAACCACAGCGGCTGGGTGACCAGCCGGAAGGTGACGTCGGCCAGTCCGCCGTCCGCGCCCGCGAGTTGCGACAGCAGCGCCGCCGCGCCCCAGACGCACACGAACACCATGACCGGCCGCAGCAGCCGCTGCAACCGGGCCCGTACGAAGGCCGGGTAGCGGGCCTCCGCAGGGGTCCTGCGGCTCAGCGAGCGGTAGGACAGCGCGTGCGAGAAGCCGCCCACGAAGAAGAACACCGGCATGATCTGAAGCAGCCAGGTCAGCGGCTGCAACTCCGGTACGGCGGCGAGCAGGTTGCCGACCCCGGGTCCCCGCGCCGCCGTGCCGCCGGGAGTGGTGTCGACGGTCGCCATCAGCCAGTGGCCCAGTACGACCGTGCCGAGGGAGGCGACCCGCAGCAGATCGACGTACCGGTCGCGGGTGCCGGGCGTGGCCTCGGCCAGTTCACGGACGCTGGTTGTCATACGAGTACGGTCGCGCCCGGCCGTGCTGCGGCATCAGCGCTGTCGTACTCAACTCCCGCCTGAGTACGTGCTCCCCGTCCGCTCGGAGTCCGCTCGGAGTCCTCTCGGAGTCCTCAGAGGACGGTCGCCCCGGGCGCAGGGGAGACGGCGGTCCTGGCGGTGCGGCAGTGGCCGGAGGCGGTCAGGGCGCCGGCGATCCGCCCGGCCGAGGCGGCGTCCTTCGCGAGGAACGCGGTCGTCGGGCCGGAACCGGAGACCAGCGCGGCCAGAGCGCCCGCCTCCGTGCCCGCGGCGAGGGTCTCGGCCAGCGAGGGGCGCAGCGACAGCGCTGCGGGCTGGAGGTCGTTGGCCAGCGCCCCGGCGAGAGCGGTGACGTCACCGGCGCGCAGCGCGGCCAGCAGCGCCGCCGACGGCTCGGGGTCGGGCACGGAGACGTCCTGGGTGAGGCGGTCGAACTCGCCGTACACGGCGGGGGTGGACAGGCCGCCGTCCGCGGCGGCGAACACCCAGTGGAAGACGCCGCCGACCTCCAGCGGGGTCAGCAGCTCGCCGCGGCCGCGGCCCAGGGCCGCCCCGCCGACGAGGCTGAACGGCACGTCACTGCCCAGCTCGGCGCAGATCGCGAGGAGTTCCTCGCGGGAGGCGGCGGTGCCCCACAGCGCGTCGCAGGCCAGCAGCGCCCCGGCGCCGTCCGCGCTGCCGCCGGCCATGCCGCCCGCGACGGGGATGTCCTTCCTGATGTGGATGTGGACGTCCGGCGCGCGGCCGTGGCGCTCCGCGAGCGCGAGGGCGGCGCGGGCGGCGAGGTTCGTGCGGTCGAGGGGCACCAGCGCGGCGTCCGGGCCCTCGCAGGTGATCCGCAGCGTGTCGGCGGGGGTGACCGTCACCTCGTCGTAGAGACCCACCGCGAGGAAGACGTTCGCCAGGTCGTGGAACCCGTCCGGCCTGCGCCCGCCGACCGCGAGTTGCACGTTGACCTTGGCGGGTACGCGGACGGTGACGGGGGCGGGGGCGGTCACGGAGGCTGCTCCTCGGCTGTGCGGTGCGCTTCGCTGCTCTGGCACGCCGATGGTACGTGCCCCCACCCCGGCCCGGGCGCGCCCGGGGTGACGGGCCGCCGGGCCGGGCGGGCGCGCGCCGTCGCGCCGGACGCGGGCCTGAGCGGGACACGCCCGGCCACGACCGGGGCGGCCCCCCGGCCCGGCGCCCCGTGAGCGAACCGGCGCCGCCCGGCCGGAGCAGGCGGCAACCGCCCCGGCCGGGCGGGCCTCGGCAGCGGCCGGGAAAGGGCCCGCCGGGGGCACGGCGAGACACCGCGGACGCCGGGCGCCCCGCAAACGGCGGTGCCCGGCGCCGGCCCGAGGGGAGACGGCCGGCCGTGCCCGAGGCGGCCAGGAGGACCGACCGGCACCGGGGACCCGGGCCGGCGTCGACGGAACACCTGCCCGGAGCCGGGCAACGCCCACGACGGCCGGAACCCCGCAGGCAACCGCCGGCCGGTCGGCGCCGGGGGGAACGGAGTTGGCCCGCCGAGGCACGGCAGGACGTGCGGCGGCCGGGCCGGACGCCCGGGCGCGGCCAGGGTCGCCCCACCGGACCGGCCCCGCACCGGAACCCGGGCGGCGCCGACGGGATCCGACGCTCCCGGAGCTCTCGGAGCTCTCGGAGCCCTCGGACGGGAACCGGCGTGCCGGGGAGTGGGC
>NZ_JAAAXQ010000486.1 GCF_009916105.1 Streptomyces sp. GC420 | reverse complement strand
CCGTTCAAGGGCTCGCGTCCGGCTCGCGGTGGCTCAGGCCGGGGGCTCGGGCGCGGGAGACGGACCGCGGTCGGTGAGGTGGGTGCGGTCGGAGCGGCGTGCGCGCCTGCGCCGGCGGATCACCAGCGCCGCGATCAGCAGGGCGGCGAAGAGTGAGGCAAGCGCCGTCGGACCGACGGTGTCCACGCCGTCGGCGACGACGCGCTGGACGGCCGCCGCCGTCTCGATGACGGGGTCCGTGGTGGCGGGGTCGCGCTGGACGCGGATCTCGTACCAGCCGTAGTGGGCGACGTACGCGCCGACGAGGAGGAGCAGTCCGCCGCCGAGGCGCGGGGCGATGGCGCCGAGGCGTCGCATCCGGGTGACGGCGGTGGTGCGGGTGAGCGCCACAGTGAGGGAGGCCGCGCCGACGATCAGGCCCATCCCGGTGGCGTAGGCGGTGAACAGGGTGACGCCCTCGCCGGTGGAGCCGGTGCGGAAGGCGGAGACGACGATGGCGAGGAACGGAGCGATGGTGCAGCCGAGGGAGGCGATGGCGTACGCCATGCCGAACAGCGCCATCGAGGGCAGCGAACGGGTGACGGCGGGGGCCCGGCGGAGTTTCGGGGCCAGGGTGGGCAGTTGGCGGCCGACGAGCAGCCACGCTCCCGCGACGGCGATGAGCAGGCCGAACGCGATGGTGAACCAGGGCAGGTGCTGCTGGACCTGGCCGGCCACGGGCTGGACGGCGAGGCCGAAGACGGCGAAGAGTGCGGCGAATCCGGCGGTCATCGCGGCGGTGGCGGCGAGTGCGCGGGCCACGGCGGTGGTGCGGCTGGGAGTGTCGTCGCCGAGGACGAGGAGGGACAGGTAGGCGGGGAGCAGGGCGAAGCCGCACGGGTTGACGGCGGCGAGCATGCCGGCGCCGAGCGCGAGGGCCAGGGGCAGGTCGGACATGGCTTCAGCCGGTGAGTCCGGCGACCTTCTCGGCCAGCCCCTTGCCGCCGGGAAGCACGCCCTCGTAGACGGTCTTGCCGGTCCGGTCGAGGATCACGTAATGGCTCTGCCGGGTGATCTCGAACCGCTTCCACACCTCGCCCTTCTCGTCGGCCAGATGAGGGAAGGAGCCGGTACCGGTGTCGGAGACGAAGTCGCGCATGGCGGCGTTCTTGTCCAGGCCCGCGACGCCGACGACGTTCGCTCTGCCCCGGAAGTCGGCGGCGACCTTGGCGGTCTCGGCGGCCTGGCCCTTGCAGGCGGGACACCACGGCGCCCAGAACCACAGCACCGTGGGCCTGCCCGCGAGGGTCTTCGCGTCGAACGGCTTGCCGTTCACCGTGGTGGCGGTGAAGTTCAGCGCTTCGGGCACCTCCGCGCCCTCCGCCCCGCTCCCGCTGCCCTGTGAGGCGGTGGGCGGCTGGGCGGGGGACGACGCTTCCGGCGGGGAAGCCCCCGCGTCGCCACCGGCGGATGCGGAGCCTCCGTCCCCGCCGCATCCGGTGAGGGTGAGGAGAGCGGCGGCCAGGGTGGCTGGGAAGAGGGTGCGGGCGCGCAAGGAGGACTCCTCTGGGTCGGTTCCGGCGGCGAGCGTAATTGCCGTGGCCCCGGCGGGCGTTCGACCGGCGCCTTACGGATCGGTGACGTCAGCCCGCGGCGCTTTGAGCCGTTCGGGGTCGAGAGCGGTGACGCGCCCGCGGGCTCCCGCGAGACCGTGCACCGAGGTGCTGCGCGACTGCGTCGGCCCCGTTCGGCCCGGAGGGGCGGTGCGGCACTGACAGGTGCGCTGTGAAACTACCTTGTGATCTCGGATCCGGCCCTGTGACGCGGCGGGGGCGCGGTCGTGAATCGTTCCTTGGTGGCGCCGCAGGTGTCCTTCTCTGCACTTCGCCCGGAGGGGTGAGCCTGAGGGGCTGAGTGCGCTCAGAAACGCGGTCGCAGTGGGTGTTCTGGGGCTGCAGACTGTCGGCTGTGGATCGCTTGACGGAGATTGCGGACCGGTTGACAGACGTCGGCGGAGTGTTCGGCGTGTGTCTGGGCGGCAGCCGAGCGAGAGGAGCACATCGCCCCGACTCTGATTTCGATCTTGGCTTGTACTACCGGCCGCCGTTGGACACTGCCGCTTTGCGCCTCCTCGCGTCCGAGCTCACCGGCGAGTCGGTCGAAGTCACGGAACCGGGCGGCTGGGGGCCGTGGGTGGACGGTGGGGCATGGCTGACCGTTGACGGCCACCCTGTTGACTGGATCTACCGCAACCTGGACCGCGTTCACCACATCTGGGAAGAGTGCCGGGAGGGGCGCTTCGAGGTAGGGATTCAGGCCGGTCACCCGCTTGGGGTGTACTCCCATGCGTATGTCGGCGAGGTGGCCCTTGGACGCGTTCTCGCCGATCCCTGTGGTGAGCTGCGGGCCCTGCAGCAGAAGACTCGCCGTTATCCGGAGCCATTGCGCGAAGCGCTGATCGCCAACACACGGTGGGAGGCCCCGTTCATCCTGGCCAACGCCCGCAAGGGAGCGGCTCGCGCAGACACCTTCTATGTCGCCGGTTGCCTCTTCCGCGCGGTTGGGCTTCTCGTGCATGGCCTGCACGCTCACGCGGGTCGCTGGGTGTTGAACGAAAAGGGGGCTGTTCAGGCTGCGGGAGGACTTCCGGCTGCTCCCGCGGACTTCTCCGCGCGAGCGCACGGGTTGTTTGCCGTGCTCGGCACGGCCCCGTCCGTTCTGTCCACCGCGCTTGATGCCGCTGACGGACTGGTTGCCGAGGTATGCGGGCAGCTCGCGTCCTGACGGAGCCCACGATGACATGGTCGACCACCCGGGCCGTGCCCAACGACTTCGAGTAGGTGCAGTTGACAGACCAGCTCTCCCGTGTCGAGGACTTCGCCGCGATACTGCGCGCCCGTCTGGAGCAGAGCGCAGCCGTCGCCCGAGCCTGACGGCGATCCGGCGGGACGCCTCGGCGCCGGCGCAGCCGGACGGATCGTTCACGGCGGCCCGCTCGTCGGCCTCCGGAACCCGGTCGCGGTTCCGGAGGCCGACGGTGTTCAGGGGCCCGCGTCCGCTTCTCGCAACCTCTCCCCCGCGGAGGGCGGACCCCGGTCCTCGTAGGGCCTCAGCAGTGGCTGTTGCGCAGGTACGGCCAGGTCCTGGGGCCGACCTTGCCGTCCACCGCCAGGTTCGTGCCGCAGACGTCGTTGACCCGCCGCTGGAACTCCTTCGCCGCCGCCTGGGACCTGGGGCCGAAGATCCCGTCGACGGGCCCCGGGTCGATGTTGTACTCAAGCAGCAGGCACTGGGCCTCGATCCCGGAGGACGTCACCCTCGTCCCTGACGGGACGACGGTCTCGCCGTCGTAGTAACCGGCGTACAGCTTGCCGTTGGCCGCGCGGTGGACGTCGCAGGAGTACGCGGCCGCGCTCACGGCGCCGTCGGCGCCCCGGTCGGTGGCGACGGCCACGCCTCCTCCGGTCGTGCCGCCCAGAAGGGCGAGCGAGGCGATGAGAAGGCCCGCGCGGCGGCGGGTGGTCCTGGTGGGTGCCATGGGTGAACCCCGTTTCTTCCGGTTCTTCCGAAGGGCGGATGGTCGGTCCGCTCGGTGGAGCGGCGCGGTGCGGACCGCGCCGCCGGTGTGCGACGCCCATGCTGGGACCTGTCTCCCGGCCGGTGCCACGGGCATCGCGGGGGCGGGGACAGCGCGGGACGTTCATCGCTCCGACCTGCTGGGACACCGCACGGGACGCGGCTGCCCGGGGACGCGGGCGCGCAGCCGACACGTGCGGGGGTAACGGCTCTCGGTGCCGCTTCGTTGAGCAGGGTCGTACGCGAACGAGGTGGGACATGTCGCGTTGGAAGGCGCTGCCCGGGTCCGTGGACCCCCGGGTCCGGCGGCTCGTGGTGGAGATGCGCCGGCTGAAGGACCACAGTGGCCTGGGCCTTGCCGCTCTGGCCGCGAAGACCCCGTACAGCCGCTCGTCCTGGGAGCGGTATCTGAACGGCAAGGCGATGCCGCCCCGGCAGGCCGTCGAGGCTCTGGCGCGGGTGTGCGGCGGTGACGTGGCCGGACTGGCCGCGCTGTGGGAGGTGGCTGCCGGCGAGTCGGCGGTACGCGGGCTCGCGGACAGACCGGAGGCCGGGAACCGGCGCCCGGAGGCCACGGAGCGCGCCCCGGATGCCGAACCGGAGGACGGACGGGCGGCTGAACCCCCACCGCGGCGCCGGGGGCGGTCGCCGTTCGCGGCGGCCGTGCTGGTGGGCGGGCTCGCGGTGGCGGTGGCGGTGGGGCTGGCCGTCGAGCGGCCGTGGCGGGAATCTCCGCGCTCGTCGGACGGGACGACCGTGGCCGCGGGTCCGGCTCCCCTGTCGCCCCCGACCCCTGACGCCTCCCTGCGTACCTATCCGTGTCTCTTCGAGGTGCGCGACGGCCTCTGGTACGCCGGGCACAGCACCACCCTCACCGAGGAGTACGGTCTCGGGGCGGTGGTCGAGGCGGTCGCCGAGATCCAGTGCCTGGTGCAGAAGCACGGCTTCGACCCGCAGGGCGTGGACGGGTGGTTCGGCCCCAACACGAAGGCCGCCGTGCGGGCGTTCCAGCGCTCGCGCGGGCTCGACGACGACGGCGTCGTCGACCCGGCGACCTGGCGAGAGCTGCGGAACCCCGATGACTGACGCGGTACGGGCGCAGGGCGAGCCCGAGCCGCCGCCCGACGGTCTCGCGCCCGAAGTCCGCCACTTGCTGACCCGGTTGCGCGAGGCGCGTGCCCGGACGGGACTGAGCTATGCCGCGTTGGGTTCCAGGACTCCGTACAGCCGCTCGTCCTGGGAGCGGTATCTCAACGGCAAGGCGCTGCCGCCGCGCCAGGCCGTCGAGGCGCTCGCGCGGCTGAGCGGCGCGGACCCGGCCCGGCTGCTGGCGCTGTGGGAGCTGGCCGAGCGGGCCTGGCGCGGGCGCGACGCGTTCGGCGGCGGTCCGCGCGAGGAGACCGGCATCGCACCCGAACTCCCTCCGCCCC
>NZ_JAAAXQ010000485.1 GCF_009916105.1 Streptomyces sp. GC420 | reverse complement strand
AACACCTGCTCACCAATGTGTCCAGGGGCAGCCCCGCCACGGTCGCCGCCCTCGCCGCCCTCGCCGCGCGCCTCACGGGCCTTGCGCACGCTCTGCTGCAGCGCCGCCATGAGGTCCACGACGCCTCCCGCCGGCGGGGCCTCCTCCGGCACCTCGGGGAGGCGCCTGCCCTCCGCCTTCGCCTCGATCACGGCCTCCAGGGCCGCCCGGTACTCGTCGTGGAACTCACCGATGTCCTTCTCCCCGATGGCGTCCATCAGCGCCCCGGCCTCCTGGATCTCCTTCTCGGTGAGTTCGGCCTCCTTCGGCGCGAGCCCCGCGGGCGAGCGGACCTCGTCGGGCCAGTACATCGTCTGCAGCGCGATCGCGTCGCCCACCACCCTGAGCAGGCCGAGCCGCTCCCGCCCGTGCCACGCCATCTTGATCACCGCGACCTTGGAGGTGCGCTCCAGCGCCTTGCGCAGCAGCACATAGGGCTTGGCGGCGACGGGCCCGTCCGCGGCCAGGTAGTACGGGTCCCCGAACCTGACGGGGTCGATCGACGATACGGGGACGAACGCCACGACCTCGATCGCCTTGGCGGTGGGCAGTGGCAGCTGCTGCAGTTCCTCGTCCTTGATCTCGACAATGGTGTCCTTGGAGACCTCGTAGCCGCGGCCGATCTCCTCCTGGGACAGCTCCCGCCCGTCGAGGGCACAGGTCTTGCGCACCCGGACCCGGCCGTTGTCGGCCCGGTGGATCTGGTGGAAGTGCACGTCCCGGTCCTCGGTGGCGCTGATGATCTTCACCGGAATCGTGACCAGCCCGAAGGACACGGCTCCACTCCACAGCGGTCGGGGCATGCGTGAGACCTCCTCCTCGGCCCCGAGCACCACCAGGCTAGGCCGCGTCACCCGGTTCCGCACGGGCTGCGCGCGCACGGCACCCGGGGCGCCCCGCGGACGGCCAACGGGGCGGCGCACGGTCTCCCTCCGCGCCCGCGCCGGGCGGCACACACCCGCCCGGCGCGGGCGCCGGGAAAGGAATGCCGCAGCCCTCGCGCCGCCCCGGAGGCCGCCATAGAGTGACGCACATCACGGCCGTATGGGCCGAAACCCCTCGTCCGGACCTCTGGGAGGGCACATGACCCGCATCTCCACGAAGGTGGACGGCACGACGTACGAGGACGACGTGGAACCCCGTCTCCTCCTCGTCCACTACCTGCGAGACCGTCTGGGCCTGACCGGCACCCCCGTCGGTTGCGACACCACCAACTGCGGGGCGTGCACGGTCGACCTCGACGGGGACAGCGTCAAGAGCTGTTCGGTGCTCGCCGTCCAGGCCGACGGCAGCACGGTGACCACGATCCAGGGCCTGTCCCGGAACGGTTCCTGGCACCCGCTGCAGAAGGCGTTCCACGAACAGCACGGCCTCCAGTGCGGCTTCTGCACACCGGGCATGATCATGGCCGCCCGCGACCTGCTCCGCGAGAACCCCCACCCGTCGGCCGAAGAGGTCCGGGAGGGCCTCGAGGGCAACCTCTGCCGCTGCACCGGCTACCAGAACATCGTCAGCGCGGTCCTCGCCGCCGCGGACGCCCCGGGCTCCTCCCCGTCGTCCCCGTCCGCCCCGCCGTCCGCCTCGCAGGCCGGGCCCCAGCCTCAGGAGGTCACATCATGACCGAGACCCTCGAGAGCCGGGAGACGGAGGTCGGGCGCGCCCGGCCGCGCAAGGAGGACGCCCGGCTCGTCACCGGGCAGACCACCTGGACGGACAACATCACCGCCCCCGGCCTGCTGCACCTGGCGATGCTGCGGAGCCCCATGGCGCACGCCCGTATCGACCGGATCGACGTCTCCCCCGCCCTGGACCGGCCCGGTGTGCTGGCCGCGTTCACCGGCCGCGACCTCGCCGCCGACGGCCTCGGTTCGCTGCCGTGCGCCTGGCCGGTCACCGAGGACATGGTGCTGCCCGACCATCCGCCGCTGGCCGTCGACGAGGTGCGCCACGCCGGTGACCCGGTGGCCGTCGTCGTCGCCCGCGACCGCTACGCGGCGGCGGACGCGCTGGAGGCCGTCGAGGTGGACTACACCCCGCTGCCGCCGGTGCTCGACCTGGAGGCGGCGCTGGCCGAGGACGCCCCGCTGGTCCACTCGGACAAGGGCACGAACCGCTGTTACGTCTGGCCGCTCGCCACCGGGGAGCCGTACGACGCGGTCAGGGAGCGCGCCGACGTGGTGCTGCACCGGCGTTACCTCCAGCAGCGGCTCATCCCCAACGCGATGGAGCCCCGGTCGGTGGTCGTGACCCCGCAGGCCGCCTCCGGCGACTACACCGTCCACTCGGCCACCCAGATCCCGCACATCCTGCGGATCATGCTGGCCGTCGTCACCGGGATCCCCGAGCAGAAGCTGCGCGTGATCGCCCCGGACGTCGGCGGCGGTTTCGGCTCCAAGCTCCAGGTGTACGGCGAGGAGGCGGTCGCGCTGGCCGTCGCCCGGCGGCTGGGCCGGCCCGTGAAGTGGACGGAGTCGCGCTCCGAGGGCTACCTGGCCACCCACCACGGGCGGGGCCAGATCCAGGACATCGAGGTCGCCGCGACCCGCGAGGGCAGACTGCTGGGCCTCAAGGTCGATCTGCTGGCCGACATGGGCGCGTACCTGATGCTCGTGACGCCGGGCATCCCGATCCTGGGCGCCTTCATGTTCCCGGCGATCTACAAGATGGAGTCCTACGACTTCCGCTGCACCGGGGTCTTCACCACCCGCACCCCGACCGACGCCTACCGGGGCGCCGGCCGGCCCGAGGCGACCTTCGCCATCGAGCGGATCATGGACGATCTGGCGGCCGAACTCGCCATCGACCCGGTCGAGTTGCGCCGCCGCAACTGGATCCGTCACGAGGAGTTCCCGTACACGTCGATCGCGGGCCTGACCTACGACAGCGGCAACTACGAGGCGGCGACCGACAAGGCCCTCGCGATGTTCGGCTACGACGACCTGCGGGCCGAGCAGCGCGAGCGCAACGAGAGCGGCGACCCGGTGCGCCTGGGCATCGGCGTGTCGACGTACACCGAGATGTGCGGGCTCGCGCCCAGCCGGGTGCTGGGCGACCTGCGGTACGCCGCGGGCGGCTGGGAGGCGGCGAGCATCAGGATGCTGCCCACCGGCAAGGTCGAGGTCGTCACCGGCACCAGCCCGCACGGGCAGGGCCACGTCACCAGCTGGAGCCAGATCGCCGCGGACGTCCTCGGGGTGCCCTTCGAGGACGTCGAGGTGGTCCACGGCGACACCCGGTCCGCCCCGCAGGGCATGGACACCTACGGTTCGCGCTCCCTGGTCGTCGGTGGCGTCGCCGTCCACCACGCGGCGCGCAAGGTCGTCGACAAGGCCAGGAAGGTGGCCGCGCACCTGCTGGAGGCCAGCGAGCAGGACCTGGAGTTCACCGACGGGGTGTTCTCCGTGAAGGGCTCGCCCGAGGCCCGCAGGACCATCCAGGAGATCGCGTTCGAGGCCTTCTCCTCGCACGATCTGCCGGAGGGCATGGAGCCCACCATCAACGCCGAGCACATCGTCGACCCGGAGAACTTCTCCTACCCGCACGGCACCCACCTGTGCGCGGTCGAGATCGACACCGAGACGGGCCGCACCCACATCCGCAAGTACGTCTGTGTCGACGACGTCGGACGGGTCGTCAACCCGATGATCGTGGAGGGGCAGGTGCACGGCGGCCTCGCGCAGGGCATCGGGCAGGCGCTGTACGAGGAGGCCGTGTACGACGACGAGGGCAACCTGATGACGGGCACGATGGCCGACTACCTGGTGCCCACGGCCCCGGACCTGCCCGAGTTCACCACCGACCGCACCGAGACCCCGGCGACCTCCAACCCGCTGGGCGTCAAGGGAGTCGGCGAGTCCGGGACGATCGCCTCCACCCCGGCCGTCGTCAACGCCGTCGTGGACGCGCTGCGGCCGCTCGGCGTCACGGACGTCCCCATGCCCTGCACGCCGGAACGGATCTGGCGGGCCGTGCGGCAGGCACAGCAGGCCAGGACCTCGGCGACGGGAGCAGGTGAGACCGCATGATCCCCGCGGCATTCGACTACGCCAGGCCGGCGAGCGTCGACGAGGCCGTCCGCGCGCTCGCGGACGCCGGGGACGAGGCGAAGGTGCTGGCGGGCGGGCAGAGCCTGCTGCCGATCCTGCGGCTGCGCCTCGCCTTCCCCGAACTCGTCGTCGACGTCGGCAGGATCGCCGAACTGCGCGGTGTGCGCGAGCAGGGCGACGCCGTCGTCATCGGCTCGACGACCACCCACCACGACGTGATCCACGACCCGCTCGTGCGGCGGTACGCCGGTCTGCTCTCGCAGGCGGCGGCGACGGTCGCCGACCCTGCGGTACGGCACCGGGGCACCCTGGGCGGCTCGCTCGCCCACGCCGACCCGGCCGGCGACCTGCCGGCGGTGGCGCTCGCCCTGGACGCGGAACTGGTCGCGGCCGGGCCGCGGGGGCGGCGCACCATCGCGGCGCGGGACTTCTTCGACGACTACCTCCAGACGACGCTGGAACCCGACGAGCTGCTGGTCGAGGTCCGGGTGCCCAAACGGGAGGGCTGGGGCTTTTGCTACGAGAAGTTCAGCCGGTCCGCGCAGGCCTGGGCCGTCGTCGGGGTGGCGGCCCTGGTGCGGCGCGACAACGGGCGGATCACCGAGTCCCGGATCGGCCTGACCAACATGGGCTCGACCCCGCTGCGGGCCACGGCCGCCGAGGAGGCGCTGGCGGGCGCGGACGCCGGACCGGAGGCGGTGGCCCGGGCCGCGGAGGCCGCGGCGGACGGCGCCCGTCCCTCGTCCGACGTGTCGGCCTCGGCGGACTACCGCGCGCACCTCGCAAGGGTGCTGACGCGGCGGGCGGTGCTGGCGGCGGCCGCGACGCCCGCACGGCCGTGACGGTGACGAGCGGACCACGGTCATGAACGGAACCCGGCACGGCGGCGGCCCCCCTCCGGACGCGCCCCCGCCC
>NZ_JAAAXQ010000484.1 GCF_009916105.1 Streptomyces sp. GC420 | reverse complement strand
GTGCGGGCTCGCCAGTGACGGGGCCCGGGGGTGGCGAAGCCGTCGACCATCGCCACCAGGTCCCTGGCCAGTGGTTCCGTCTCGGCATCCGCCAGCGGGACACCGGCCCACCGGCACACCGCGCGCGCCGCCGCGCGGGCGGAGTCGCTGGAGCCGGGCACCGGGCAGGCGGCGGCCGACGCCGCCGTCAGCCTGGACGTCACCGCCGCCGGCGGCTGCGACGGCCCCACCACCGCCGAGATCGACGTCCCCCTGCTCGTCCCCTTCGTCGGCAACGGCTGGACCGCGACCCGCACCGTCACCATGCCCTGCGACCAGGACGACTAGGACGACGAGGACGACGAGGACGACGAGGATGGCAAGGAGGGTACGGACATGAGTCTGCGGGCACGTATCGCCGCCCCCGAGGACCACGGTGGCGGTGGCCGCGAGGACGGCCACATGGTCGCCCTCTACCGGGCGAAGCTCTTGGAGGAGATCGACCTCGCCGAGATGTCCGCCCTCGCGGCGGCGGAACGCCGGGCCAGGCTGGAGCGCGTCCTCGCGCACATCATCAGCCGCGAGGGCCCCGTCCTGTCCACCGCCGAGCGCTCCCAGCTCATCCGCCGCGTCGTCGACGAGGCCCTCGGCCTCGGCGTACTCGAACCGCTGCTCGAGGACGCCTCCATCACCGAGATCATGGTCAACGGCCCCGACGCGATATTCGTCGAGCGCGGCGGCCGCGTCGAACAACTCCCCATGCGCTTCGCGTCGAACGAGCAGCTCATGCAGACGATCGAACGCATCGTCTCGACCGTCAACCGGCGCGTCGACGAGTCCAACCCCATGGTCGACGCCCGCCTCCCGTCCGGCGAGCGCGTGAACGTCATCATCCCGCCGCTCTCCCTGACCGGCCCCACGCTCACCATCCGCCGCTTCCCACGCGCCTACAAACTTCCGGAACTGATCACCCTCGGCACACTCGACGAGCAGATGCTCCTGCTGCTCTCCGCCTTCGTCCGCGCCCGCTTCAACGTGATCGTCTCGGGCGGCACCGGCTCCGGGAAGACCACCCTGCTGAACGCGCTCTCCGGCCTGATCCCGGAACACGAACGCATCATCACCGTCGAGGACGCCGCCGAACTCCAGCTCCAGCAGGCCCACGTCGTACGACTCGAGACCCGGCCCCCCAACGTCGAGGGAAAGGGCCAGATCACCGTACGCGACCTGGTGCGCAACTCCCTGCGCATGCGCCCCGACCGCATCATCGTCGGCGAGGTCCGCGGCGGCGAGACCCTCGACATGCTCCAGGCCATGTCCACCGGCCACGACGGCTCCCTCGCCACCGTCCACGCCAACAGCGCCGAGGACGCGCTGATGCGCCTGCAGACCCTGGGCTCCATGTCCGAGGTCGAGATCCCCTTCGAGGCCCTGCGCGATCAGATCAACAGCGCCGTCGACGTGATCGTCCAGCTCACCCGGCACGCCGACGGCTCCCGCAGGATCAGCGAGATCGCCATCCTCGCCTCGCACGGCCGGCAGCCCTTCACCATCGCCACCGTCTCGCGCTTCGTGCCACAGCCCATCAGCGCGGACCGCGTCGTCCACGGCCGCTTCGAGCACCTGCCGCTGCCACGCCGCTTCGCCGAACGCCTCTACCTCTCCAACGAACCCATCCCACCCGCCTTCGGAGTCGCCGCGGACGGCCTGGACGGACTGCACATGAGGGAGGCCATCGGATGAACAACCCCGCCCTGCTCGCCATCGGCGCCACGCTGCTCTGCGGTGTGCTCGCCGTCGCCGGGGTACACAGCTACGCCTCCGGGCGCGCCCAGCGCGCCGCCCTCGTCGACCGGCTCGCCGCCACACCCATGCTGCCCCCGGGCGGCCGCACCCGGCGCTTCACCGCCGTCGACCGCAGGCTGCGCAGGACCCGCCTCGGCCGCCGCATCCAGCTGAAGCTGGCGGCGACCGGCCTGGACCTCACCCCGGGCGAGTTCCTCGTCTACACCTGCCTGACGGTGGCCGCGCTCTGGCTGATCGCCGCCTCGGTCCTCGCTCCCTTCTTCGGTCCCGTCGCCGGGATCGTCGGGGTGTGGGGCGGCAACATGTTCCTCAACTGGCAGCGGCAGAAGCGCATCGAGGCGTTCATCAACCAGCTTCCCGACCTGGCACGGATCCTCGCCAACGCCACCCAGGCCGGCCTGGCCCTGCGCACCGCACTGGCCATGGCCGCCGAGGAACTGGAGGCCCCGGCGGGTGAGGAGCTGAGCGTCGTCGCCAACCAGCTGTCCGTCGGCCGGTCCATCGACGACGCCCTCGGCGAGCTGACGGAACGCCTCCCCTCCCGCGAACTGGTCGTCCTCGTCACCACGCTCATCCTGTCCAACAAGGCGGGCGGCACCGTCGTCAGTTCGCTGCGCAACCTCACCGTCACCCTGGAGGAGCGCAAGGAGACCCGGCGCGAGGTCCGCACCATGCTCTCCGAGGTCAACGCCACCGCCTTCACCGTCCCAGCCCTGGGTGCCGGCGCCCTGCTGATGCTGAACGCCATGCAGGACGGCGCGCTGGCCCGGGTCACCGGATCGGCACTCGGCCAGATCCTCATCCTGGTCTCCCTCGGCCTGTACGCCACGGGCTTCGTCGTCATCCGCCGCCTCGGCAAGATCGAAGTGTGAGGGGGAGGAACGAATGCTGGGACTGCTGCTGGCCCTCCTGCTGGGCCTGTCCGTGGCCGGGATCTTCCAGGGCATCCGCATGTACCGCGCCGAGGCCAAGCTCCCCGGCGACCTCGCCCTCGCCCTGGAGGTCGGCTCCACCCGGGTCTCCCGCGCGGACTCGGTGATCGACCGGCTCGGCATGCGCTTCGCCCCCACCGTGCTGCGCCTCATGGGCCCCAAGCGCGTCGACCAGAAGCGCCGGAAGATCAACATGGCGGGCAACCCGGGCGGCCTGACCATCGACCGGTACGCGGCCCGCCGCGCCGTCTACGGCATCTTCGGCCTCGTCTGCGGCCTGTCCTTCTTCGCCAACGACGTGCCCCTGTTCGGCGTCTTCGCGCTCGTCTTCGGGCTGTTCGCCGCCGACGCGCTGATCTGGCAGGCCATCAGGGAACGCAAGGACGTCATCGAGCGCACCCTCCCCGACTTCCTCGACGTCCTCGCCGTCGTCGTCAGCGCCGGCCTGGGCTTCCGGCAGGCACTCGACCGGGTCGCCGAGAAGTACGAGGGCCCCTGGGCGGACGAACTCCGCATCACCCTGCGTCAGATGGACATGGGCGTCAGCCGCCGCCAGGCCTTCGAGGAACTGCGCAAGCGGAACGCCTCCGAGCAGGTGTCCCAGTTCGTCACGGCGCTCCAGCAGGGCGAGGAACTCGGCGCCCCCATCGCCGACACGCTCATCCAGATCGCCACCGACATGCGCCGCACCGACGCGCAGAACGCCCGCCGGCGTGCCGCCAAGACCATTCCCAAGGCGACCATGGTGACGCTGGTCTTCATGGTCCCGGCCACCCTCATCCTCATCGTGACCGGCATGTTCCTCGGCTCGTCGACCGACTTCGCGACCATCTTCAGCGGTCGGTGACCCATGGCCATCGCACTCAGAGGAGGCGGGCCTCGCCGCGGCGGGGCATCCCACGGCGGCCCTCACCGCGGCGGTCCGCCGTCCCGGCCCGAAACCCGGCCCCCGCTCGCCTCCGTCCTCGACGACGATGCGCCCGCCCCCAGCCTGCCCATCCAGCTCAACGCCCTCCAGGCACTGTGCCGGCAGGTCTTCGGCTTCCGGCTCGCGATGATCGGGCTCGGCGCGCCCTTCGCCCTGGAGAGCGCTCAGGGCAGGCTCGGCAACTGGCTGGTCGGCGCCGCCGTCGTGATCAGCGTCATGGGCTCGTACGCCGTGCTGCGGGACTGGGAACGCATCGGGCCCCTGCTGCTCCGCCACCAGTGGCTGTTCGGCGTCGACCTCGCCCTGGGTACGGTCCTGCTGCTCACGGCGACGGCCGACTCGCCGCTGGGCTACGCCACGGTGTGCACGCCGCTGCTCGCCGGACTGCTGTACGGGTGGCGGGGCGCCGCGATCTTCACCGCGCTGCAGGTCCTGGTGCTGTTCGGGGCGTACAGCGCCTGGCAGCAGCGCATGGACAACCCGTCCAGCACCCTCATCATCAGCGGTTTCTGCGCCGCCGCCGGCATTATCGGCGTCACCCTGCGCAACCTGATGTTCCGCTTCGGCGCCGCCACCCAGGCACTCGCCGAGGCGACGGCGCGGCTGACCGTCAGCGACGCCGTGGAGGGCGAACGCGCCCGGCTGGCCCGCGAGATGCACGACTCCGTCGCCAAGACCCTGCACGGCCTGGCCATGGCCGCCGACAGCCTCGCCGCGTCGGCCGACCGCATGGACCCGCTCACCGTCAAGTACCAGGCGGGCCTTGTCGCACGCTCGGCGCGCCGCGCGGCCGCCGAGTCCCGCGAACTCCTCGCCGATCTGCGCCGCCGGGCCGACCATGACACGGCGGGCGTCGACATCTCCGCCGAACTCGCCGCGCACGTCGCCGACTTCGGCGCACGCGCCGGCATCCACGCCTCCTACGAGCCGCTCGGCACGGGCTCGCTGCCCCCCGTACCGCACACCGTCGCCCGGCACCTGCTCACCATCGCCACCGAGGCGATGGAGAACAGCCACCGGCACGCGGGCGCCACCCGCGTACGCGTCGAACTCGGCCTCGTCGACGGCCTGCTGCGGGTCAGCGTCCTGGACAACGGCCGCGGGCTGCCGCCCGGCACCAGCCTCGACGAACTGCGCAGGACCGGCCACTTCGGGCTTGTCGGCATGGTCGAGCGGGCGGCGGGCATCGGTGCCCGCATCCGCATCGGCCGGGGGCGCACGGCGGGCGGCACCGAAGTGAGGGTGGAACTGCCCATCGCGGCCCTGTCCCCGGTGAGCCGCCCCCTGCTGAACTGAACCCACCGAGCCGATCCGCTCCCGTCCGCCGTCCCCAGTCCCCGACCGACCGAGAGGAGGCCGCAC
>NZ_JAAAXQ010000483.1 GCF_009916105.1 Streptomyces sp. GC420 | reverse complement strand
GTCCCCTGGCGGGGCCCGGGTGCGAGGGGCGGCGGGCGCCGCGGCCGCCGACGGGCGGTCCCCTTGCGCGCAGGGCCCGTTGGCGGTGTGAGCGGGGACACATTCGGACTGGCCCGGCGATCCGCAGGGCAGGTACCCCGTCGAGCCGCCGTGTGATCACATGCCGAGCGGCCCGTCTCACCATACGAATCGAGCCGGGCGATTTCCGGCCGCTCGATAAACTGAGCCCGACAGACCGGCCCGAGAATCGGCCGGTCGTACGAACCGAGCGAGGAGCGCACGTGGGCCTTGTCGTGCAGAAGTACGGAGGCTCCTCCGTAGCCGATGCCGAGGGCATCAAGCGCGTCGCCAAGAGGATCGTCGATGCCAAGCGGAACGGCCACCAGGTGGTCGTCGTGGTGTCGGCGATGGGCGACACGACGGACGAGCTGATCGATCTCGCCGAGCAGGTTTCTCCGATTCCTGCGGGGCGTGAGTTCGACATGCTGCTGACCGCCGGAGAGCGTATCTCCATGGCACTGCTGGCCATGGCGATCAAAAACCTGGGTCACGAGGCCCAGTCGTTCACCGGCAGCCAGGCAGGTGTCATCACCGACTCGGTCCACAACAAAGCGCGGATCATCGACGTCACGCCGGGCCGCATCCGGACGGCGCTCGACGAAGGCAACATCGCCATCGTCGCCGGTTTCCAGGGCGTGTCGCAGGACACGAAGGACATCACGACGCTCGGCCGGGGCGGTTCGGACACGACCGCCGTGGCGCTGGCCGCGGCGCTGAACGCCGAGGTCTGCGAGATCTACACGGATGTGGACGGTGTGTTCACCGCCGACCCCCGTGTGGTGAAGAAGGCCCGGAAGATCGAGTGGATCTCCTCCGAGGACATGCTGGAGCTGGCCGCGTCCGGCTCCAAGGTGCTGCTGCACCGCTGCGTCGAGTACGCACGCCGTTACAACATCCCGATCCACGTCCGCTCCTCCTTCTCGGGGCTGCCGGGCACCTGGGTCAGCAACGAACCGCGAGAGGGCCAGAAGGTGGAGCACGCCATCATCTCCGGAGTCGCCCACGACGTCTCCGAAGCCAAGATCACGGTCGTCGGTGTGCCGGACAAGCCGGGCGAGGCCGCGGCGATCTTCCGTGCGATCGCGGACGCCGAGATCAACATCGACATGGTGGTGCAGAACGTCTCCGCGGCGGCCACCAGCCTCACGGACATCTCCTTCACGCTGCCGAAGACCGACGGCCGCAAGGCCATCGAGGCGCTGGAGAAGCACAAGGACGCCATCGGCTTCGACTCGCTGCGCTACGACGACCAGATCGGCAAGATCTCCCTGGTCGGCGCGGGCATGAAGACCAACCCGGGCGTCACGGCCTCCTTCTTCGAGGCACTCTCGGACGCCGGCGTCAACATCGAGCTGATCTCGACCTCCGAGATCCGCATCTCGGTGGTGACGCGCCAGGACGACGTGAACCCGGCCGTGCAGGCCGTGCACACCGCCTTCGGGCTGGACAGCGACAGTGACGAGGCCGTCGTCTACGGAGGCACCGGCCGATGACCGACAAGCCGGCGCTCGCGGTCGTGGGAGCGACCGGGGCCGTCGGCGCGGTCATGCTCCAGATCCTTTCGCAGCGGGCGGACGTCTGGGGCGAGATCAGACTCGTCGCCTCCCCGCGAAGCGCCGGGCGCACGCTCGCCGTGCGCGGGGAGGAGACCGAGGTCCTCGCACTGGGTGAGGAGGCCTTCGAAGGCATCGACGTCGCGGTGTTCGACGTGCCCGACGAGGTGGCGGAGCGCTGGGCGCCGGTCGTGGCGGCCGGGGGCACGGTCGTGGTGGACAACTCGGGCGCCTTCGGCGCGGACCCCGACGTGCCGCTCGTCGTCCCCGAGGTCAACGCGCACGCCGCGCGGAACCGGCCACGCGGCATCGTCTCCAACCCCGACTGCACCACGCTGTCGATGATCGTGGCGGTGGGCGCGCTGCACGCGGAGTTCGGGCTGACCGAGCTGATCGTCTCCTCGTACCAGGCGGTGAGCGGCGCCGGGAAGGCGGGCGTGGACACGCTCCGCCGCCAGCTGGCCGCCGTGGCGGGGACGGAGCTGGGGACGGCGCCGGGCGACGTGCGGCGCGCGGTGGGCGACGACACCGGCCCGTTCGGGGCGCCGGTCGCGCTCAACGTCGTTCCGTGGGCCGGTTCCGTACGGGCGGACGGCTGGTCCTCGCAGGAGATGCGGGTACGGGAGGAGTCCCGGAAGATCCTTGGGCTGCCGGAGCTGCCCGTCACCGCGACCTGTGTGCGGGTGCCGGTCGTCACCACGCACTCGCTGGCCGTCCACGCCCGGTTCGAGCGCGAGGTGACGGTCGGACGGGCGCACGAGATCCTGTCGACAGCCCCCGGCGTGGTGCTGTTCGACGACCCGGAGGCCGGGGACTTCCCGACTCCCGCCGATGTGGTGGGGACCGACCCCACGTGGGTGGGCCGGGTTCGGCGCGGGCTCGACGACCCACGGGCGCTGGAACTGTTCGTTTGCGGAGACAATCTGCGCAAAGGTGCCGCTTTGAACGCGGTGCAGATCGCCGAGACCCTCGCTGTCGAAATTTCGGTCCCCAACTAGCCCTGGATTTGTAGGGTCTGAGTACGGCCTGTGATCAAATCAGTGGCCTGGACCACTTGAATCACGCCAACATCTGTTCGAGGATTTCGATCCCTGCATTCTGCAACCAGCGGCGGATGAGGGGCGTCTTTGCGTCGTGGGGCGGTAGGACGGTGGCGGCGCGAGAGCCGTGTGCGGCGCTGGACAGCGGGGCATTTGGGGATGGGTTGGTACGCATGAGGGCAGTCGCTGCGAACTCTGCGAACGTAGCAATGGGCGCAATCGACGCACCGTCAGAAATGAGGGCTCCTCTCACGTACAACCCTGACGGGGGGATGTGTGTCCAACAGATGTGGCAGAGGTACTCGACATCACTGTGGTCCGGCCGAGACCGGCGGCGCTGCGCCCCCGGCCGCCCGCCCGGCGTCCCCGCACGCCCGGCGGGATGCCGGTGATCGCCCCCGTGCCCGCGACGCGGCGCGCCCGTATTCCCGCACAGCGCGAGGGCGCTGACGGGGTGATGGCAGCCGAGACGACGGTGGCCGGCACGACAGTCGATCACCTCACCGAGACCTACCGCGCGCACTACCGCTCGCTGCTCGGTCTCGCCGCGCTCCTCCTCGACGACACCGCCTCCTGCGAGGACGTCGTCCAGGAGGCCTTCATCCGGGTCCACTCCGCCAGGAAACGGGTGCGCGACCCGGAGAAGACACTCGCCTATCTGCGCCAGACGGTCGTGAACCTCTCCCGCTCCGCGCTGCGCCGGCGCATCCTCGGCCTGAAGCTCCTGTCGAAGCCGATGCCGGACATGGCGAGCGCGGAGGAGGGGGCGTACGACCAGCTCGAGCGCGACGCGCTGATCAAGGCGATGAAGGGACTGCAGCGCAGACAGCGCGAGGTCCTGGTGCTGCGGTACTTCGCAGACATGACCGAGGCCCAGGTGGCCGAGACGCTCGGCATATCCCTGGGTTCGGTCAAGGCATACGGTTCACGGGGGATCGCGGCGCTTCGCGTCGCCATGGAGGCCCCCAGATGAGCGGCGAGCGGCTTGATGAACCGCAGCGGCCCGGACCGAGCGAAAGCGGAACTGTGAACGACGGCCCAGAGCACCGTCCGGCGCGCCCGGACGCGAACGAGCCGAGAGACGAGGCCCAGGAGTCGGCGGCCCCCACCGGGCCCTCCGGCCCCGCCGGGGCGCCCTCCGTCTCGGAGGCATCCTCCGCCTCCGAGACCGGCTCTTCCCACGAACGAGTCGTCCCCGACGCCTCCGACGCCTCCGACGCCTCCGACGCCTCCGACGGCTCCGGGGCCGGCGGGTCGGCCGACCCCGACGCGGCCCCCCGCCCTTTCGGTGCGGCGACCGGGCCGGTCCCGCCGCCGGGCGACCGGCGACTGGACGCGTTCGACGACGCCGAGCTCGCCCTGCGCAGCCTGCTCCACGGCGCGGTCGGCGAGCTCCGGCCCTCGCCCCAGGCCCTCGACCACCTGCGCCGTGCGGTGCCCGCGCGGCGCGCCCGCAAGCGGCAGGCCCTCGTCGGCGCGGCCGCGGCAGCCGTGCTGGCCTGCACCGCCGTACCGGCCCTCGTCCATGTGGCCGGTTCGGGCGGCGGGACGGACACCACCGCGATCGCCGGTCACGGTCAGGCGTCCGACGGCGCCGGGGACAACGGCAAGAGCGCCGGTGAAGGCCCCGCGGACAAGGTCCGGCCCACCGGCAAGGCCCCCACCGACCAGAGCGGCGGCCAGAACGACAAGGGCGGGGCGGACCCGGACAGGGGCACGGTCCAGGGCTCCGGCGGCGGCGCGGACTCCACGTCCGGCACGCCCGACGAGGCGGTCGCCGCCTGCGGGGCCGCCCAGCTCGGCGGTGCCTCCACGATGAGCGCGGGCACCCCCGACGCAGAGGGCAAGGTCTACGGCACCTTCCGCGTCGTCAACGTCTCCGCGGCCCCCTGCACGGTGGCCGGCCCCGGAACGGTGAGCACCCTCGCGGCCGGAGCCGCGGACCCGTCCCGTGTCACCGCGGTCCGGCACACCTCCGGCGACGCGGCGGCCGGCCTGCCCGACCCCTCGGCCGAGCAGCCCGCCCTGTTGCTCCAGCCGAACGAGGCGTACGACGTGAAGTTCGCCTGGGTCCCCTCGGCGAGCTGTCCGAGCACGGGAGCCTCCCCCGACCCGACGCCGACGGGCGGCACCACGGGCACCGGCGAGACCACCGGCTCCCAGGGCATGCAGACGCAGCTGGCCGACGAGGACCCGGGCACCGCGGACGGCAGCGTCCAGATCTCGTACACCGCGGTGGGCGGAGCATCCACGGGGACGACGATCTCGGACGCCTGCGCGGGGACCGTCTACTACACGGGCGTGCTGGCCGCGTCCTGACGCCGCTCCCGCGCGGCGCCCCGAGCGCCCGTGAGGTCCGGGACCTCGGAGGGGGAGGAAGGCGAGGGGGGAGGG
>NZ_JAAAXQ010000482.1 GCF_009916105.1 Streptomyces sp. GC420 | reverse complement strand
GTCCAGGGTCTCTCGGAATGCTCTGAGTTTCCTCTGAGTCCGCCCCCGGGAGCCCGATCTCAGAAGATTCTCAAAGGTTGTCCCTCCACGCTGGCCACCACTGAGACGAACGGCAGAAGCGATGGAAGGGGCGATTCGGTGGCAACCCTGTACGAGAGCACACCGGCCCGGCACCGGGCCGGGCCCGCCGGGCGGGGTGCCGGCCACGGCAGCGCGCACGGCCACGGGCCAGGACCGGGCCCCGGCGGCGGGCCGGCCGTCTCCCCGGCAGCCGCGGTGCTCGCCCTGCTCTGGGCGGGCGCGGCCGCGGTGCTGTGGCTGTGGTGGGTGGACACCGCCGCCGTGGTGACGGCCGCGGACTGGCTGAATGGCGCGGGCCGGATCACCGGGCTGCTCGCCGGGTACGGCTGCGCCGTGCTCGTCGCGCTGATGGCGCGCGTGCCGGTGCTCGAGCGGGGGGTGGGCAGCGACCGCGTCGCCCGCTGGCACGCCCTCGCGGGGCGCTGGACGGTGAGTCTGGTCCTGGCCCACGTGGCGCTGATCGTCTGGGGCTACGCCGTGCAGTCCGGCACCTCCGTGGTGTCCCAGACCACCGAGATCGTCCTGGACTACCCGGAGATGCTGAAGGCGACGGCCGGCACACTGATCATCCTCGCCGTCGGGGCGGTCTCGGCCCGCGCGGTGCGCCGCCGCGTCAGCCACGAGACCTGGTACTACCTTCACCTGCTCACCTACGCGGCGGTCTTCCTGGCCTTCGGCCACCAGCTCGCCGTCGGTGCCGACTTCGTCGGCAGCGCCCCGGCCCGCGCGGCCTGGTACGCCCTCTACCTCGGCGCGGCCGCGCTGGTTCTGTGGTACCGGGTACTGGTGCCCGTCAGGCTGAACGCGCGGCACCGGCTGCGGGTGGAGTCAGTGGTGCGGGAGGCGCCCGGAGTGGTCTCCGTGGTGGTCGCTGGACGGCGGCCGGAGGGCGTCACGGCGGAGGCCGGGCAGTTCTTCCGCTGGCGGTTCCTCACCCCCGGACTGTGGGGGACGTCCACGCCGTACTCCCTGTCGGCGCCGCCGCGCGGCGGACGGCTGCGCATCACCGTCAAGGCCCTGGGCGACCACAGCGCCGCGCTGGCGACGGTCCGGCCCGGCACACGGGTCTGGGTGGAGGGTCCGTACGGCGCGCTCACCGCCCGCCGCCGCACCCGCCGCAAGGTGCTGCTGCTGGCCGGCGGGGTCGGCATCACACCGCTGCGCGCGCTCTTCGAGACGCTGCCGGCCGCGCCCGGCGACCTCACGCTGGTCTACCGCGCCCGGCGCCCCGAGGACCTCGCGCTGCGCGCCGAGCTGGAGGCGATCGCGGCGGCCCGCGGGGCCCGGCTGTACTACGCCCTCAACACCCCCGAGGGCGCCTCCGTCCCGATCACCGCGGCCGGGCTGCGGGCGGCGCTGCCCGACATCGACCGCCACGACGTCTATCTGTGCGGGCCGCCCGGCATGGCCGGGTCCGCGTACGAGGCGCTGCGTGCCGCAGGTGTGCCCGCGCGCCGAATCCACCACGAGTCCTTCGAACTGTGAGCGAACTGTGAGCCGCCCCGTGAAGAGAGTCCACCCGCTGCGCCGCGCCGTCCTCAGCACCGCGGCCGCCGTCTCCGGCGTCGTCATGCTCCTCGCACTCAAGCCGCACACCGGGGCGGGCACGGCCACGGCCGCCTCGCCGCCGCCCCTGTCCTCCTCGCGGGCGCCGGACCCGTCCTCGTCCTCCCCGTCCTCCTCTTCGTCCTCGTCGTCGTCCGGGACCGTCACCGGGGACGCCGCGCAGACCCGCTACGGGCCGGTTCAGGTCAGCATTACGGTGGAGGACGGGCGGCTCACCGGAGTCACCGTCCTGCAGTACCCCGCCAACAACCCGAAGGACCAGCAGATCAACAACTACGCCCTGCCGGTGCTCACCGAGGAGGCGCTGGCCGCGCAGAGCGCCGACATCGACACCGTCTCGGGCGCCACGTACACCAGCGACGGCTACCGGCAGTCCCTGCAGAGCGCACTGGACAGGGCCGGTGTCTGACCACACGCCCGGACCCGCGTCCCTGCCCGAGCCCGTTTCCGGACCGGTTTCCGGGCCCGCACGCGGCCCCGGACGGCTGCGGCACGTCGAGCACGTCATGGGCACCGTCTTCTCCTTCGACGTACGCGGTGTCAGGACAGGGCCGCTGCGCACGGCGCTGCGCGCCGCGGTCGCCCTGCTGCACGACGCCGACCGCGTCTTCTCGACGTACCGCGAGGACAGCGACATCAGCCGGCTGCGCCGGGGCGAGGTCGCGCTGTCCGGGTGCGCGCCCGAGGTCGCGGAAGTCCTGCGGCTGTGCGAGGACGCGGAGCGGGCCAGCGGCGGCCTGTTCACCGCGGGCTACGCCGGCGGCGGCCCGGACCCGACGGGCCTGGTGAAGGGCTGGGCCGTCGAACGCGCCGCGCGGCTTCTGGCCTCGGCCGGGGCGGAGGCGGTGTGCGTCAACGGGGGCGGGGACGTGCAGCTGATCGGCGGTCCCTGGAGGGTCGGCATCGCCGACCCTCTCCGCCCGGGCGCACTGGCGGCAGTCGTCGAGCACACGGCCGGTGGCCTGGCCGTCGCCACCTCCGGGCCGGCGGAGCGGGGCTGCCACATCATCGACCCGCGTACCGGCGCGCCGCCCGTGACCGCCCTGGCCTCCGTGACCGTGGTCCACGCCGGGCTCACCGACGCGGACGCCCGTGCCACGGCCGCGTACGCCATGGGCGACGAGGCCCGCGACTGGCTGGAGTCCCTCCCGGACACCGGGGCGTTCGCCGTCACCGCGGACGGCGGCAGCTGGCGGACCGGCACCTGGCGGACCGGGTGCCTTCCGTCCGGGGCGGTCGGGACGGGCGCCGCGCCCTGAGCGTGGTGCCTGGCCGACGAGGTTCAGCGCGGTTCGGCGGCGCCCCGGAGACCGAAGGGCGCGGGGCCGCGACGACACGCGGCTGCGCCGCGTGGGCGCGACCGGCCGCGCCGGATCCGCGCCGCACCCGGGGGTGACGCACCGCGACCGCCGGCCGAGCGCTCAGCCGCGCCGCGCCGGGTCCGCCGGGTACGGCCAGGGGAACGGCGGTGGGCGCCGGGGACCCGGGGCGGTCGTCGGAGCCGGGCGGGGCGGCGAAGTCGCCGTCGCGAGGATCAGCGGCTCGACCGACTCGTACCGCTTCCGCTGCACACGTGCGTCACGGCCGCCGAGCATCGTCCCGAACCAGCCCATCGCGAACCCGAACGGAATGGATACGATGCCGGTCGTCGTGAACGGGAACCAGTTGAAGTCGGCGCCGGGGAAGGCCGCCTCCGGCCGCCCCGAGACCAGGTTCGTGCCGGTGATGAGCACGGCGACGCACAAGGTGCCGCCGATCAGAGTGCACAGCAGCCCGGTCCGGGTGAAGCGGCGCCAGAAGAGGCTGTAGACGAGGGCGGGGGCGATCGCCGAGGCGCCGATGCAGAAGGAGACGGTGACCAGCGGCTGGAGACTCCATCGCTGGGCGTAGCAGGCCAGCGCGATCGTCGGCACCCCGATGCCGAGTGCCGCGCCCCTGGCGAGCAGCATCTCCCGGCGCGGGGCGATGGTCCCCCGCCGTACACCGTGCGCGAAGAGGTCGTGGGCGAGGGAGTTGGCGCACGCGAGGATCATCCCGGCGACCGAGGCCAGCAGCGTCAGGAAGACCGCGGTGGCCAGGGACGTGAACAGAACCGTCTCGGCGGTGGACACGTCCGCGCCCAGGACGGCCCGGCCGACGAGGAGGAGCGCGGTGTTGCCCTGCGGGTCGGCGTCGGTGATCGCCCGGCGGCCGGCCAGGGCGGCGGCGCCGAAGCCCAGCACGGTGATGACGAGGGCGAAGGAGACGACGACGCAGACCGCCCAGGACATGGAGCGGCGTACGGCGCGGGCGCTGGTCGAGCTGTACATGCGCATGGTGACGTGCGGCAGGCAGGCCCCGCCCAGCACGACCGTCAGCTGTGAGGTGACCATGTCGACGGCGGGTGCCGGCCCGCCCCGGAACAGCAGCCCGGACCGCGCGTAGGCGGGCCCCGCGCCGCTGCCCCGCTCGGCCGCGCCGAGCAGCCCGCCCGGGCTCCAGCCGAACCGGGACAGCACGAGCGCGGCGACGGTGACCCCGGCGCCGAGCAGCACCACCATCTTGACCAGGTGGACGAGGGCGGTGCCCTTCATACCGCCGACCGCCGCGTAACTGATCATCAGTACGCCCAGCAGGATCAGGCAGCCCGTCTTCAGCCCCGGGTTCTCGAAGCCCAGGATGAACGCCATCAGGTCGCCCGCGCCCGCGAGCTGGACGATCATCAGCGGGAGCAGCGCGGCCAGCGTGACCGCGCAGGCCGTGATGCGCACCGCACGGCCGGGGGCGCGCCGGGTCAGCGCGTCGCCCATGGTGAACCGGCCCGCGTTGCGCAGCGGTTCGGCCAGCAGGAACATCAGCAGGACGAGGGAGAGCGCGGTCGACAGGGCGAGGACGACACCGTCGTAGCCGCTGAGGGCGATGACGCCGACGGTGCCGAGCACGGTCGCGGCGGAGATGTAGTCGCCCGCGATGGCGAGGCCGTTGCGCATCGGCGAGAGCGAGCGGTAGCCGGTGTAGAACTCGTCGAGGTCGTCCCGGTCCGGCCCGGACAGCAGGCACAGCAGCAGGATCACCGTGGCCACGGCGGTGAACGCGGTCAGCGACAGCGCCTCGCCGGGCGCGCCGGACCCGGTCACAGCGGTGCTCCCCTGGCGGCGCGGCGGCGCACTTCCGCGGCCGGCGGGTCGATGTGACGGCGCGCCAGGATCTCGTACACCCCGATGGCCAGGCAGGTGACCGGCAGTTGGCAGATCCCCATCAGCAGACCGGTGTTGAGGCCTCCGGCGGTCCGCGTGCTCATGAGGGAGGGCGCGAAGCCCGACAGGAGGAGGAAGAGGGTGAAGTAGCCGAGCGCGGTGAGCGTGGCGACCCGGCGCAGCCGGCGGTACGCGGATCGCAGGCGGCGCAGGGCGCCGGCGCCGGTGTCGGCGCGCGGGGCTCCGGCCGGGGGCTGTC
>NZ_JAAAXQ010000481.1 GCF_009916105.1 Streptomyces sp. GC420 | reverse complement strand
GGCCGGGGGGCTTTGAATGCCGGGATTCGGGGGCGGCCCGGTTTCCGGCGGGATCAGGCACACTGGACGTTTGGCCGAAAGGAAAGGGTGAGGCGTGAACGGACCTCTCATCGTCCAGAGCGACAAGACACTCCTGCTGGAGGTCGACCACGAGCTGGCGGACGAATGCCGCCGCGCCATCGCGCCGTTCGCCGAGCTGGAGCGCGCGCCCGAGCACATCCACACCTACCGCCTCACGCCGCTCGGCCTGTGGAACGCCCGCGCGGCCGGGCACGACGCCGAGCAGGTCGTGGACGCCCTCGTGCAGTTCTCCCGCTACCCGGTGCCGCACGCCCTGCTCGTGGACGTCGCCGAGACGATGGCCCGCTACGGGCGGCTCACCCTCAGCAAGCACCCCACCCACGGACTGGTGCTGACCAGCAGCGACCGGCCGGTCCTGGAAGAGATCCTGCGCTCGAAGAAGATCGTCCCGCTGGTCGGGGCGAGGATCGACCCGGACACGGTCGTCGTGCACCCGTCCGAGCGCGGCCAGATCAAGCAGACCCTGCTGAAGCTGGGCTGGCCCGCCGAGGACCTCGCCGGTTACGTCGACGGGGAGGCGCACCCGATCGAGCTGGACGAGACCGGCTGGGCGCTGCGCCCGTACCAGCGGCAGGCCGTCGAGGGGTTCTGGCACGGCGGCTCCGGTGTCGTCGTCCTCCCCTGCGGCGCGGGAAAGACGCTGGTCGGGGCCGGTGCGATGGCGGAGGCGAAGGCCACCACGCTGATCCTGGTGACCAACACGGTCTCGGCCCGGCAGTGGAAGCACGAGCTGGTGAAGCGGACCTCCCTGACGGAGGACGAGATCGGCGAGTACAGCGGTACGCGCAAGGAGATCCGGCCGGTCACCATCGCCACGTACCAAGTGCTCACCACCCGCCGGAAGGGCGTGTACCCGCACCTGGAGCTGTTCGACTCCCGGGACTGGGGTCTGATCGTCTACGACGAGGTGCACCTCCTCCCCGCCCCGGTGTTCAAGTTCACCGCCGACCTCCAGGCGCGGCGGCGGCTCGGGCTGACGGCCACCCTCGTGCGCGAGGACGGCCGCGAGTCGGACGTCTTCTCCCTCATCGGGCCCAAGCGCTTCGACGCCCCCTGGAAGGAGATCGAGGCGCAGGGCTACATCGCGCCCGCCGACTGCGTCGAGGTCCGCGTCAACCTCACGGACTCCGAGCGGCTCGCGTACGCGACGGCCGAGACGGAGGACAAGTACCGGTACTGCGCGACCACCGACTCCAAGCGGAACGTCACCGAGGCGCTGGTGCGCCGGCACCGGGGTGAGCAGACCCTGGTCATCGGGCAGTACATCGACCAGCTCGACGAGCTGGGCGAGCACCTGGACGCGCCCGTGATCAAGGGCGACACGTCCAACGCGCAGCGGGAGAAGCTCTTCGAGGCGTTCCGGCAGGGCGAGCTCTCCGTGCTGGTCGTGTCGAAGGTGGCGAACTTCTCCATCGACCTGCCCGAGGCGACCGTCGCCATCCAGGTGTCCGGCACCTTCGGCTCCCGCCAGGAGGAGGCGCAGCGGCTGGGCCGGGTGCTCCGTCCGAAGGCGGACGGCCACGAGGCCCGGTTCTACTCCGTCGTGGCCAGGGACACCATCGACCAGGACTTCGCCGCGCACCGGCAGCGGTTCCTCGCCGAGCAGGGCTACGCCTACCGGATCGTCGACGCGGACGCGCTGCTGGCGGGCGACGAGGTCTGACCGGGGCGGGACCTGACCAGGCTGGGCGGGACCTGGCCGGGCGGGGACCTGGCAGGGGCCCGCCCGTGTCCGCTCGCGTGCGCGGCTCGCGGGCTGTCAGTCGAGCAGGACGAGGACCGGGGCGAGGACGAGGAAGGCGTACTGGGCGGCGACGAGGCCGGATCGGACGGCCCGGCCGGTGACGGCCGCCGGGAGGCAGAGGGCGGCGAGCCCGGTCAGGCCCGAGGCCCAGAGGCTGCCCATGCCCGCGTCGACGAAGGCGCCCGCACGGCCGTCACCGGGCTCGTAGGCGTCGACGAGGACGAGGATCATGCACAGGATCACGTCGAGGACGACCGCCACCAGGCCGACGCCCGCGGCGATCCGCGCCGGCTTCGCGGAGGAGGGGCCCGCGGAGACCAGCGCCGAGGAAGCGGCCGGGGAAGAGGGAGAGGAGGAACCGGGGCCGGGGGCGGCAGGCGTCGTCATGGCACCATCCCATCGACCGGGAAGGGCCGGCGCCTCTGCCGAACGGCTCAGGCGTGCTGGGTAGGCGTACTCATGTCTTCGGTATGTCTTTGGTCTCGTTGTACTCGCCGAGGACGACGACGCTGATCGCCGCCCCGAGGAAGACCTTGATCGCTCGCAGGGCGTTGCCGATCAGGTGCCGGGGGTGCTCGGAGCCGGCCGAGTCGACGGCGGTGGCACCGCTCACGTGGGGAGCCGCCCGGCCGGGCGGGCCTGGGGTGAATGTCGCGCTGCTCATGTACTCAATGATGCGATTCACTCCTTTGCAGTACATCGGTCTGCGGATGGAATCCGCTGTGGAGCGCGGTCCCTCCCGGGACCCACGGAATCCCCTAGGGGGGTCATCCCGCAGACGTAGGGGTCCCCCGGCTCTGCCGTCCCTAATTGGTTTGCCCCCTCCGTACCCCCAGGGCTAGCATCGCCCGTCTTGCCGCCTCCCTCCCCGCCCGGCCAGGGAGCGCGCCGCCCGGACGGAAACCGGGCCGGCATCCGCAACGTGAACGTGACCCCTGCGGACCCACGCCTCGCCGTGCGTCCGCGCACGCAGTCACGCATTCATGCAGTCATGCCCGGAGGCCACACCGTGCCCGCGCACGCAACAGAAGACGACGACCCGCTCGCCCGCGAACGGGCCCACCTCGCACGCTCCCGCGCCGCCCTGCGCGCGATGCGTGAGGACGCCGAAGCCCTCGACATCCGAGACGTCACCGCGAACTGGGTGAACGCGCAGGTCCTCCAGCGCCAGATCGACGAGCGCATCAAGGCCCTGGCCGACCACGCGGGAACACCTCTCTTCTTCGGCCGCCTCGACTACCTCCACGCCCCGGGGGCGGAGTTGGCCGAGGGGGCTCAGGGCGGGCAGTTCTACATCGGACGCCGCCACGTCCACGACGCCGACGGCGACCCGATGGTGATCGACTGGCGCGCCCCCGTCTCCCAGCCCTTCTACCGCGCCTCGCGGAAGGACCCGATGGACGTCGGGCTGCGCCGCCGCTTCGGGTACACCGGCGGCGACCTCACGGCGTACGAGGATGAGCACCTCACCGACCCGGCCGAGACCGACCGGACCAGCAGGCTCCTCCAGGCGGAGATCGAACGGCCGCGCGTCGGCCCGATGCGGGACATCGTCGCGACCATCCAGCCCGAGCAGGACGAGATCGTCCGCAGCGGCCTGGGCGGCACGGTCTGCGTGCAGGGCGGCCCCGGCACCGGGAAGACCGCGGTCGGCCTGCACCGCGTGGCCTTTCTGCTCTACGCGCACCGCGAGCGGCTGGCACGCACCGGCACCCTCGTCATCGGCCCCAACAGGTCCTTCCTGCACTACATCGAGCAGGTCCTGCCGGCGCTCGGCGAACTCGAGGTCAAGCAGGCGACCGTCGACGACCTGGTGACCGCGGGGACCGGTGTGGAGGTGCGCGGCACCGACGCGGCGGAAGCGGCCGTCGTCAAGGGCGACGCCCGGATGGCGACCGTGCTCGCGCGGGCCGTGCGTTCGCACGTCACCCTGCCGACGGAGCCGGTCGTCGTCGTGCGGGGCTCGCGCCGCTGGCGCGTACCCGCCTACGAACTCGAAGAGGTGGTCCGGGAATTGCTGGACCGGGACATCCGGTACGGCGCGGCGCGGGACGCGCTGCCGCAGCGCATCGCGCACGCCGTCCTGGTCCGCATGGAGCAGGCGGGCGAGGCGCCCGACGACCGCGTCCAGGACGCCGTGGCCCGCAACGCGGCCGTGAAGGCGGCGGTCAGGGCGATCTGGCCGCCGGTCGACCCCGCGAAGCTCGTGCTGCGACTGCTCTCCGACCCGGAGTTCCTGGCCGAGCACGCGGAGGGCGTGCTGACGGCCGACGAGCAGAAGGCGATCCTGTGGCAGACGCCGCCCAGGGGCGTGCGCTCCGCGAAGTGGTCGGCGGCGGACGCGGTCCTGATCGACGAGACGGCAGACCTCGTGTCCCGTACGCCGTCCCTCGGACACGTCGTCGTCGACGAGGCACAGGACCTCTCCCCCATGCAGTACCGCGCGGTGGGCCGCCGTTGCACCACGGGTTCCGCGACGGTCCTGGGCGACCTCGCGCAGGGGACGACGCCGTGGGCGACGGCGAGCTGGGAGGAGGCGCTGGCCCACCTGGGCAAGCGGGACGCGGTGGTGGAGGAGCTCACGGCGGGCTTCCGCGTGCCGCGCGAGGTCATCGCGTACGCCTCCCGCCTGCTACCGGCGATCTCGCCCGGTCTGGCCGAGGTCCGCTCGATCCGTGAGGCCCCGGGTTCGCTCGCCGTCCGCCGGGTCCCGGCCGCGGACGGGCTCGACGCCGCGGTCGTCGGGGCTTGCGCCGAGGCGCTCGGCAATGAGGGCTCCATCGGTCTGATCGCCGCCGACCCGCGCGTCGGTCCGCTCGCGGACGCGCTGGCCGCCGCCGGAATCCCGTACCTCGCCCCGGGCGAGGAGACCACCCCCGACGTCCGGCTGACGCTCGTCCCCGCGTCCCTGGCCAAGGGCCTGGAGTACGACTACGTCGTCCTCGACGAGCCCTCGGCCGTCGTCGACGCCGAACCGGACGAACGCACCGGTCTGCGCCGCCTCTACGTCTCGCTCACCCGCGCCGTCTCCGGCCTGACGGTCGTCCACGCGACCGCGCTGCCCGAGCAACTGGCGTCCTGACCGGCGCCGCCCCGTCCGCCACCCGTGGGTTGCCGGTCACCTCCAGCTCCGAGCGGGAGGCCGCCCGGCCGGTCGGGGCGTACGGTGCCCGGCCGCCGCCGCTCGCGCCCGCCGGACGGGTTCCGCAGGGCGCTTGGCTGTGCCCCGGGGCGGTCGCGCTCGGCGCCCGTCGGCCGCAGAGCCGCGCCGCCGGTCACCTGTCACGGGGGCACCGGGGTGACGGGGTG
>NZ_JAAAXQ010000480.1 GCF_009916105.1 Streptomyces sp. GC420 | reverse complement strand
CACCTGGAGCGGCCGGACGAGGAGCTGCCGTTCGACTGGCCCCTGGTGCCGCAGCTGAACCTCCAGCTCAACCGGCCCGACCCCGAGTGGTGGAAGCGGCTGGAGGGGTTCGGCGTCCCCACCCTGCTCATCGCGGGCGGTCCCACCAGCCAGATCGACCAGGACCGGCTGGCGCTGCTGGGCGGCGCCATCCCGGGCTGCCGCTTCGTGACCGTCCCGGCCGGGCACTCGGTGCACGCGTCAGCCCCGGAGGAGTTCCTCGCGGAGGTGCGTGCCTTCCTCGGAGACCGAGTGGTGCCACGCGCGGGCTAACGCCCGAACGGGCGGACGTTTTCGGTCGTCAATTTCTGTCGTCAACGGCGGCATCCTGATCACTACGGGCGAGGGTGCGGCCAAGCTCTGGCATGTTCCATCGGAAAGTGCCGCAACTCCCCCTCGGGCTGTGCACGTTGCGTAGTGTCCTCGTCACTGCGCACGTCGACGCGCGCAGTTCGCCGCACACCGGCCCGGGGGGAGGGACGCATGCCCGGAATCGACGAGTGCCTGCTCGAGGCCATGACGCTTCCGGGCGCGCGCGGCGCGGCGGTGGTCGACTGGATCAGCGGGCTCGCGCTGGGGACGGCGGGCGAGGCGCCCAACGGATGCCATGAGACCACCGCCGCGGAGACGGCCGAACTGGCGAGGGCGGCCGCCGAGCACACCGTGTTCGCCGCGGCCGGCTCCGCCGTCGGGGGCGGCGAGTACGGCGGCTCCGACAAGTCGCCACCCGTCGAGGACGTCATCGTCACCACCCGCACGGGCTACCACCTGATGACGTTCGTCGCGACCACGTTCGACAGCAGTGTCTTCATCCATCTCTGGCTGGACGGCCCGGAGGGGAACCTCGCCCTCTCCCGGATCCGGCTGCGGGAGATGGCGGAGCGGCTGGTGCTGCTGTGAAGACTCCGAGAAGCACTGGAGGTACGTCTGGTGAGCCCCCGACCGCCCATCGAGGCCCCCTTCCGTCCGTCATGAGGCGAACCCTGAGACAGCGGGCCGAGAGGAGGCAGTTGATGGCGGCCCAGCCGGAACTCCTGGGCGAACTGCGCAGACTCCGGGCCCGGGTGCCCCAGGTGACCGCCGTCTACGCCGCCGGCACGGACGGACTCGTCCTGGCCCAGGACGCCGCGGGCGTGGACACCGAGGGTGCCGCCGCGTACACCTCGGCCGCCATCGGGGCGGCGGCGGGTCTGACCGGCACCACGGAGCGGGGGGAGTTCCGGGAACTGCTGGTGAGGGGTGAGGAGGGCTACGTCGCGGTCTACACGGCGGGCCCGGCCGCCGTCCTGACCGTGCTCGCGGGACCGCGCACCAACGTGGGGCGGCTGCACCTGGAGGCCCGCCGCTCCGGCGCCCGTATCGCGGAACTGGTCGACGGGGCGCTCGACCGGCTGGAGAACGCTTGAGCGACACCGACCCCCCGTCCGGCGAGGGCTCCGCACGCCGGACCACGGCGAGACGCCGTCCGCGGACAACCGGAGCGACCGACCAGAAGACCCACGGCAACCAGCAGAACTACGGGAACCAGAAGAACCACCGGAAAGGAACCACCACCATCATGGCCACCACCGACACCGCACTCAAAGATGCCCTGACCTCCATCGAGGGGACCATCGGCGTCGCGCTCGTCGACTACACCAGTGGCATGGCCCTCGGTGTTGCCGGCGGCAGCAAGGACCTCGACCTCACCGTCGCCGCCGCCGGCAACACCGACGTGGTCCGCGCCAAGGTGCGGACGATGGAGATGCTGGGGCTGAAGGAGGAGATCGAGGACATCCTGATCACCCTCGGCAGCCAGTACCACCTGATCCGCCTGATGACGGGACGCGGGAGCAAGGGACTCTTCCTCTACCTCGCCCTCGACCGGGGCCGCGCCAACCTGGCCATGGCCCGGCACCAGCTCAAGCGGATCGAGGCCGACCTGGAGGTCTGAGCCGCCGCGGGCGCCCGGGGGCGTGCCCTGCCCTGCCTTCCCCCGGCGCCCCGGCCCAGCGGTTCCACTCCCGGGCCGGCTCCAGGCCGATCCCGCCGGAGCCCGCCTGCCACGGTCCCCCGTCAGCCCCGGTCCGCCGCGACCGCGACCGCCTTCGCCCACCGGTAGTCGGCCTTGCCGCTGGGCGAACGCCGGATCCGGTCCGCGATCACCAGCTGGCGGGGGATCTTGTATCCGGCGAGCCGGGTGCGGCAGTGCGCCTGCAGTTCGTCCAGGCTCGGCCGCCGCCGCGCGCTCCCGCGCAACTGGACGACCGCCGCCACATGGCTGCCCCAGGTGGCGTCCGGAACGCCGGCGACCAGGGCGTCGTACACGTCCGGGTGCGACTTGAGGGCCTGCTCGACCTCTTCCGGGTAGACCTTCTCGCCGCCGGTGTTGATGCACTGCGAGCCGCGGCCGAGAACGGTGACCACGCCCTCCTCGTCCACGGTCGCCATGTCGCCGAGCAGCACCCAGCGCTCCCCGTTCCTGTTGAAGAAGGTCTCGGCGGTCTTCCGCGGGTCGTTGTAGTAGCCGAGCGGCACATGGCCGTGCTGCGCGACGCGCCCCACCTCGCCCACGCCCACCGGTTCGTACGAGGCCGGGTCCACCACCGCCGTACGGGAGTTGACCCGCAGCCGGAACCCCTTCTCCGGTCCGGAGTCCTCCGTCGCGGTGCCGTTGAACCCGGACTCGGAGGACCCGAAGTTGTCCAGCAGCTGCACATGCGGCAGCAGCGCCCGGAACTGGTCACGCACGGTGTCGGACATGACGGCCCCCGAACTCGAGACGCTGAACACCGAGGAGCAGTCGGTGCCCTTCATGGGGCCGCTCAGCGCGTCCAGCAGTGGGCGCAGCATCGCGTCGCCCACCAGCGACACGCTGGTGACCCTCTCCTTCTCCATCGTGCGGAGCACTTCCTCCGGAACGAACTTGCGGTGCAGCACGACGCGTTGCCCGAAGTTGAAGGCGATGAACGAGGTCAGGGTCGAGGTGCCGTGCATGAGCGGGGGCGTGGGGAAGAAGGTGATGCCCTCGCCGCCCGCCGCGACCCGCCGTGCCAGTTCCCCGGGGGAGCCGACCGGCTCGCCCGTCGGCGCGCCGCCGCCGAGGCCCGCGAAGAACAGATCCTCCTGACGCCACATCACGCCCTTGGGCATCCCCGTCGTACCGCCCGTGTAGATGATGAACAGGTCGTCCGCCGAGCGCGGGCCGAAACCGCGCTCCGGCGAGCCGTGCCGCTCCGCGTCCGTGAACTCCACGGCGGGCAGGCGGGGCCCGCCGGCGGGCGGGGCGCCGACCCGGACGAGGTGGCGCAGCTTCTCCGTCTTCGGCAGGGCGGCGGCCACCCGCGGGGTGAACTCCGCGTCGAACACCAGGGCCGCGAGGTCGGCGTCCCGGTAGAGGTAGACCAACTCCTCTTCGACGTAGCGGTAGTTGACGTTCACCGGCACGATCCGGGCCTTGAGGCAGGCCAGCACGGTCTGCAGGTACTCGACGCCGTTGTACAGGTGCAGGCCCAGGTGCTCGCCCGGCCGGATGCCGGCTTCGGTGAGGTGGTGGGCGATGCGGTTGGCGGCCGAGTCCAGTTCCGCGTAGGTGAGCCGGCGTTCCGTGCCGGTGCCGGGGATGTCGAGGTACAGGAGTGCTTCGCGGCCGGGGACGACGTCGACGACGGACTCGAACAGGTCGGCAAGGTTGTACTCCACCGTGCTCCTCCTGACCCCGGGGGCGGACCCTCGCACCCTGGCGCCTCCGTGCCTCGGCGCCTTCGCGTGGCCTGCGTGGCTGTGTGTCTGTGTGACTTCGGACGTTCGGCGGGCGTCGGTCATCAGAGCAGAGCCCGGCACAACTGGGAAGGGCCGCGGCGAAAGAATCTGACTGACTGTCAGAAGTCTATTGAACTGCGCGTCGCCCTGCTGCAACCTGTTCTAGGTCTTGCGGCGCTCGGCCCTGGAAGGGGAGACACATGGGCGGTACGGAACACCTCACCGTGCGGCGCGAGGGCGCCACGCTGGTGCTCACCCTCAACAGGCCGGAGGCGAGGAACGCGCTCTCGCTGTCCATGCTCGTCGGCCTCTACGACGGCTGGGTCGAGGCAGACGCGGACGACACGGTGCGCTCCGTCGTCCTCACCGGCGGGGGCGGCTCCTTCTGCGCCGGCATGGACCTCAAGGCCCTGGCCGGCGGGGACATGGCGGGTCAGGAACACCGGGACCGGCTCACCGAGGACCCCGATCTGCACTGGAAGGCGATGCTCCGCCACCACCGCCCCCGCAAACCGGTCATCGCCGCCGTCGAGGGCCCCTGCGTCGCCGGAGGCACCGAGATCCTCCAGGGCACGGACATCCGCGTCGCGGGGGAGAGCGCCGTCTTCGGCCTGTTCGAGGTCCGGCGCGGCCTGTTCCCCATCGGCGGCTCGACCGTACGCCTCCAACGGCAGGTCCCCCGCACACACGCCCTGGAAATGCTGCTCACCGGACGCCCGTACACCGCCGCCGAGGCCAGGGACATCGGGCTGATCGGGCACGTCGTCCCCGACGGGACCGCGCTGGAGAAGGCCCTGGCGATCGCCGCGCAGATCAACGCCTGCGGCCCGCTCGCCGTCGAGGCCGTGAAGGCCTCGGTGTACGAGACGGCCGAGATGACCGAGACCGACGGCCTGAAATCCGAACTCGAACGCGGCCGGCCACTCTTCGAGACCGCCGACGCCAGGGAAGGAGCGCGCGCCTTCGCGGAGAAACGCACCCCCGTCTACCGCAGGGCATGACGCCGAGGACCGACCGCAGATCTGGAGACACGCCCATGACCACCACACCCTCCCCCGAAGTGCTGCGCGCCCCGCTCGTCGTCGAGTTCCCCTTCACCCGCTCCCTCGGCCCCGTCCAGTCCGCCTTCCTCACCGGGCTGCGCGAACGCACCGTCCTCGGCGTCAGGACCACCGACGGCCGCGTCCTCGTCCCGCCCGTCGAGTACGACCCGGCCACGGCCGAGGAACTGCGCGATCTCGTCGAGGTCGGCACCGCCGACCCCGACGAGGCCGCCGGAATCCTCGCCGAGGCGCTCGTCGGTGATCTCGCCGAGGACGGCGGACGCCGTGCCACCACCGCACTCGGACAGCTCCTAGGCC
>NZ_JAAAXQ010000047.1 GCF_009916105.1 Streptomyces sp. GC420 | reverse complement strand
GAGTCGGTCCTCCCGATGAAGACCTTCACGAAAAGGGCCACGCGCGCCGTCTCCGGCTGGTCAACTTTGTTGCGGAAGTCGGCACCACACACCAGGAGGCCGCCGGTGAGACGAGGACGCCCGGGGGAGGCGCGGCCGGTGCTTTCGCGCGGGACGGCGACAGCGTCAACGGCACCGCGGGCAGTGACGGCGTCGTGATCATCTACCTGTACGGCTGAGCCTGAGCGGGCAGGGGCACCGCCGATAGACTCGGCGGTGCGCTGCTGGTTGTGGGCCGGGCCGAGCACAACCCCGCGAGGACGGTGGGACCTGTGGCGCGATGCGGCTGCGGCGGTGGCCTGTGCAACTGCTCTGTGCAGGCCGGTACGAACGTTTCGGTGAGCGGGTCCGGCTCGGCCGCGAACCCGTACGTGATCAGTACTGAGGTGACGTGCGACCAGGTACGGCCGTGCCTGTCGGCCGGGGCGGGCGCCACCTATGATCCGGCGACCGGAGTGATCTCGGCGGACCTGTCCGGCCAGGCCGGGAACAACCTCACCATCGCCCCGGACGGCGGCCTGTTCGTGCCGACCGGCTCGGCCACCGTGACCGCGGGCTGCGGCCTGACCGGCGACGGCTCCGGGGGCGCCCCGCTGGCGGTGGCCACGGGCACCTGGCCGTACCCGTGCGACCCCGACGCCGCCGGTGGCGTCATCGTCTGCGGAGCGGACGGGGTGCTGCGCGGGGAGCCCCGCGGACAGGTGAACTACGTCCAGCTCAGCGAGAGCCGGACCTATGCGGACCTTGCCGTTCCGGCCGATCTCACCGTGGTGGACACGTTCACGCTGAACGTCACGAACCCGGACCAGTGCCGCCCCGCCATGGTCTTGGTGGAGCGCGAGGTCGACGTCGACTTCATCCTCCCCGCGGGTGCCGGCGCCTCGTACGGCCACGACACCGATCAGATGTACTACATGCGGAACACGGGCTCGTCGACGATGACCGACGTGCATACGCAGACGACGAAGCTGTATCAGGCCGTGTCTGCCCTCGCCCCGGGGGCCGGAGCGGTGATTCAGCTGCCCGTCACGATGGACCGCGGGTCAGGCGGCGCGACGTACAACCGGATCCAGGCGTTCATCCGCGCGATCCTCATCAGCCTGTAAAGGGAGCGGCATGCACGGCATGACCATCGCTGGAGTCAGCCCGGTCGGTGAGCTGGTCGACGTCTTCGTCATCTACGAGGACGGCACCCCGGCGCACATGCAGGTACTCGCCGGGACCGAGCCGATGCTGAGCCGCCCCGGCGCTTTCGTGTCCAGGGCGGAGTACGGGGAGCGGGTGCGGGAGCTCCGCGAGGGAACGGCGGCGCGGGTTGCCGAGCTGGAGGCCGCGGACGAGGCCCACCACCGGGCCGACTACGACGCGCTGCGCGCGGCCGGCGTGGCGGAGGACAGCGCGCGCCGCTTGTCCGGGTACGGCGGGGCCTGATGGCCGGGTTGGGCAGGGCCGCGGTGGATACACTTCCGGGGTAGCCGCTGGTTCTGGGCCGGGCCGTGACCTCTGTGACAGCAGGGAGAATCATGGCTCAGTGCGGATGCGGCGTCCGGCGATGCTCCTGCAGCGTCGTCGCCGGCGCGAACGTCACCGTCGAGGGCAACGGAAGTTCCGGCCTTCCGTACGTCATCAGCGCCGGGGCGGCCTCCGTGGACTGCGACGACGTGCGGCCCTGTATCTCGGCGGGGCCTGGCGCCTCGTACGATCCGGCGACTGGTGTCGTGTCGGCGCGGATCTCCACGGATGCGGGTAACGCGCTGGTCTTGGGCGGGGATGACAGTCTCCTCGTCCCGGTACCGGACACGGCGGTGACGGCCGCGTGCGGCCTGACCGGCGACGGCACCGGCGGCGCGCCGCTGGCGGTCGCCGTCTCGCCGTGGCCGTGGCCCTGCGACCTGGACAGCGAGGCCGGGCTCGTCTACTGCGATGCGGCGGGCACGCTGCGGAGCGAACCCCCGGGCAAGATCGACCACTTTCAGTCGGTCGTGACCCTGGCGTACCCCGACCTGCCCGTTCCGCCCGACACGACGGTCGGAGGGGCGACCGTCGAGACGCGGTCCCTGGACGTCACGAACCCGGACACGTGCCGCCCGGCGCAAGCGATCATCGAGACCGAGCTCGACGTCGACTTCGTGATCCCGCCGACCGGCCGCGCGGGCCAGTTCATGTACGGCGACGAGACGTACAGGTTCGAGAACAACGGCACGGCGACCGTCTTCGACGTGCACACTCAGACGTCGAAGGTCGGACAACGGCCACGAGGAACAGGCCATGGTCGCCCTGTGCGAGTCGTGGGGCGTCGAGTACGAGGTCTTCACCAACATCACGCCGACGATCTACGGCGGCGGCGAAGTCCTCACCGCGCAATCCGCCGAACACCTCCGCGTCCGGAAGCAGTTTACGGGCTGCAACGCCGGACACACGTTCTTCCACATGGACCCACACGGCCTGGTGTCCATCTGCAAGATCGGCCGCGACTATCAGATCAGCCTGCCCCATGAGGGCATCGAGGGCCTGGCCCGGCTGGGCGCGATCGCGGACCGCCTCATGCTTCGCACCGGAGGGTGCTCGGGATGCACCCTGGCCGGTTCCTGCCGCGTGTGCAGGCCCCTGGCCAAGCACTACCAGGAGGCGAAGGCGCCGCTGGCCGCTTACTGCCAGCACGGAGATAAGAAAGCAGGGTGACGATGACCGCTGTAGCAGTCGAGATCTCGCCGCGCCGACCGTTCCCGAGTGACGGCCCCGGGGCCGGTGAGCCGTACTTCACGCGGCCGGTCCTGGCGGCCGCGCCGCCGGTGACCCGGATCACCGGGATCGCCGACATGGACACCGTGATGGACAGCGCGAAGTGCTCGTGCGCCGCCGGTGACGACAACCCGCACTGACCGGATCCGCCCCTGATCCGGTCGTGAACGCGCAGGCTCCGGCGACATCCCGCCGGAGCCTGCGCCGCGTGGTCCCCGTGAGTACCGTGAGGCCATGCGCTTCCGCTGGGGCTGGTTGGAGCCCGTGATGCCTGTCCCGTACGTGCCCACCCTCGGCCCGGTCCGCCGCGAGGACCCGATCCCCGACCTGTTCGAGGCCGTCGTCGAGACGGCCGGCACCGGCCGGTTCCTGCCGTACGACAAAGACCGCCGCTGGGCCGACCGCAAGACGGAGCGGGTCCTCGTCGAGGACATCGAGCACGACCAGGAGCGGACCCTCGTCCCGACGCTCGTCGAGCGGGGCGCGGTGACGGTCAAGGTCCACGCCTACGGCGGCGACCCGGCCGAGGCTGCGGACGTCGCCCGGAGGCTCGCCGAGCAGCACGGCGCGGGCGCGGCCCGGGTCGTGTCGTTCCTGGCCCCGCAGGAGCCCGAGGCACGCGCCGTCGGTGCGACCCGGGTCCAGCTCAAGGAGTTCGCCGGCGGGCCCGGGCAGGCTCCGGGCGTGCCGGTACTGGGCTGCAAGCAGCTCCCCGAGGAGGCCAGTTTCGCCGTGTTCGCCGAGGCGATGGCGGGCGACGGCTTCGCGTTCCTACACGAGCGGATGCGGGCCGGGGCCGTCGGCCCGGTGCTGACCGTGCTCCACGGCGGGCGCGTGGCGGGGGCCATCGGCCCGATGGAGACGCTGAGCGACGCGGGAGGTGCCGTGCGTCTGCTGCCGCAGTACTTCGGCGTCCTGCCGCAGTACAGGGGCTTCGGGTACGGGCGGGCCCTGTGGCGCGCGGCGATGCACTGGGGGCACCAGCACAGTGCCGACTACCAGCTTCTACAGACCGCGGTGGGCGGGGCGTCCGATCGCCTGTGCGCGGCCGAAGGACTGGCCTCTCTGGGGTTCGTGCAGCAGACGGGCGCCTGAGTGCCGCAATGTCGGCCGGAAGCGCAGCGAGTCCGCCCGCGGCGCTCGCCTCCCACGGCAGGCCCCGGCCGTCCGTCTCCCCATGGCGGATGACGGGGGCCGATCGCCGCCCCAGGGCCGGGTCAGTCGGCCAGCGCTGGCGTACCGCGGCGGGCTGCTTGAGGTTCCTGCCGCGATTGTCCTGTCAGCCGCGATGATTCCGCGCAGAAGTTCGTGGAGGGGCAGGCGGCCGGGTGGTCGAGGTAGAGACCGCAGGCGCAGTCCAGGCATCCCTCGGGGCTGCTGACGGGGAGACCGCTGGATGGCACGTTGTCCTCACCCATGGACAGGTGAAGAAACTGCCCGCCGTGGCCGGACGGTTCCTGCCCCGGCTGGCCTCGGATAGTCCGCTGCTGCCCGGCGCGCAAAAAGAATCGCCTGCATGGCCTGGACGACATGAACAAGCCGGCTCACGGCTATGCCAAGCAGGGCGTGCCGCTCGGTCGGCGGGTGTGTGCTCTTCCACGGCTGGCAACGTCCACGCAATGTCAATGAATCAGCTGTTGAAGTAACCCATCTCACACTCAACTCGAACGCGTTCGAGTGATCGTCGGCCTGGGCAAGATCGCTTCGCGAAATGTGACATGTCTATGGCGGTGCGGGGTGGGGAATGTGCGCGTGAGGTGCCGACACGGTGATGGCGACCTGTTAGGTAGACGGGCCCGGCGTCTGGTCTCGCTGGCGGTGTCGGCGGCCATGCTGGCCGGTCTGTCTGGGTTAGGGGCGCTTCCAGCCGCGGCTGCGGTTGCGGAGGACGGGGCGCCGGAACTGTCGGAGGGACAGAAGGCGCTCGCTGCGGCCCAGGCGTCGGGTGAGCGGGTGGAGGTCACCGGGGAGCGGTCGGAACGCTCGACCGTCTACGCCAACCCCGACGGGTTCACCTTCACGCTGGAGGAGTCGGCCGTCCCGGTGCGTGCCCGTACTCCTGAGGGAGGCTGGCAGGCTCCCGATCCCACCCTGGAAGTTCGTTCGGACGGGACTGTGGCGCCGAAGGCCGCCGCGGTGGAGATGGAGTTCTCCGGGGGCGGCAAGGACAAGCCGCTGGTGAAGATCTCCGAGCGGGGCCGCTCGCTGTCCCTGGGCTGGCCGTCGGCCTTGCCCGAGCCCGAGCTGGACGGCGCGAGCGCGTTGTATACCGGAGTCTTCGAAGACGTCGATCTCCAGGTCACGGCATCGTCCGAAGGGTTCCGGCACATTCTGATCGTGCGGACCCCTGAGGCGGCCGCGCGCGAGGAACTGAAGGAGATCGCCTACTCCTTGGACGCCGTGGACCTGGACATCGTCGAGGGGGCGGCCGGGAGCTTCACCGCCGTGGACGATGCCGGCAATCGGGTCTTCCGCGCACCGCCGGCCCAGATGTGGGACTCTGCCGGGAACGGGCAGACCGGGACGCCGGTGGTGTCCACCCAGGAGGCGGCGGTTGCCGCGAACGCGGAGCCGACCTCCGGGACCGCTGCGGCGGGCTCCGCAGCCTCGTCCAGTGCCGAGCCCGGCCCAAGCAGCAACGTCGTCACGATGGATGTGAGGGTCTCCGACACGGCTCTGACCGTGATGCCCGACGCAGGCATGCTGGCCGAAACCGAGGAATCGGCGTATCCGCTCTACATCGACCCGACCGTGACATGGAACGAGTCGGAGCGGACACTGCTGCGCTCCGACGGCTACGAGTCGTACGGCTGGGGCAACGGCGACGACGGCCTGGGCAAGGGCGCGGGCAAGTGCGGCACCTGGAACAACTACTACTGCGGACCGGGCTATGTGCAGCGCCTGTACTTCGAGTTCTCGCCGGCCAGCCTGAAGGGCAAGAAGGTCCTGGATGCCACGTTCACGGTGACCGAGCCGTGGGCGTTCCAGTGCGATCCGCGCTGGGTCGACCTGGTGCGGACGAACAACATCTCCTCCTCCACCACATGGTCGTCGCGTCCCAAGGAACTGGACTGGATGGTCGACCGGTACGTGTCGGCCGGCCGCGGCTCGCTGTGTGATCCGGACTCGCCGGACGCGCCGATCGAGTTCAACGACAACCCGGACGAGACGAACGAGAACCTCACACCGACGGTGCGGGACTTCGCGGCGGGCAAGTTCTCCCGGCTCACGCTGGAGATCCGTGCGCACGACGAGTCCGACACCAGCGCGTGGAAGCGGTTCAAGAACGACGCGGTGCTGTCCGTCGACTTCGTCGGCCTGCCGGCGAAGCCCACCGGAATCGGCCTGGTGACGGGGTCCGGAACGGTGTGCGAGAAGGACGCCTCCGACCCGGCGATCGTCTCGGACCCGACTCCCTCACTGACGGCGACCACACAGACCGCCGCCGGGGGCGAGAAGGACGCACAGCTGCGGACCTACTTCGACATCGACCACAAGAACAGTGACGGCACCTGGTCGGACACCACTGCCGGCAACGGGGACCTCCGCCCCTCCACCGGATACGTGGGCGACGGTGTGAAGACGACCATCTCCTGGTCGACACTGTCCGAGGGCAAGCTCTACCGGTACCGGGCGTGGGTCCGCTCCTACTACAACAGCGGCGGGAGCTACCTGTCGGGCCCGTCGAACGCCTCGACCACGGGCTGGTGCTACTTCCAGGTCGACCCGACAAAGCCCAAGGCGCCGACGATCACCATCGACAGCCCGTACAGCGAGTGCACGGCCAACAGCTGCATCGCGGCCGGCGGCCCGGGACAGAAGGCAACGTTCACCTTCTCCGGGGCGGCCGGGGATGCGAACGTCGCCTACCAGTACAAGCTCTCCACCAGCGCGGCCTGGTCGAGCGAAATCGACGGGGCGACGGTGAGCAAGGGCATCACCCCCAGCCGGTCCGGCACGCACAGCCTTTATGTGCGCGCCAAGGACACTGTGGGCCGCTGGGGCGCGCAGAACGTGGTGGACTTCCTCGTTGCTCCGGGTGCCGGGCCGGTCGGGCGCTGGCACTTCGACGAGGCTTCCGGCAGCGCTCTGGACTCCGCCGCAGGCGGCGGCACGTACGACGCGGCACTGGCGGGAGGCGCGGCCCGCGACGACCGGGGCCGGCGCGGCCTGATCACGCATGATGCGCAAGGGCAGCCGCTGGAGAACACGGTGACCGACAAGGGCATGGTGCTCAACGGGAGCACCGGCTACTCCGCCACCAGCGGGCAGGTGGTTGAGACCCGCTCGTCGTACACGGTCTCTGCCTGGGCGCGCCTGGAGAGCGCCCCGAGTGGCAACGCCACGGTCCTGGGTCAGGACGGCTCGTACTACAGCGCGTTCTATCTTTCGTACCAGGCCAACAAGCAGACTTGGAGCGTGCGCACCTCTCCGGCCGACGCGGCGGGTGGAAACCTCACCGATCAGATCGTGGTCGCCGAGCAGCCTGCGACCGTGGGCGCCTGGACCCACCTGGCGATGGTCTACGACGCGCCGGCCAATGAGATCCGTCTCTACGTCAACGGCAGGCTGCAAGGGTTCGACACCGTCAGCGCCGCCTGGGCGGCGAGCGGCCCGATGCAGATCGGGCGGGCGCTGTGGCACGGCGCCTACGTCGACTACTTCCCCGGGAGCATCGACGAGGTCACCGTCTGGCAGTACGAGCTGACGGACGAGAGCATCGCCGACGAGGCCCGCCTGCTCACGTCGGAGACGTTCGCGGCGGTGGAATCGGTCGCCGAGTGGTCGGCGGACAGGGGCAGCGGCACCACCATCGCTGACACGACGTCCGGCTACGGCAAGAGCCTGACACTGGCCGGCGGGGCCTCGCTGGAGGACGGCGCGATCGTCCTGGACGGCGTCGACGACTCGGCCACGGCAGGCGGTCCGCTGGTGGACGACACCGGCGCCTTCACGGTTACCACCTTGGTGGAACTGAACGGGCAGGAGCTGTTGGCGAAGGACGTCGGGTACACCGGCCAGGTGATCGGCCAGCGCACTGCCGACGGCTCGGCATGGGGTCTGTGGTTCGAACTCACGGAAAAGACAACCGTCCTCGACGAGGAGACACTCGAGGAGCGGATTTTGGCACTTCGGCAGGCTCAACACCGATGGCACCTTCTCCTCCGTGCAGTCCGACGAAGTCGCCGCTCTGGACAGCCCTGTCCGGCTGACCGGCGTCCACGACGCGGTCGGGGGAAAGATCAGTCTCTACCTCGGCTACGGGCAGAACGGCGACGACACCGCGTACACCGCCAAGGCCGGCACAGGTGACTTCGCCGTCGGCATGGGCTTCACAAACGGCTCATGGAAGCACTACCTGCCCGCCCGCATCTCCGAAGTACGCCTGTGGGCAGGAGCGATGGCCGGCCCTGAGCAAGTCGAGGCCGCAGTGGGCGACTGACCCCCGGCAGGCAGACGGTGTGACGCCGCCCGGGCGGCGCCACACCGTCCGGCAGGCCGTCACTCGACGGGTGAACAGCTATTTACCGACGTGGACTACCGGGGTGGACAACGGACATGGCATTTGGCATAGGCACCTCAAAAATTTTTCGTGCCATGGTGGGCCGAGGCAATGGCAGGGCGCTCATCGGCGCCGTCGCACTGGCGCTGCTGGCGCCGGTGGGCCTTTCGCCCGTCGCGGAGGCGAAAGACGGCGCAGGAGGTCTGGGGCGCCCGAAGGCCGCCGCGGAGCGTGTGAGCAAAGTCAGGGAAGTCACCGGGCCGGGAGCGAAGAAGGCCCGGGAGAAGGTGGCGAAGGACAAAGCCGCCGACAGCGCGCGCAGCAAGAGAGCACGGGCCGAGCAGCGAGCAGCCGACTGGCCCGAAAAGGCCACGGCCACGCTGAAGCTCCACGCCGGTAGACCCGGCACCGTCTCACCTGGTGGTCTACCAGTGAAGATCACCCCCGAGGCACAGAAGAAGCAGACAGTTGCGAGCGGCGAGGCCCGCGTCAAGGTGCTGGACCGGAAAACCGCCGAGAAGCTGGGCATCAACGGTGTGCTGCTGACCACCGAGGCGGACTCGGCGGGCCGGGCGAAGGTCACCGTCGACTACAGCGGCTTCGCCGGAGCGATTGGCGGCGGATGGGCGGGACGACTTCAACTGGTTCAGCTTCCGCCATGCTCGCTGACGACCCCGAAGAAGCCGGCATGCCGTGCGCAGAAGCCTCTCGGCTCGCGCAACGACATCGCAGCCCAGACCGTCTCCGCGCCGGTGGTGCTGCAGAAGACAGACGCGGGTCTGTCGACGCAGCTCGCAGGCAGTGAAACGGCGGGGACGGCCGTCCTAGCGGTGGTTGCGGCAGCGGCCGGCTCCGGGGAGTCGCCGACCGGGACGGGCGACTACACGGCCACCGGCCTGTCGGAGTCCTCCTCGTGGGAGGCCGGAGGCAGCTCCGGATCATTCACCTGGTCCTACGGCTTCACCACGCCTCCGGCCGCCGCCGGCCCCTCCCCCCAGCTGTCGCTGTCGTACGACTCCGGCAGTATCGACGGGCGTACGGCGACGACCAACAACCAGGGCACTGCGGTCGGCGAAGGCTTCTCCTTGACCGAGTCGTACATCGAGCGCTCGTACAGCGCCTGCGACGACGACGGACACGACGACAAGTTCGACTCCTGCTGGAAGTACGACAACGCCCAGTTGGTGCTCAACGGCAAGTCCACGCGCCTGGTGAAGGACAACGGGAACTGGGAGAGCACCTGGCGCCTGGAGGGCGACGACGCCTCCAAGGTGACCCGGTCGACGGGCGCGGACAACGGCGACGACAACGGCGAGCACTGGACCGTGGTCACCGGTGACGGCACCAAGTACGTCTTCGGACTGAACAAGTTGGCCGGCGCCGCAGACGAGCGCACCAACTCCACTTGGGCGACCGCCGTATTCGGCGACGACTCAGGTGAGCCCGGTTACGACAACGGCAGCACCTTCGGCGACAGGCACCTGACGCAGGCCTGGCGCTGGAACCTCGACTACGTCGAGGACACGCACGGCAACGCCGCCACCTACTGGTACGCCAAAGAGACCAACCACTACAAGAGGAACGGCGCCGATACCGCGAACACCTCCTACACGCGCGGCGGTTACCTGAAGGAGATCGGCTACGGGCTGCGCAAGGGATATCTGTTCACCGACAAGGCCGACGCCAAGGTCACCTTCGATCACGCCGAGCGATGCACCGCATCCGACTGCTCGGAACTCACCAAGGACACCGCCGACAACTGGCCCGACGTCCCCTTCGACTCCATCTGCTCCGACGGTGACACCGACTGCATCTCCACCGGGCCGACCTTCTTCTCCCGAAAGCGCCTGACCGGCGTCAACACCTTCTCCTGGAATGCCACCACGAACGCATACCAACCGGTGGACTCCTGGGACCTGACGCAGGAGTACAAAGACGGTGGAGACATCGGCGATACCTCCGACCACGTACTCACCCTGACGTCGCTCAAGCACACGGGCAAGGCCGGCGCCACCTCCACCGCTCTCGCGCCGGTCTCGTTCACGTACCAGTGGCGGCCCAACCGGGTGGACGCCACGGACGACATCCTGCCGCTCACCCGCCCCCGCATCTCCACCATCACTTCTGAGACGGGTGCCATCACCACGGTGACCCTCTCCTCGCCGGAGTGCATCCGCAGCGAGGTGACGGGTGCCGCCGAGGATGCCAACACCCGTTCCTGCTACCCGCAGTACTGGAATATCAACGGCGCGGCCGAGGCGTCCGTGGACTGGTTCCACAAGTACCGCGTCCTTGCAGTGGTCACCTCCGACCCGGCCGGACAGAACGAAGCCGTCGAAAACGACTACACCTACACGGGTGCGGCCTGGCACTACAACGACGAGCCGTTCACGCCGCAGGACGAGCGGACCTGGTCGTCGTGGCGCGGCTACCGCCAGGTCACGGTGCACAAGGGAGCCCAGCAGACCACCCGCTCGAAGACTGTCTCGCTGTACATGCAGGGCATGGACGGGGACAAGCAGAAGGACGGCACCACTCGTTCAGTGAGTGTCGCCCCGCTTTCCGCGCCCGATCTCGGCGTCGATTCCATCACTGATGCGGGCCACTACGCGGGGCAGTTGCGCCAGCAGGTCGCCTACAACGGCTCCGCACCCATCGGTGCGACGCTGTACCAGCCCTGGTCGAAGGAGACCGCCCGCCAGGCGGTGCCCGGTGCCGCCGACCATGTGGCCCGGTTCGTGCGTACACAGAAGAGCACTTCCTACACCTACCTGACCGCCCCCGGAACCTGGCGGGCGCGTGCCGTGGCCACGACCTTCGACGACTACGGCATGCCGGTCACGGTGGACGACTCCGGTGAGGTCGGTGCGGGCGGTGACCAGACCTGCACCCGCACCTGGTACGCCCGCAACCCCGATGCCGGAATCACCTCTCTGACGTCCCGCACCCGCACGGTCGCCCGCTCCTGCTCGGTGGCCGAAGCCTCACTCGACCTGCCGACGTCCAAGGACGACCGGGGCGACGTCGTCTCCGACACCGCCGTCGTCTACGACTCGGCCACCGCCACCGGATGGACCGAGAGCCAGACGCCGAGCATGGGCGAGGCGACCTGGACCGGGCGTGCGTCCGGTTACCCGGCGTCCGTCACGGGCGGCGAGCGTCACCCGGCTGCCTGGCAGACCATGGCGAAGACCGACTACGACACCCTGGGCCGTGCCGTCGCGGTCACCGACGCCAAGAACAACCCCCCGACCACCACCGCCTACACGCCCACGGACGCCGGTCCGCTGACCAAGACCGTCGTCACCAACGCCAAGACCCACCGGACGATAAGCTTCCTCGATGCCCGGCGCGGACTGGCACTTCGCACCTACGACGCGAACCTGAAGAAGACCGAGTTCGCCTACGACGCGCTCGGCCGGCTGACCGATGTGTGGCTGCCGAACCGCGCCAGCGGCAGCCAGGTCCCGAATGCCAAGTTCGCCTACCACGTCAGCAACAGCGAACCGTCATGGGTCTCGACCTCCGCCCTGAAGAAGGACGGTGAGACCTACAACACCAGCTACACCATCTACGACGCGCTGCTCAGACCGCTGCAGACCCAGACGCCGACTCCGGAAGGCGGCAGGCTGCTCACGGACACCCGCTACGACACCCGCGGCCTGGCCTACGAGACGTACGCCGACATCTTCGACACCACCAGCGAGCCCAACGGCACGTATACGCGTGCCGAGTACGGTGAGGCGCCGTCCCAGACAGAGGTCGTCTTCGACGGTGCCGAGCGTCCGACCACGAGCACCTTCCTCGTGGGCGGGGTGAAGAAGTGGTCCACGACCACCAGCTACACCGGTGACTCGACCGCGACCACCGCGGTCGAGGGCGGCTCGGCCGCACGTACCATCGTGGATGCACGGGGACGCACCATCGAGGCACGCGAGTACGCCGGGACCAGCCCTGCGGACACCCAGTACGGCGGTAACCTCGGCGCCGCATACGCCTCGGTGAAGTACACCCACAATCCGGACGGCCAGCCATCGGCGATCACCGGTCCGGACAGCTCCAAGTGGACCTACGTCTACGATCTGTTCGGGCGCCAGACCAGCGTCACCGACCCGGACACCGGAACCACGCACACCGAGTACAACGAACTCGACCAGACCGTGAAGTCCACGGACGGACGCGGCAAGTCCGTCGTCTCGGACTACGACGTACTCGGCCGCCCGACCGGGACCTGGGCCGGCTCCCAGACCGATGCCAACCAGCTGACCGGGTACGAGTACGACAGCGTCCTCAAAGGCCACCCGACCTCCTCCACGCGCTACGTCGGTGGCAAGAGCGGCAAGGCCTACACGAAGGCGGTCACCGTCTACGACGGCCTCTCCCGCCCGACCACGACCCAGCTGACACTCCCTGCCGACGACCCCATCGTCACAGCCGGGACACCCTCCGCCCTCGAGTTCACCGACTACTACAACATCGACGGCACCCTGCAGAACACGAAGAATCCCGCCCTCGGCGGCCTGCCCTCGGAGATCGTCAGCTACGGCTACAACGGCCTCGGTCTCCCCACGTCCATCGGAGGCAGCACCGGATACCTCCTGGAGACCGACTACTCCGCCCTGGGGCAGGTGCAGGGCCTGGTGCTCGGCACCGCCAACACCGAGGAGCACAAGAAGGTCTACGTCAGCAACCGGTACGAGGAGGGCACCGGACGGCTCACCCGCAGCAGCGTCACGGACCAGACCCACCCGTACATGCTCCAGGACCTCAACTACGCCTACGACCAGGCAGGCAACGTCACCTCCATCGCCGACCCGACCACACTCGGAGGCACCAGCGCTGCGGAGACCCAGTGCTTCGCCCACGACGGCCACCGGCGCCTGACCGAATCCTGGACCCCCGCCTCACAGGACTGCGCCGACACCCAGGACGTCGGCAGCCTGTCCGGACCGGCACCGTACTGGACCTCGTACACCTACACCACAGGCGGACAGCGGGCCACCGAGACCCAGCACAAGGCGACCGGCAGCACCACCACCACGTACTGCCACGCCGCCACCCAGTCGCACCGGCTCACCGGCTCACCGGCACCAGTACCGCAGCCGACTGCACCGCGCCCGACCGCACCTACGGCTACGACGACTCGGGCAACACCACCAAGCGCCCCGGTGAATCCGACCCGCAGCACCTGGAGTGGTCGGAAGAAGGGAAACTCGCCAAGCTCACCGAAGGCGACACGACCACCGACTACCTCTACGACGCCGACGGTGCCCTCCTCATCCGCGACACCGGCGACGGAGAGCGCGTCCTCTACGCCGGAGCCACCGAACTCCACCTCCGCGACGACGGAACCACCTGGGCACAGCGCTACTACGGCTCTGTCGCCGTCCGCTCCAACGAGTCCGGCACCAACAAGCTCTCCTACCTCGCAGGTGACCACCACGGCACCTCCAGCCTGGCCGTCACAGCTGACAGCACCCAGGCAGTCACCAAGCGATACACGACCCCCTTCGGAGCGGAACGCGGCACCCCCGCCGGCCCCGCCTGGCCCGACGACAAGGGCTTCCTCGGCAAGACAGCAGACGCCACCACCGGCCTGACCCACATCGGCGCCCGCGAATACGACCCAGCCGTCGGACAATTCATCAGCGTCGACCCGCTCCTCACCCCCGATGCCCCGCAAAGCCTGAACGGCTACTCCTACGCCAGTAACAACCCGGTCACCAGCGCCGACCCGACCGGCCTGTGCGCCGAAATCGACTGCCCGTCACGCAACTGCACCAGCTGCCTGAACACCACCCCCGGACACGAACCCACCGACGAAGCCCTCAACGACTACCCGGGCTCCGGCAGCACCCCCAGCAACACCGCTGGAGGCGGCGGCACAGCACCCATCGATAGTTCCGGAAGCCCATCGGGCCGTATCATCATCAACAACGTTCCCATCCCCACTGCAGAAGACCTGACAGCCAGGGGAGCAATGATCTTCGGCAAAACGTACGACGAGGCACTGCACGACTGGGCAGTGGGCGTATGCCAAGGGAACGATCCCAGCGTCAAAAACTATGGGGCGTTCTGCTCCACGGCAAACAAAGCCGGCCTGCTGGAACCCGCCGGGAACGATCCATTCGGAGTGCAGGCCAACATCAACTGCCTCACGGGTAAGGGTGACTGCGTAGAGGCAATCGTCACAGACGTTCTCTATCTTGTCGGCATCGGATGGAACAGAGCGACGGCAAGGGTGGTCGCCGGCGAAGTGGCAGCCACGGGGAAGTCGGTCAGCGGAACGCTCGCCCGTCTGGCGGACGATTGTTCCAGTTGCTCCACAAGTGCCGCCGATGCTGAGCGTTTGCGCAGGCAGCTCGCCGGGGAGGCTGGCCAGCTTCCAGGGATTCGTTCGGCAGATGACATCTTCGATACCCCATCGGCCCTCAGCGGTGGCGTCACACCGGACCAAGTTCGCCCATTCTTTGCAGGTCGGAAGGGGTGGGTCGAAGAGGGCCTAGGTAGAGGTAAGAATGCTGGCGGCGGTTGGGTAATTCGCGAATATACAGGTCGCGGAGACCCGACTGGAAGGATGCTCAGATGGAATCCTGGAGGCGGCCATCATGGTGAGGGTGCCTACTGGAGAGTCGTGGGTCCTGAAGGGGATCTGGGAGGAATCATTCGATGACCGACGATCGGAAGTTGACGGACTTTCGGCGGTGGGCCATCTCCGTGCTGGACCTGCTCAGCGCGGAGCCCGAAAGACAATTGCAGTACTTGCAGACGTCGGGGGTGGGAGCAGACGAAATGTTGCTTCAATTCGACGACTTGCTGCACGTGGCTCGCGCCAGAGTGGCTGACGGTTCGCTGAGTGGCGAGGATTATCGTTTGCTTCAGGCGGTCGGCGAAAGCGTCAATTCCGTAAGTGAGGGCCCCGAGGAAATTTGGACTGAGAGTGCACTCGAAGAGGCCGTCGAATGGGAAGAGCTGCGGGTGGCGTCTGCGGCTGCAAAGTCAGATTTGGAACTGTCCTGGGATCGGGGAGTCAGCGATTAGCCAGAATCTGTTCGAGCTAATTGGTGGCGAATGCGATTTGCTTCCGATGTCCCCAATGTAGGACGTTCCTGGGCGTCCACTGAGATCAATGCGAGAGCCCCGCCGATGTGAGATCGGTGGGGCTCTCGTGCCGGTTGACGGCAACGGTGACGGTAACGTTAGCGGACGACGGCTGTGGCGGGTGGGTCGTCGGGGTCGTCGTCGCTCTGGCTGAGAGCGTCGCTGAGGGTGTCGATGGCGTCCCGCTGGAGTCGGAGGCGGACGTGGGCATACACGCCGACAGTGACGCCGATGTGGGCGTGGCCGAGGAGTTCCCTGATCACGACAAGGTCGACGCTCTGTTCCAGGAGCAGGGTCGCGGTCGAGTGCCGGATGTCGTGGAAGCGGATCGGGCGGAGCCCTGCGCTCTGGAGGAGGCGTCGGAAGCGGCGGGTGACGTTGGTGGGGTCGAGCGGCCTGCCCTGCGGGGTGGTGAAGACGAGGCCGTTGTCCGTCCAGCTCGTTCCGGCCGCCTGGCGTTCTTCCTGCTGCCGTTCCTGGTGGATCTTGAGGGAGTTGACCTCGATCCGTCAGCGGTGATGTCGCGTCAGTGAGGTTGTTGGTTCGCCCTGGTTTGTTCCCGTGGTGGGGGTTCGGGGCCGTCGCGTGATGCTGCGGCTTCGCCGGGGTTCCACGTCTCCCGGGGGTGGTGCGGGTTTCCTCCGTTCTGGTCGTCGTCGGGGCGGGAGCCGGCAGTCAGGTGACGGCCGGGAGGTCGGTGATCCTGCTCCAGGCTGTGGTGAACGCCTGCGCCCAGGGCCAGGTGCGCTCGATGCGGAGCCAGCGGCGGCGGGCGTGTCGGTTGAGCCTGGCGGGCAGGTGGTGGAGCCGAAAGCGCATGGTGTCCGGTTCCGCGTTGGCCAGATCGGGCTCGTCGTGCAGGGTGAGGAGGCGGAGCCAGGCGTCGAGGTCGGCCGCGAGGTTCGCGGTGAGCATCCAACTCTCGTTGATCGCGTAGGACTTCGAGGGGAGATTGCGCAGGCCGAGGGCCTTGTTCGTTCTCACCTGATCCTCGACCACGGCCTGGTGCCGGGCGAGGGCGTCGATCCATTGCGCCTGGTGGGAGCCGGGGATGCGGGTCATCTTGGAGATGTTGGTGGCGGTGATGAAGTACTTCCAGCTGGTCTTCTTCTCGAAGGCGGTCAGGTCCTTGGCGTGCCGTCCTGAGGGTTTGACCCGGCGGACGATCAGACGCATGCCCTTGATCCAGCCGGGCCGGGTGTTCAGACCGGTCGACTTCGCGACGAAGTAGTCCTCCTGGACCTCGCCGTTCTGCTTGCAGCTTGGCGATGGCCTTCTCATCCGTCTCTGTGATCGTCCAACCCGTGGTGAAGCCCACGGTGCGGCGCCGGGTGCTCAGCGCGACGAGGTGGTCGAGGAGCTCGTGGGTGGCCCCGGCGCCGTCGACGCGGACCAGGATCTTCGCGCTCGACTGGCCGGGGATCTGGGCCAGCGCATCGGACAGCACTCGAATGTGATCGGCGGCGGTGTTGTCGGGTAGCCCCGGCCCGTTGCCGGGCCGAGGCCCCCTCAGAACCGTGCTTGCCCGTTTTCCAGGCACACGGCTCAAGCAAGCCCCGAGGGCTCGCGGGCAGGCAGAACTGCTGGTCCCGATGCGCGGGCGGGTTTCCGTCGCGCGCAGTGGGCGCGCATGAGGCAGCGTGCGGTGTTGTCCGGAGGGCTGCCGTCCTCGCTGGCGAGCGCCGTGCGGCGGATCGCCTTGCGGACGGCGGTGAGCCACTGCTCCCACTCGGTGGGATTTTGCGGCTCGTGATCGGCATGCAGCAGCAGTGTGCCGCAGCCGGGACATCGGCCGCGCTGCGCGTGTAGGAGCCGCAGCACGAACGGGCCCAGCGGAGGCTTTCGCCGCCGTCGCCGATCCGCCCAGTAGCTGGTTACTGCGGGAACGCCGCCACCACGTCGGTCTCCTCGGCACCGGTCGCCGTGATGCCGGAGCGCGTTCCGGGCAGCAGGACGCTCGGGCCGTAGTGGTTGCCCGACACCAGCAGGTCCCTGTCGCCGTCGCGGCCGATGTCGCGCAGGCGGACGAGGTAGCCGAAGGTGTCGTACTCACCCGGGCTGCCCGAGACGCCGGCCGTGGCCCGGGTGAACCAACCGGGAGTTCGTGCCGGTCAGGCCGGAGGTGCCGCCGCGCAGGACGTGGACGCCGCCCGCGTTCGTCTTCGAGCCGACCTTCTCGTCCGGTACGCCGACAGCCAGGTCCGGGTAGCCGTCGGCGTCGGTGTCACCGGCGGAGAGGCTGCAGCCGAAGCGGTCGTCCTTCGTGGCACACGTGGCCACGCCCGAACTTGCCTGCGTCAGGCGGTACTTCATGGAGGGGGAGGTTGCGCAGGCCGGTGGCGCGGGCGGCGCGGATGCGGTCCTCGGCGCGGGCCCGCTGGCGGTGGAGCAGTTCGAGGGCGGCGATCGCCTCGCCGCCGTGTTGGTGGCAAAGCAGGTAAGGCGCATGCCGTCGGCATCGGTGAAACGCAGCCCTTCGCGTACGGGCCCGCTGGGGGCTCCCCGGATTCCGGGTGTGGCGCCCAGTCCTGGGGGCGGCGCCCGGGGTGTGGGAGGTAGCGTTGCATGCGCGCTGACCTGGGCGTACGTCTGGGGTACTTCTGCTGATTCTGGGTGTGAACTGGGTGTGATCTCGAAGAAGTGAGGGGTGTGCGAGAGGTGTTCCAGGGGTTGGCCAGATGCAGCGTTGCGGGTCGGGAGCCTTGAACTCACGCCCCTGACCTGGGCGTTTGCAGTGTCACGGTGCAGGTCAGAGGGGTGCGGGCCCTGGGCCGGTTACACCGCCTCCCTAATTCGGGACGAAGAGGTCGTGGGTTCAAATCCCGCCACCCCCGACAGCCAAGTACCAGGTCAGGGGCCTGATCCGCGAAAGCGGGTCAGGCCCCTGAGTGGTTGTGGGGGTCGTTTGGGGAGCCATTTGGGAGCCGAGTTTTGAGGGCGGTGATCAACTGAGAGCCACAGACCGCCCCCAAGATTCGGGCCGGCCTCCAAGACGCGCCAAGGGGAGAGACCCCTCGGAACTCGCGCCTTCCGCCCTTCCGCAAGCAAGGGGAACTGGTCAAGGGTCCGTTCACCTGACGAACTCGCGGCGTGCGCGTATTATCACCCAGCGTAGCCAGGGGAGAGGGGGCGGGATGAGCGACTTCAACGAAGTGGCGAACCTACGGGCCGCTGAAGTGCAGGTGCTCGCCGAGTCGAAGAAGAGTCTTGGCGCCGTCTACCTGGCTGGCTACGTCGTGGAGTGTCGGCTCAAGCACTTCCTGCATCTGAACGGCATCCCCTTCCCTCGCAGCGGTCGCGAGGGTCACAACCTCCGCGGCTTATGGACGAGTGCCGGGTTCACCAAGCCCTATGGCCACGCCTCCCTGTTCATCGACCACTGGGACACGGAACTCCGCTACAAGGTCGCCCTTCCTGCGGGTGTCGACGCCGAAGACCTGCTCCGAGGAGGCCAGCACCTGGCAGGTTGGGTGGCGACACGCGTCAGACAGGCTGGCTCCCGAGGGCGGAGCCGCGGAAGGGGGCAACGGTGAATGAGAGGCTGGACGCCATGCCAGAGGACGATGTGACGCGGGCCGTCGTTCAAGCCGTCCAGACTGCACTCCCCGGCTCCGACATCAGTGTCGTTCCGGACGCCGGGGGCTTCGTCGTGCGTGTCGTCTCCGAGCATTTTGCCTCGCTCCCCGAAGCGGACCGCCGTGCCAGATTCCAAGGGCACGTGCCTCCTCGGATCGCCGGTCAAATCCATACCTGGGAGTTGCTCACGGAGTCCGAAGCACCGTGGTACGGCGATCTGGCAACTACAGCCACTCCTGCGCCCGCCTGGTCCACCGCGCTAGACCGCGTCGAGGACGAGGAGGCCACGCCGACACAGATCACGTTTGCCAGTGACCTCGACCAGGACCTCGACTCCGCCCCGGTTGTAACCTTCTACAGCCTCAAGGGCGGTGTCGGACGCAGTACAGCCCTGGCGGCCGTAGCTCGCCGACTCACTTCCGAGCACGGTCTGAAGGTCCTCTGCATCGACATGGACCTCGAAGCCCCCGGCCTCGACACCCTTTTCGGCATCTCCCAGGAGAGCCAGTCCGACCTCGGAGTGGTCACGGCCCTTCTCGCCTACGAGTTCGGGGAGGACCCTTCGATTTTGGACCACGTTGTCCCAATCGACGACAACGGCCGCTTGTTCTGTATGCCCGCCGGCCGGATCGACAGCACGTACGCTGCCCGGCTCCGTTCCCTGGAGCCGGAGATCTGGTATCGCGAACGTGTCAACGCGCTGCACCGGCTCATCGACGACGCTCGGGACTCCACGCTCCGCCCGGACGTGGTACTCATCGACTCCCGCACCGGTGTCAGCCCTGTGGCGGCCCCGCTTCTCTTCGATGTCTCCGACATGGCCGTGGTCTGCTTCCACCCCCACAGCCAGGCCCGGAACGGCACCGAACTGCTGACGGGTGCACTGCTCAGCTCGACCACCCGCCGCCAGGCACCCCTTCCCTTGACGCCCGAGCCCCGGTTCGTCGTGTCCCCGATGCCCCCGGGCCAGAGCGCCCCAAGGCTCGCAGACCGGGCGAAGTCCTGGATCGACAAGTGGCTGGAGCCCTTTAACGAATCCCGCCATGGTGCTCCCATGCTGACCGCGGAAGAGATCACTCACGTCGTCCCCTATAACGCCGAGGTCTCCTTCTCGGACACAGTCACCTCCGACAGCATCCGCCTCGCCCCTTATGCCCGCATTGCCGACTGGATCCTGCAGATCGTCCCAGAGCCCGCCCCGAAGCGCCGCTTGCAGAGCCAGACCTCGGAGAGCAAAGCCGCCGCACTGGCACAATTGTCCTTCTCCACCGGCACGGCAGAGGAGTTGGACAGCGAGCAGTTCCTCCAGGATTACGTCGTCACTCGTCAGGTGAGCGAGACGGCCGACCCTGATACCCCCCTCATCCTGGGCCGTAAGGGCACAGGCAAAACCGCACTGTTCCGGTGGCTAGCTGCAGGCGAGTTGTCGGGATGGACTCCCGTCGCGGTCACGACCCCCAGCTTCCGTGACCGCCCGGACTGGTCCTTCGGCCCGGACAACTACGACGCCATTGACCAGCACCTCGCCACGAGCGGCCAGGACTGGGGCACCTTTTGGCAGATCCTGATCACCCTGGCCGTGCACGGCACCGAAGGCGCTGCGGACGACGCCGGAGCACCCCATCCCGCAATGCAGAATCTCGAACCGGGAGACTTCGCCGCCACCCAGGCCGTCCTAGAAGTCTTGCGGGACCCGATGGGTGCCCTCCGTTGCGTCGACTGGCTGCGCAAGGTCGACGCCAACGGAAGTCAGCTCCTCCTGCTCTTCGACGGACTCGACACCGCATTCGGCAACACGCCCATCCAACGCAGGCGCCGCTCCAATGCCATCGCCGGCCTCCTGGCAAAGCAGGCCGACCTCGCCCCCAAGTTCAGCAGAATCCGCCTCAAAATCTTCGTGCGCCAGGATATCTGGAGCAGTCTCCGCTTCGAGAACAAGAGTCACTTCTACGGTCTGTCCCGTAGGCTCCAGTGGGAGGACCAGCGCGAATACTTCAAGGTCGTCCTTAAGCGCGCTGTCCACGCAGCCGCCTTCCGGGACATCCTCCGCACCGCCGACAAGTCCCTCGTGGAGACTGACGTCGCCTCTTGGACCCCCGAGCAGGTCGACATGGCTTGGAGTTCACTCGTCGGCGAGCGCATGCGAGGCGAACGCACCGCCTTCACGTCCAACTGGGTCTGGAACCGCCTCGCGGACGGCAACGGCGACCATTCCCCCCGATCGTTGTTGCAGTTGTTCGCCGCCGCACTGGACTGGGAACGGGAGGAGGAGAAGCGCAGCGCCTACGACCGCTCGGTCCTGCGCCCTCGCAGCCTCGCCCTCAGCCTGGAGCGGGTGAGCGAACCTGCCTTGTCGGCCCTGCTGGATGAGGAGTTCCAGGAACTCCGGGCGGTAGCCGATGCCCTCAAGGACTACGGCCGCACACCCATCGGCGAGGAGACACTTCGCGACGCCCTTGCCGAGACCCCCGAGGACTTGATCACCCTGGCCAGGGAGGCCGGCCTCATCACGCTCAACGAGACCGACGACGAGGCCCGGTCGTTCCGCGTCCCCGATCTATACCGCTGGGCGCTGAGCGTCACGCGAAGGGGTCCGATGTAGACATTACGGCGGCTCAGCAGCAGGACAGGTCAGCGTCAGCCACGGGTCCACGGGTCCACGGGTCCACGGGTCCACGGGGGACAGTGCCCGCGCCCAGTTGCCACGCCCCGCCGTCAGCAGCACCGATCCGCGTTGCTCACTCGGGAGGAAGAGGTTCCGGGATCAAGTACCACCACTTCGATAGTTGAACACCAGCTCAAGGCCCGGATGTGCTTGCGAGTCGGGCGCCTGGGTGGTCGCGAGAGCGCGCCCTGGACTACCTCCCACCCGAGGAATTCGAGACCCAGCACTACAGATCCCAGGCGCCCTCCAAGGCCACTGAAAATGCGCAACCGGCCGCTCAGCCGCTGCGGATCGGTGCCGACATGCCGTCCATGAACACGGCGCCGGTCGGAATCACCGGTCCGAGCTGCCTCCGGTACACCTCCTCGGTCACGGCCACGCGGGAGCGGGAGAACGCCGCTCACGGGCCGAGCGCCGGCTGACGCGTCCCTCAGGAAGACGGTGTCCAACCCCGCGCCGACAGGACTCGCCGTAGCGCGGCAACTGTTTGTCACGGCCCTTGCCGGACGGCAGGGTGGGTGTCCCGTGGTGGTCAGGACGTCACGGGGGCGCCGGGCCGTCACCGGGCGGCCCGGTCACAAGGAGGGGATTCCGTGCCGCTTCTTCACGGTCGTCCGCGCACGCCCACGCGTGCCCCGGCGTACAGCCGGGCCCGCCGACATCTGCCATCAGCCGTACTCGCCCTGCTCCTGGGCCTGCTGGGTGCTCTCGTCGCACCCGCCACCGCAACCGCCGATCCCGGCGATCCGAATCCGAACATGATCGACTGGACCGTTGTCGACACCTTCCAGGGCGTGTTGGGCAACGACATCCCGTTACGTGAAGGGCAGAACGACTGCAAGAGCCCTCAGTGTGAGCCTCCCGTGGACGGGTTCGGCAGGCGGCACATCCTGGAACACGGTGTGGTGCCCGACCACGAGGACATCCAGGAGACCGTCGGCACCGAGGGCTTCTGCGTTCCGGCCCCGGACAACCGGGTGATCTGCACCAACACGGACGCCAGCCTCGTCGTGGTGTACGTCACCCACAACGACCCGCGCTCGGGCGACGGAAGGCCCTTCGGGATCATCACCGCCTACTACTTCCTGCCCTGCTTCCAGGCCGCCGACTGTCCCGGTCCGGAGCAGCCCCACAAGGTCGACACCGCCCTCACCTACACCGGTGCCGACAGCGCGGTGAACGGATCACCGGCCCGCCTCTCGGCGATGCTCACCAACAACTTCGGAACGCCGGTCAACGGCCGCGCCGTGCGGTTCGCCCTGGGCACGGGGGACGCACAGCAGACGTGCTCCGGCACCACCACGGCATCGGGCACGGCGACCTGCACCATCGACTCGGTCGACCAACCGCAGGGGACGTCGAACGCCGTACCCGTCGCCGTCACCTTCGGCGGCGATGACGACTACAACCCGTCCAGCACCTCCGCCGAACTGGGCCTGACCTCACCGACCGAACTCGACTACACCGGCGTACGGCACCTCGCCAACGGCACCCCGGCCCAGCTGGCCGCCAAGCTCACCGACTTCCACGGAGACGCAGTGCCTGGGCGCAGTGTGCGCTTCGTCCTCGGCACCGGTGAAGACCGACAGACGTGCAGCGGAACGACGAGCGGCAGCGGGAACGCTACCTGCACCGTCGCGTCGGTGGACCAGCCGCTGACCGACTCCGCCACCGTCCCGCTGCGCGCATCCTTCGCCGGTGACGCCGGTTACCTGGCCTCGGACGCCTCCGCGCAGTTGAAGCTCCAGTACGCGACAGGCCGTGCCTACGGCGTCCAGGCGCACGTCGACCTCATCGGCGTACCGCTGCTGGAGATCGATCCCCAGCCCGACACGGGAAACGTCCGCACGGCGGACGCGACCACGACCGACACCCCTTGCTCGGCCGAGTACACCTCGCCCCTGCTGGCCGTGCAGAAGCTGTGCCCCAAGGTCACCACGGCACTCGCCCCCGGCAACGTCACGGCGACCTCGACCGTGGCCCAGGCACGCATCGGGCTGCCCGGTGTGCCGCTCATCGAGGTGTCCGGGCTCACCGCGACGTCCGGCAGCGAGTGCGGCAAGGCCACGGGCAGCACCACACTCACCCTGAAGATCGCGGGAGTTCCGGTCACCGTGTCGGGTGATCCGAACACGGAGATCCCGCTCGTCGGAGGTGGCCGACTCATCGTGAACGAACAACTGCCATCGGCCGGCGCCGACGCCGGCCTCAAGGTCAACGGCGTGCACCTCGTCCTTCCCGCCGACGGCGGTGAGGTCGTCCTGGCCTCGGCCAACAGCGCGATGCACAACTGCGGTGGCTGACGACTCCACCGGTTGGGGCGGACCACAGGAATACGCGGACGTGTTCCTGGGGTCCGCCCGCCGGGCCGTCCAAGATCTCTGCGAACGGCGGGGCGCCGAAATGGAGTCACTCACCTGCGAAGTCGTCCCCGGCGCGGAGGGCAACGTGGTCGTCGCCGCCACGACCGTGGTGTTCTTCCGCGGTCGCCGCTGCGTCTTCCGCCGGGGGATCTGGCCACCGAGCCACCCCGCCGCCACCCGGGCCGCCATCTACGCGTCCGTCCTGGAAGAGCGCCTGATGACGCACGTCCTCCCGCGGCTCGGCGACGACGCGTCACCGGTCGATCTCTGAGCACGCGCATGCGCCCGGTGTCCGGCGCCCGGGGGCGTGAGCACCGGGCACCGGGCACCGGGCCTCCAGGGTGGTGTCACCTCTGAACGCTGAGGACTTCGCCGCGTTCCATGCGTAAAGTCCTTGACTTCGTTCGCCGTTCTATCCAGGAGATGTGCCATGGAACACAACTCGCCCATGTCCCTCACCCGTCAAGGTCTGCTGCGCACCGGCGCGGGTGTGGGCTCGCCGCGCTCGGTCTCGGATACGGCGCCCAGAACGCGTCCGCAGCGGTGAGCGCGACCCCGCGGTTCGACCTGTCGCAGCCGTCCTACGACCTGTTCCGCAGCAAGGTCCTGCACAGCAAGCGCGTCCAGCAGAGCTTCGCCTTCGACTCGGTCAACAAGCGGCTGTTCGTCGCCGCCAAGCGGGCCGGCAGCGCCGAGGAGGCGGGCGACCTGTGCATCAGCCGGCTCGACTTCGCCGGCAACTACGTCTCGTACATGCACCTCAACGGCTTCGGCCACGGCGTCGCATTCGGCGTCCGCCCGAGCGGCGGCACCAGCCACCTGTGGATCGAGACCGATGCCAACGCAAACGGCTACGGCTCCAAGCTCTCCTGCATCAAGTACACCGCCGGCGCCATCGCCCAGGGACCGACCTCACCAAGGCGGGTTCCACCCTGACCTTCCGGGAGCCCGAAGGGCTCGCCATCTACCGCACCGACGCGGGCGAGTCCCGCCTCTTCCTGGGCTTCGCCTCCGGCGAGGAGGGCGACCGGCGCTCCAGCATCTTCTACAAGAACGAACTGGTCTGACACCGCGGTCGACCGACCTGCGTCCCCCTGAGCTCGCGTAGAGGGATGCGGGCAGCCGGTTGGGAGTCCAACCGCCATCCCGACGCGGGTCAGTGGGCCCGGTGTGCGAGTTGCACCAGGCCCGCCGTCGTGCTCGGAGGGCTTGGCGGTTCGCCGGACAGGACGCGGCAGGCCGGCCGATGTCTCGACGTCGAACGGGTCGGGGCAACTACCCGCGAGGTAATCGCCGCCCCGGTCGACTCCGACCTACGGTCTGGTCACCGCCCCCGCTCCGGGACGAGCCGGAGCCGGAACGAAGGAGCCCGACCGTGCCCGCTTATGGTTTCGCTCATCTCCGCAGCCGTCGGCACCACGCCGACATCGTCGAGTACCTGGAGCGCATCCAGGCCACCCTTGAGCCCTTCGCGGGTCGCTTCGTCATCCATGGCCCGCCGGCCGAGGTACTGGAGGGGGCGTGGCCCGGCAGCATGGTGCTGATCGAGTTCCCCGGCCTGGCGGAGGCCCGTGCCTGGTACGACTCGCCCCCTTACCAGGACATCCTGCCGCTGCGTACCGATCACATCGAGGGCGACGTGGTAGTGGTCGAGGGCGTCGGACCGGACTACGACCCGGCCGAACGGGCGGCGAGGCTGCGCGCCGAGGCCGAACGAGCGGGGCGGACCGGGCAGCGCCCCGAATAGACACGCACGGTGGTCTCCTGCTCAGCGGGGCCCGACCCTGAAATTGTTAATGGGATTCATTTTCATGTAGCGTCTGCCTGCCCACCCGATCAGGAGGATCACATGGCCGTTCCCAAGCGGAAGATGTCCCGGAGCAACACCCGCCACCGCCGCGCCCAGTGGAAGGCGGCCGCACCGGCGCTCGTCCCGATCACCGTCGACGGCGTCCCGTACCGCGTGCCCCAACGGCTGGTGAAGGCGTACGAGCGCGGTCTGCTTCACCCCGAAAGCTGACCGTCCATGCCTTCCGACCGACTGCCCGTCACGGTCCTGTCCGGATTCCTCGGCGCGGGCAAGACAGACTGGGCAAGACCACCATCCCCAACCATGTCCTGGGCAACCGCGAGGGCCTGCGCGAATCGATGCCGCTCTGGTGCGCGGCGGCGGGGCGGCCCTGTCGCACACCGAGGAACGCCTGATCTAGATGCCCCCAGCAGCCCTGAGGACCGAGGAAGGCCGCCACCGTGACTGAACTGGGCGAGGACCTGCGGGCCTGCCGTGCCAGGGTCAGCGCCGAGCAGGTCGGCATGCCGACGTCCGGCCACCGCCGGGTGCCGGGACTGCGACGTGAGGAACTCGCCGCGCCGGCGGGCGCCGGCGTGGATTACGCCGTCCGCCTCGAACAGGGCCGGGCGAGGTCCGCCTCCACCGAAATGCTCACGCGCTCGCCAGGGCCCTGCGCCTGCGCCCCGACGAGGAGGAGTAACTGCTGAGATGCGTCGTGGAGGCGAACTCCTCGCGCGCCGAAGCACGTTCGCGGGCCACTCAACCGGGGCGTTTGACGGCGCGGCCGACCAGGAAGGTCTCGGCGGCGGTGATGCCCAGGCCGGTGAGGTCCTCACTGATGAAGCGGTACAGGGCTGCGGTGTCCGGCACCCACAGCGCAAGGGAGAGGTTGCTGCGCCCGGTGCCGGCCAGTGCGCCGTGCACGGCCGGGTGCGCGGCGAGGGTCCGGCCGGCCGCGTCCAGCCGGTCGGGCGGGAGCTGCAGCCACAGATTGGCGTCGACGTGCAGGCCCAGGCACCGGGGATCGACCACGACCTCCGTGCGCAGCAGGCCCTCGGCAAGCAGCGCGGCCAGCCGCCGACGGACCGTTGAGGCCGGGTGGCCGGTGCACTCGGCGACAACCGACGCGGACAACCGGCCGTCCTCGGCCAGGGCGGCGGCGACGGCCCGGTCGGTCTCGTCCGGCTCCCGCCCCGACGTGGCGGCGGGTGGCGGGGTGAGCGCCTGCCGCTCGGCCGGGTCGAGCACGTCGAGCCGCCACTCGTGGGCCTGGCGGAAGACGTGCAGCACTGTCTGCGCCTCCACCGAGGTGACGGCGCTGGTGGCGGGCAGTTGCTGGAAGAGCAGGCGGTTGCGCGGGGTGGACCCGCGGGTGAACTGGATGGCGTGGATCTCGTCCCCCGCAGCGGACACATCCAGGAACGGAATGTCCTCCCGGGCAGCGAGTACCGCGGCGATCTGCTCGAGCCTGCCGCGCAGCACGCGGATGCGGAGTTGCACCGCTCCCAGGTCCCGGGGCTGCGCCAGGCGGCCGCGGATGCGGACGGTTCCCTGGCGGGTCAGTGTCCGCAGCCGCCGGTGCACCTCGCGTGTGCTCATGCCGAGTACGTTCGCCAGCCGCTCTGCGGCCGTCCGGCCGTCGCACTGCAGGGCGGCGACCAGGCGCTGGTCGGCGACCGACAGGACGTCTGCGTCACAGGAGCCGAGGGCGCCGCCGTGGTTGACTTCGCTGTGCTTCACACCGTGCAGTGTGGCGCAGTCGGACAAGACAGTGATGGGGCCTCTGGCCGGGCTCTCATGAAGTCACGCGAGCCCGCTCGGTGAATGCACACGAGCGTCTCCCGGCCAAGGTCGACAGATCCCGTTGAGGACCCGAGGTCGGTCGGCCGCCGGGTCGGCCCCCGCCGGGAGACGCTCACGAACGTCCTCACCGTCAGTCTCACCGTCAGTCGCGGATCGTGGCCAGGACGAGGGAATGCAGCGGCCGCGGCGCGGCGAGGAAGCCGTCGGCGCCCGCCCGCCACGGCCGTCCGGCGAGATCGGTGACGGCCAGGCCGGCCTCCGCGGCGATCAGGGCGGGGCCCATCAGGTTGGCGTCGTCGGTGCCGTACTGCCAGAAGCCGTCCAGCCGGCCGGCCGCGGTGTCGGCGATCTGCCAGGAGGTGGCGCCGAGGTTGCGGACCGCGCCCACCTTCGGGAGCAGGGCGCTCAGCGACCGGCCGGCGCCCCTTACGGCCTCGGGCTCACGGGCGACCCCCGGCGGCTGGCTGGTGCCGAGCAGGGCGGCGTCGAGCGAGCGCTTGACGGAGGGGCGCATCAGCCTGCCGTCGCGCCGGGCGCCGCCGCCGAAAGCCGCGGTGCAGGTCTCGCCGAGCAGCGGGTTGTGCAGCACCGTGGCCACCGCCCGGCGCTCCCGCACGAGGGTGAGGGAGACGCACCACTGCGGGAGCCCTTGAAGGAGCTGCACCGCGCCGTCCACAGCGTCGGCCACCCACATCTCCCCGTGCTCGGGCAGCCGGACATCCAGCTCGTCGGCCCACACGGCGCCGGGCAGCAGCGGGCCGAGGCGCTCGCGCAACAGGGCCAGCGCGGGCTCGTCGACGGCCGCGAAGCGGTGCAGTAGCTCGTCCCGGTCCCGGGCCGGCCCGGAAGGGAGGTCAAGTGCGCGCAGCAGTACGCCGACGGCGTGGGCGGCTTCGGTCATCGGCTTGAGCAACTGGCAGTCAGTGAGTGACATGGCGGGGCCCTCCGGTCGCGGTCATGTGCTGCGGGATACGGAACGAGCCTGCCGCCACCCAGGCGGTGCGGGCCGCCGACGACCGGCACCGCTGTCGAATCCTGCGCAATCGGCCACCATGACGAGCGATTCCGCCGCCCCGGCCGGCCTCTGTGGCGGCAGGGTCCCCTGCCGCAGCACAGGGCACGCTCGGTCTCACGCGAACACGGCCTTCGCAATCAAACGCTGCGGTTCCTCCGAGTGCCGGGGGATTCAGGTGAGCGGCCAGTTGCGCAGGGCGGCGTCGGCCGTCGCCCGGAGTTCGTCGCGGGTGACACCGCTCGCGGCCTGCACGGCGATGCCGAACGCCAAGGTGGTGACGTAGCGGGCCAGCAGCCCCGGATCGGTCTCGGGAGGCAGGTCGCCTTCGTCGACGGCCTGCTGGAACCGCTGTTGGAGGCGGGAGCAGCCGTTGTTGCGCCAGGCAGCGAGAAGGTCACGGACGCCGCGCCCGGGGTCGCTGGTGGCCAGGGCGCCCTGGACACCCAGGCACCCGTGGGGACGGCTCGGGCGGGTGGTGGTTTGGACGGTGCCGGCCAGGACCGCGGTGGCGACGCCGAGGGCGGTCGGCTCCTCCAGGGCCCGGGCCAGGTATGCGCTCGGGCCCTCGGTGTAGCGCTCCAGGGCCTTGCGGAACAGTTCCTCCTTGTTGCCGAAGGCTGCGTACATGCTGGTGGTGGAGATGCCCATCGCGCCCGTCAGGGCGGCCAGGCTCGCCCCTTCGTAGCCGTGCTCCCAGAAGACCAGCATGGCGCGCTCGAGGGCTTCGTCGGCGTCGAAGCCTCGCGGTCGGCCGACGGGGCCGCTCTGTTTGGTACCCACCCCCGCAGCCTACCCCTTCCGCATCGATCGATACAGAAGTGCTACCGTTCGAGTTCTGCATCGATCGATGCAGAACCCGGAGGAGGTTCACATGGGACTGCTTGAGGGCAAGACCGCTCTCGTCACCGGCGGCGGCAGCGGAATCGGCCTGGCCAGCGCCGTACGGCTGGCGGCCGAGGGGGCACACGTATTCATCACCGGCCGGCGCAAGACCGAACTCGACGCGGCCGTCGAGGCGATCGGTTCAGCGGCCACCGCGGTGATCGGCGACATCGCGAACCTGGCCGACCTGGACCGCCTCTACGAGACGATCCGCAGCCGGGGCCGGGGCCTGGACGTACTGTTCGCGAACGCCTCCGTCGCCGAGTTCGCGACGCTCGAGCAGATCACCGAAGAGCACTTCGACACCCTCTTCGGCATCAACGCCCGGGGCACGCTCTTCACCGTCCAGAAGGCGCTGCCCCTGCTCAACGACGGCGCCTCGGTGATCTTGAACGGCTCCACCAACGTGGACGTCGGCACGGAGGCGTTCGGCGTGTACGCGGCAACCAAGGCCGCCACCCGATCGTTCGCCAGGACCTGGGCCAACGAACTCAAGGGACGCGGCATCCGGGTCAACACCATCACGCCGGGCCCGACCGACACCCCTGGTCTGTCCGGGCTCGCCCCCGACCCGGAGCAGGCCGCCGGCCTCAGGCGGCAACTGGCGGCACAGGTGCCGCTGGGCCGCCTCGGGCGCTCTGAGGAGATCGCCGCCGCCGTCGCCTTCCTCGCCTCCGAGCAGAGCAGCTTCATCACCGGTTCGAGCCTGTACGTCGACGGCGGCCTGAACCAGATCTGAGTTCCTGCGATCTACGGACGAGCCGGATTCGAGCCGCTCTGCAAGGTGCTCCCGCTTCACTGGCCCTCCGCCCTCCGC
>NZ_JAAAXQ010000479.1 GCF_009916105.1 Streptomyces sp. GC420 | reverse complement strand
CCCCCGGGCCGGGGGCGCGGTGCTGGACGGTGCGGACGGGGAAGCGGCATCCGGTCGTACGGCCGGGACCGCCACGCCGGGCCGGACGGCCGGGGAGAACGCGACGGGGTACGCCGGCGCCGGGACCGCCCCGGTCCCGGCGGCCGCGGAGCCCGGCGAAACCGGCGAACGTGATCAGGCCAGCGGAAGTGGTCGCGCCAGCGAACCCGGTGAGCGTGGTCACATCGGCGAACTCGGTGCACCCAGCGCGGCACTTCTGAGGGCCAGGGAAGTCCTGGAGGACTTCCGTGACTCGGCTCTGCTCGTCCCCCTGGATGAGCACGGCCATCTGTGGTCGGCGGAATTCGGCGGCATCCGCTGGATCGCCGCCTTCTCCGACGAGGAGGCGCTCGCCCGCTTCGCGACGGCACGGTCCGAGGACGACCGGGAATGGAACTACCGGAAAGTCCTGGGGCGGCGGCTCCTTGATGTCGTTGTACCGGCCGTCGGCGGACCGTGCGGCGTGGCCATCGACGCTGGCAACCCGGACGGGCGGACCTTCCCGCCGGTCATGGGCGTCGTGCCGGCGGCGGCCGCACTCGGCGCACCCACTGGAACAGCCAAACCCGGAGGCAGGTCTTGAACGCGCGAGAACCCGATCTGGACGTCTCCCAGCAGGCGCTCGCCGTGATCGCAAAGGGGCTCGCCGGCGCGCTGCCATGCTCTCCAAACACGAAGCCGTCGAAGCCGCTCGCGCCTTCCTCCATAAGACCTTCGCCGACCGGCCCTGGACGATCGTCATGCTGCCGGACGAGTCGTACGAACACCCGGCGGCGTGGGGCGTCAGGTTCGACACTCAGGAAGCCATCGACAGCGGTGACGACTTCGCCGGCCCGATCATCAAGGTGCTGATCGTGCCCAAGGACGGCTCGGCCCCGCATTTCCCGCCCTCGCACCTGCCTGTGGCCGATTACCTCGATCTCGTCTCCCGCGGCGAGTGGCCGCCGAAGCGGGCTTGAGCATGTACGCACTTCCCCGGCAGGCGGCCCTGCACTGGCTCAACGCCACCTATGGCGGCCTGTCGAGCTCGCCCTCCCCCATCCCGTCGGAGAGGACGCTCGAACCTGGCTGTTCGCGTGCCGGACCACCGAGCAGCCCGGCTACCCGCGCACCCCGATGCTCGCGGCGTCCCTCGTCGTGCCGAAGGACGGCGGGGTGTCCTTCCACCCGGCCGCCGGCGATCCCTGGGGCGACGTGGCGGCGTACACCCGGTCGCCCGCACCGCGGGACGCTGCCACTCAGTCACGGCGGCTGAACTCCCGCAGCTGCGTGGTCTCCGTCGCCGCCGCCATGACCGGGGCGCAGGCCACGGCCCTGCCCTGGCAGCCGGCGCACGAGGCTCCCGGCTGGTGGGAGCTGCTGCTGCGGCGGTACTTCCCCGGGGCGGAGCAGCTGCGGTGCGCCGGCTGGGACCAGATGATCGCACGCGTGCGGGAGACCGGGCCCGGTACGGGAGGGGTCGTCTGGGTACGTCGCTGCGTCGGGGGCGTCGAGGCGAGGGGGCACCTGCTGTACGCGCACAACAAGGACGGGCAGGTGGCGTTCCTGGACAGCATGACCGGCGGGCTGGCTCGGCTCGACACGGCCGGAGTGCGGGAACTGGTTTTCGCACGGCTGCGTCCGCAGACGCCTGCCGAGGCTTCCGGGGCTGTCCCCGCGGCGGACCCGTACCCGGCGCCGGCGCGCGACTTCGCCTCGGCCGCGAGAAGGCCCACGACTGGCTGCGGCGTACCTACCGCGACCCGGTGCGCCTGGTCCATCCTGATCCCGCCGACGAGATGCCGCGAGGCTGGTTCTTCGCCTGCAACACGGAGGCATTCCTCGACGGTGGCGACTGGCGGCACGCCATGGTCGATGCCGCCGTCGTCGTACCGAAGGATGTCGCGGAGCCGTTCTGCCTGCCCAACTCACAGCCCTGGCAGTGGCTGCAGGCATGGAACCAGGGCGCGGAGCCGGGCGCGTCATGGGCCTGCCACCCCGTCCGGGTGACGCGATCTGGCTCCCCGGGACGCTGAACCAACTGGGGCAGCCGCTGTCGGTCTCCGAGCACGCCGACTGGAGTCCGCTGCTCGACGAGTTGTCGGCCTTCCCCGTGGGCGCGCCTGCCCTCATCTGGGTTCGCCGTGTGGACGGCCGCGGCCGCGAGACGACGGGCCTGCTGCTGACCGGGTTCAGGTCCCCGCAGGGCACGGGAGTGGTCGACGGATCGGCCGATCCGGTGACAGATCTCAACGCGGGCGCGGCAAGCGGCTTTCGGCTGATCCGATACCGCTGACACAGCGGTGAGTGTTGGCGAGGATCACCGGTGCATGTCCGCCCGGTCGACGCGTACACAGGTGGGGTTGAAAAGCGGCGTGGGACGAGTGGGAACGGCTGAAGGCCGAGGCTGCTGAGCAAGGACCCACCCAGCAATCTCCGGAATGTCGGTGACGCCCCTCCGGGGACGCTGAGAGGGTGGGCACCCCCTGCATGTGCCCACCCTCTGCATGATTGCTGTGACAGCTGCTCAGAAGTTCGAGGCAGCCCTCTTGTCTCCGCCCTGGTACGCCGGGGCCGCCTGCGCCACGGCCTGCGAGATCTGCATCAGCGCCTGGTGGACTCCCTCGGCGTCCCTGTTCCAGCGCTCCTGGGTCGTGTTGTACGCCTCGCGGGCCTCGCCCTTCCAGAGGTCATTGATCGAGGCGATCTTGGCCTTGATCTCGTCGAGCCCTCGCTTGAGCTCGTCCGCCCGCTTCTTGATGTCCGTGGCAGCCAGGTCCAGGCTGCCGTAAGTGACTACCGTGGAATCGCCATTGTTGGCCATGAAATCTCCCCAGTTGGTGACGTGTCCGGTCTGAGAAGCCGGACGGCAGCACTAAGGCTGCAGATCAGTACTTGCTGAAGGCGGAAGGCGTGACCGAGGCCTCCGCCGTCGCGTCACCCGAGTAGCCACCGACGACATCGACGCCATTGAGAGCCGCAGCCACTTCGTCCTCGGTGTTGCCCGAGATGGTGCGCGCTGCCTGAATGGCTTCCTGGTAGTTGAGCAGCAGGTTACCGATGCGCGACATGCGCTCGTTGATCTCGGTCTGCTTCTTGTTGAACGCACCGGCGCCGATTCCCTGCCAGGCGCCTTCGAGACTGTCGATCACCTGGTGGAGGGCCTGGACCTGTGCCCTCACCCTGTCGAACTTGTCACTCAATTCGTCCTGAAGTGACTTGAGCGCACTGTCTGTGACCTTCTGGTCCGGATTTGCCATACCAGCCTTTCCTCTCCTTTAGATGTTTCCCGCCATCCCCGCCGGGCGGGCGCCAGCAGGGATGTGCGAGTACTCACCGGGGCCGTGGACTCAGGAGGCACGACGCCTGCGGGCAGTGACCGCGGCGCCTCCTAGAAGCACGGCCACCAGTGCGGCGCCCCCGATGATGAGCGGCAGTGAGCTTGAGCCGTCGCCGGTCTTCGAGTCGCTCGCGATCGCCTCCTCGGAGCCCGCCGCGACTGCGTCATCGCCCGCCTTGCTCTTCGCGGGGGTTGACGGGGACGGGTTCGGTGTTTTCGGCGTCGTGCGCTTGTTGGTCAGCGGACTGATGTCCGGGTCGCCAGGATCGCCCTCACCGTCCAGGATGTTGACCGCAGGCCGGATGAGGCCATGCCCCAGGTACTTGCTGACCTCGTCATCCGGCCAGTCGCGGCCGGCGGTGTCGAACATGACACGGAGGACCTGGTTGGCAGTCCAGTCGGGATGCGCGGACCAGATGAGAGCGGCGGCGGCGGAGGTGATGGCAGTGGCAGAACTTGTTCCACCGTCGCCCATGCAGTAGCTCTGGAAGGTCTCATCGCACCACCGCGGAAGGTTGTCGGCAGGAGCGGCGAGATCCACGATGTCGCCGTTCTGGGAGTAATCGGACACCTTGCCGTTGCGGTCGGTGGCACCGACGCCTACGACCTCCGGGTGTGCGGCTGGGTACTCCTTCGCATTGCCGTCCTTGGCATTGTTGCCCACAGAGGCAAAGAACAACTTACCCTTCTTCTGGGCATACCTGACAGCCTCTTGCTGCCGTTCGGTGGAGAACTCGCCGCCCATAGACAGACTGATGATCTTGGCACCACTGTCTGCGGCGGCGCGGATGGCGTCCTCTTCACCCCAGAGGTTTACGTCTTTGTCTTTGGCGAATTCCTCGTCAGGAACCCTCATAGGGAGAATCTTCACTCCCGGCGCCAGGCCCTGGATACCGTCTCCCTTGCCTGTACCAGCGATCAGTTCAGCCATCGTCGTTCCGTGGCCGCCGTAATCGTCCGTCGCGTCACCGTCGACGTCGGTGAAATCGAACCCCTTCAGGACCTGCCCTTTGAGGGAAGGAGTGTCCGCGTTCACCCCGGTATCAATGACAGCGACTGTGATGCCCTCACCCCTGGCTGTCTTCCATATCTCTTCGGCTTCCAGAGCGTCCAAATACCACAGCTTTGACCGCATGTCGGAGCCGACGGCCGCAGGCGTACCACCGAAGACAACGAGCGCACTGACGCTCGACACGATCAGGGCACGCGTCAGGCCCAACTTCAGCGGGTGCGCTCCGAAACGCCGTCGCGCCTGCAGCATGCCTGCCATCACCTGGTTTCCAAGCCTTCCCTGTTGATTAGTCGATGACCGGAGGGACGATATTAGGTCCGGTCGCTCCCGGACCAGTCTCTTCTGTGCTGACGTCCTGCCGCTCAGGGTCCGTGTTCTCCTGCTCGTCTTTGGAGGCTTTGCGTCGACGCGAGGGCCCACGGACGAGACCTGCCCCACCAACCGTGAAATTCTTACGCCCGTTTCTCCTGCCGGAATCGCTGGATGTGGGCGTTCCTACGACTCCACCAGGGGAAACAGCGCCCGCTCCCGTCTGCCGAGCAGTACGGCTCGCTGGGTTCGCACCGACAACACCACCCTGACCGGGACGCGCTGCCGAAGGACCACCTGGTGCCTTGTTCCCAGTTCCGATCACAGCCCCCCGGGGCAGTCGCGACCCGGTCGGACTGCCGGAGGCAGCACGTTGTGGCACACCGCCGACAACCCCGGTACCCCGCTTTTCACCTGCGGCACCAAAGCCCCCCGCCCGCCCGCCGACCGGACCTGCCGACGAGCCGGTTCGACCAGTTCCAGGA
>NZ_JAAAXQ010000478.1 GCF_009916105.1 Streptomyces sp. GC420 | reverse complement strand
GCACGAGGCGATATCGATGCACGGCCGATGCGACTTTCCGAGCCGGTCCGGCCCGCACCAAGCGGCCCGCGACACGCACCACCACCGAAAGAACGGGCGGAACCGCCTCCGTCCGGCCCTCCCGCCACGAAGTACCCGTGAGAGCCGCGATGGGGCGGCTCACCAGAAGGGACGTACGACGATGAACCTCCGCAGCACCACCCTCGCACTCAGTGCCATCGGCGCCACGGTTCTCACGCTCACGGCCGCGACCTCGGCCGGCGCGGTGACGGCCACCGACGAGGACCGGGCCATGGTCTCCGTCTTCCACGGCGTTCCCGGACTGACCGTCGACGTGTACGCCAACGGGGACGAACTCCTCCCCGACTTCGCGCCGGGCAGCCTGACCGGCCCCCAGCCCCTGGAGCCCGGAACCTACGACATCGAACTCTTCAAGGCAGGTGCCGACCCGGACGGCGAGCCCGCCCTCCAGAAGAAGGTGGACGTCCCGGCCGGGGCCAACGCGAGTCTCGTCGCGCACCTCACCGAGGACGGCACCCCGAGACTCGATGCCTACGTCAACGACGTCTCCGAGGTGCCGGACGGCAAGTCCCGGCTCACGGTGCGTCATGTCGCCGCCGCCCCGGCCGTCGACGTACGCGCCGACGGGAAGGCCGTCTTCAAGGACCTGAAGAACCCCGCCGAGGCGACGACCGAGGTGAACGCGGGCACGGTCGACGCGGACGTCGTCCTGGCGGGCACGGACACGGTGGCCGTCGGCCCCGCGGAACTCCCGCTCCGGGAGGGCACCAGCAATGTCGTGTACGCCTGGGGCAGCGCCGAGGACAAGAACCTCGCCCTCAAGGTGCAGACCTTCGAAGCCCCGCAGTCGGCGCCCGCCGGGGGCGGCGCGGGCGGAACCGGCTCCATGGCGGCCGCGGCCGGGCCCAACGGATCCGGGCCGGGCGAATCCGTCGCCTGGCCGGCCTGGAGCGCGGCAAGCGCTGCGGTGCTCGCCGGCGCCTTCACACTCGGCCGGCGTCGCGCGGGAACCGGGGACTCGGACTGACCGGCCGACGGCTTACGCCCCCTCACTCCCGGCCCGAACCCCGAGCGGACCGGGACCGGCCGCCCGGCGGTCAGGCGCACCGCGCCGGACCGCCGGGCGGCTCACACCTCGCCGAGCGGGTCTTCCGGCGGGAGGGGGAGCACGTCCTGGCGCTGGTCACCGGCGCGCCTCCGTACGCCGCGGAGCGCGGCGGTCGTCCCGGCGAGCGCCGTCACCGCCGTACCGGCGGGGCGGCTGAGGCGGGGGCACGCCACAGCGGTCCGCCGGCACCGTCCCACCGCACCGGTCAGGCGACCGGAAGGGCCAGCCCGGACATGGTCCGCTGCATCCGCAGCGCGTCCACCGACTCGGCCATCAGTTCGTACTCCGTCGTGTCGTCGCTGGTGGCGATCCGCACCAGCTTACCGGCCGTCAGCTCCTCGGCCACCAGCCGCTGCTGGCGGACATCCGCGCACCAGGCGCGCAGCACTCCCGGCGCGTCGGGCGCAGTGGGTGCCACCGGGGCGAGGGCATGGTCGGGTATGACCGTGCCGCCCGGTTCGAGGTCGAGCCGGGCGGCTATCCAGGTGGCCCGGTCCCGCAGCCACCACAGTGCCAACGGCAGGGTCGGGGCCCGGTAGGTGCCCAGTGGTACTCCGATGCGCCGGCCGTCACAGCTTCCGTAAGCCGTGACGTGGCACAGGAACTCGTCGTGCACGGTCGCCCCCTGCTGCCGTGTTGTCCGCCTGAGCGGCACCGCTTTCGCAGCCACGTACCGTGAATGGCGGTGCCTTTGGGTCACCATTCAACTGCATCAGGTAACGAGTATTGTCCCGTGGCCAAAACTGTCCACATCTGTTTCTGGCCAGTCTCCTGGCATATTCACGGCGGCGGTTGGCCGAATCCCCCGGGGCGGCGGCGTGAACAGCGGCGACGGCACACGGAGAGGACTTCGCACCGGCGGATTTCGCGTCCTGAACCCGTCCCTCCGAGAGATTCGGCGAGTCCGGCGGAACCCGGGAGCCGTCCCGCTCGTTACCAGTACGAGGTCCCGCGGTATCCCCCGTCCGCGGGACCTCACCATGTGCGGGCACACCCGGCGTGGCGTCAGGTGACGCGGCTGATGGGCGGGCACTCCCACCGGGCGTCGATGACTTCGGCGCGCGGGAGGTACATGCGCAAACCGATGAACCAGCCGCCCTCTTCCGGTATGGGCAGCCAGTTGGGCTCCCGGTCGGAACCCGGTGACCCGGGCCGCAGGTGGATGGTCAGGCTGCCGTCGGGGTCGGTGACCAGCCCCGGGGTGCGGTCGCCGATGGAGTAGCGGCCCAGCGGGTTGGGGACCAGGTTCCTGTCCTCCCCGTACACGGTCAGGGACCAGAACGCGTCGACGGGCGGCAACCCACCTGCCGGGAAGCGCAGTTCGAAGCGGCCGGTGGTCAGCTTGTCACCGCCCCCGTCGTGGAAGGCGACAAGGTAGACCGCTTCCGCGGGATCGTTGGCGGCGACACCGACCAGCGCCTGCTCGGCCGCCCGCCTGAGGAAGTCGTCCCCGAAGCGCCCCATCTGCGGCGGCGGGTAGCGCCAGCCGTTGATCACCTGCGCCCAGTCGCCGCTGAGCAGCTGCTGTTCGAGCATCGGCAGGCCGGTGGCCGCGGCCCGGATCAGGGCTTCCCTGACGGGCCGGGGCTGGGCCTCGACGTCGAGCCCGGGCCCGATACCTATCTCCGCGAACTGCTTGAGCAGGATCTCGTGGTGCTGCGGTGGCGGGTTCTCGGCGAGCATCGCGTTCAGCGTCTTCCACGGCGCCAGCGGATCCCGCGCCGCGTCGGCCGGCTCGAGCACGTCGCGGCGTTCCGGGACGGTGGCTCCCTCCTCGCCGAACAGGTGCAGCGGGGTCAGCCGGCACTGACGCTGCAGTGCGTGGACGGCGGGGAGGTCGTCCTCGCCTTCCACGAGGGTGCGGCCGACGACGAGGATCCAGGGACTGGGAGCGGTCGCCGTGCGGCGCACGCCTTCGGGAAGCTCCCCCGACCATCCCGGGCCGACGAGGGCGAAAGCACCGGCGTTCGGTCCGGTGGCGCGCTGCCCCACGTAGTCGTAGTTGTCGGAGGTGATGCCGACCAGTTCGAAGGTGAAGTAGCGGTCGCCCATGTCCGGATGCGAGAGGACCACGGGTTCCGTGCTCAGATCGACCCACGCGAACGAGTACAGCGTGTCGTTGTTGGGAGCCACCCCCTCCCGGTCGGAGGCGTCGAACAGCTTGCCGGCGTGCCAGAAGTGGTTGACGGCGGCGTACGGCGTCGTCTCCGTGTCGGGCTCCTCCGCCACCCACCGATGGCGGAGCTGGGCGTTGTAGATGTACGGGAACCCGTAGACGAAGGCCTGTTCCCCCAGCGTGTAGGCGTATTCGCGGCGCCAGTCGGTCATGCGTCCGGTCAGCACCGGCTTCACCGAATTCCACATGAGCGGCAGCGTCTGCGCCGCCCGGCGGGCGCGGCCGACCGTTGCTCCGGGATGGCGGACCGCGTCCGCGGTGAGCCTGCCGGTGGCAGTCGCCGCCTGGCCGACGCTCGACGCCACTCCGGACAGTTCCTGGCGCAGTCGTTGCGCGGGACGGTTGTTCGTGGCCGCAGAGGTCATCTCCGAACTCCATTTCCCTGTCGTTGATCAGCACGGCGACCGACCGCATCGGGCTGGGAGGGTTGGCGATCGCGATCCCCGGCCCCCGCGGGACACTCGGCCGAAGGACACTGGGCCGGGCCGCATCGTGCGTGCTCGTTCGTGGGGGTTGGTCGTTCGCGGGGTTGGTCGTTCGCGGGGTGTCCCGCGAGGTGCTCCGAACGGGTGGACCTTCTCCTCGAGTAGATCACCGCGGGCAGGGCCCGGCAACCGCGCTCGGCCGCACCCCGGACGTGGGGGCCACCACCCCGGGGCGCCGGTGCCGGAGACGGCCCGGTGCCGCCGGTGCCGCCGGTGCCTGGGCGGCATGGCACCCATTCCCGGCGCTGCGGGCCTCGTCCGGCCCGAGTGCCGGGCGTACGCGGCACACCGTTCCGCCGGAGCGAACGAGGGCTGGGCCGGACGGCGGAGGGCCGTGGACGGCCGGCAGCCGGAAGGATCCACCGCCGATAGGCTGCCGAACGCCGGCAGCACGTGAGGGAGGCCGTGCCGAGGAGCCGCGGCGGTCGCACGACGGACCCGGACTCGATCGCGACTCCCCGCCGGCCGCAACGCTCCCGTACCCGCCGGCCGCCCCGCCCTGAGCGGCATCGTGGTGATCCGGCCCCCGGCGGTCGGCGAGTCCGCCTCCGGCGGGCACGGCGGGTGCCCGGGCCACACGCCGGTCGTGCACCGGGCGTGCACCGGGCGCGTACCGGTCGGCCTTGGAAGAGCACTCGAAGAGCGCTCGAAGCACATAGGCGAGGACCTCAAGCTCTCGAGGGGGCGGGCGACATGGACCGGCTGTTTCCCTCGTTGCGGGGCTACCGGCGGGAAGCTGCCCGAGGCAGTGCTCGCGGGCGTGGTGATCGCGGCGCTGATCGAGCTCGTCGGCATCCGCTCGCTGGTGTCGCTCTACCGCGTCTGCACCCATCGGCTGGGCCAGGCCCACGGCGTCGCCGCGCGACCCGACTTCGCCGCCGCGATCGCCACGATGGCCGGGGTGATGGTCTTCGACACGCTGCCCGGTCTGTTCATCGGTATCGACGTCTCCCTGCTCCTGCTCCTCCACCGTTCCTCGCGCCCGCACATCAGCGAACCGGGCCGGCTGCCCGGCGACGGGCACTTCGCCTCGCTCGACAGGCACACCGAAGGCCGCAGGGTCCCGGGCGTGGTCGTCCTGCGCGTAGAGGCGGGCATCTACTTCGCCAACGCGGAGCGGATCGAGTCGGCCGGGCGAGAGGCCGCCACCGGCAAAGGCACGAAGGCGGTCGTGATCGACGCCGAGACGGTGCCGTTCATCGACGTCACCGCGGTACGCATGCTGGACGGGCCGGCCGAGGAGCTCGGGGCGGGCGGAGTAAGGCTGCTGCTCGCCCGCGACGTGGGCCAGGTGCGGGACGTACTGGAGACCGCGGAGGTCGCCGGGCGCGGGACCGGGTCGCCCGGACCGGGTCGCCCCGCCCCCGCCGACCGTCCCGCTCGCGCATCCGCCCCGGCTACTCCCCC
>NZ_JAAAXQ010000477.1 GCF_009916105.1 Streptomyces sp. GC420 | reverse complement strand
AGGTGACGACGACGACGGGGACGCCGAGTTCGCGGGCACGGGCGACGGCCCGGCCGATGATCAGCTGGTGCCCGCGGTGGACCCCGTCGTAGGACCCGATGGTGACGACACTGCGCCCCCAGTCCTCGGGGATGTCCTCCAAGCCACGCCAGCGCTGCACTGTGACCGCTCCTCGCCCGAACCCGTGTACGTGTTTGCCATATGCGCAGGTCTAAGACTGCCATGCCGGGGCGTCCCGGCTCGCATCGGTACCGGTGGACGGACGGATCACCCCGGCATCGGGCGAGGTCACGCCGCCTGTGCCGGGCCTGTGCCATCCCTGTCACATCCCTGCGCGCCACCCTTTCGCACCCCCTGCGGTGCCCGGGCCGGCGTGCCCCGGCCGGCGTGCCCCGCCCCAGGGCGGAGGGGTCCGGCGGCGTGGTCGCCCAGCGGCGGTCGACCTGAAAGGGCCGGGCGCCACGGGCTGTCGGGGCTGCGGGGCGGCCCGGAGCGCGGCGTCGCCCGGCCGGAGGAAACGCGCCCCCTTCCGCTCCGCCGATTCACTCCGAGCGCCTGCCCGTGAGGGTGAATAGCCGGAGGCGTCTGGACAGACCCCAGTGGGAGGGGAATCGTGGAGCGGGGAGTGCGGCGAGAGCGGGAGCGCTCCCCGCTCCACGGTATGCGGCCCGGGCGTCAGCCGAAGACGGCGACGCTCTTTGCGCGGCCCTTCAGATCCTCCACGAGCGCGAGCAGCCTGCCGTCGGGCCCGAACACCGCGACGGGGCCGGAGCCCTCCAGCGGCGGCATGTCGATCCGTACGCCGTTGGCGAGCAGCCTCGCCTGCTTCTCGTCGACGTTCCAGCGCGGGAAGGCCGCGGCCGCCGCGTCCGCTAGCGGCATGACCGGCAGACCGCCGCCCGCGGGGTCGTCCACGGCCTCCTGGAGCTGTTCCAGGGTGCGGGCGCCGTCCAGTTTGTACGGGCCGACGCGGGTGCGGCGCAGCGCCGTCAGGTGGCCGCCGGTGCCCAGTGCCGCGCCGAGGTCACGGGCGAGCGCCCTGACGTAGGTCCCCGACGAGCAGACGACGGTCACCAGCAGGTCCAGCACCTCGGTGCCGTCCTGTGCGGTGTCCTCGTGCACGTGGTGGACCACGAAGGACGAGACGGTGACCGGCCTGGCCGGGATCTCGAAGTCCTCGCCGCTGCGGGCACGCGCGTAGGACCGCTTGCCGTCGATCTTGATGGCGCTCACCTTGGACGGCACCTGCATGATGTCGCCGCTGAGCTCGGCGACCGCCGCGTCGATCGCCTCCCGGGTGACGCCCGACGCGTCCGCCGACGAGGTGATCTCGCCCTCGGCGTCGTCGGTGACCGTGTTCTGGCCGAGCCGGATGGTGGCGACGTACTCCTTCTCGGTGAGCGCGAGGTGCCCGAGGAGCTTGGTCGCCCGCTCGATCCCGAGGACGAGCACGCCGGTCGCCATGGGGTCCAGCGTGCCCGCGTGGCCGACCCTTCTCGTGCGGGCCATGCCGCGCAGCTTCGCCACGACGTCGTGCGAGGTGAAGCCCGACGGCTTGTCGACGATGACCAGTCCGTCGGGCCCCTGCTGCCTCTTCGCCGCCCGGTTCGTCACCGGGCGCCTCGTGCTCCTGTTCGTGTTGCCGGTCATGCGGAGGCGTCGTCCCCGTCCTCGGCGTCCTCGTCGGGCTTGCGGTACGGGTCCGCGTCACCGGCGTAGGTGGCGCCCGTGGACGCCTCCCTGACCTGGGCGTCCTGCGCCCGGGCCTTGTCGAGGAGGTCGTCGATCGTCCGGGCGTTGTCCGGCAGGGCGTCCGGGACGAACGCCAGCGTCGGGGTGAAGCGGACGCCCGTCTGGCGGCCCACCTCGGAGCGCAGGATGCCCTTGGCGCTCTCCAGTGCCGCCGCGGACGCGGCGCGCTCCTCCTCGTCGCCGTAGACCGTGTAGAAGACCGTGGCCTCCCGCAGGTCGCCGGTGACCCGGGCGTCCGTGATCGTCACGAAGCCCAGTCGCGGATCCTTGATGCGGCGGTCCAGGGTCTCCGCGACGACGACCTGGATGCGATCGGCCAGCTTGCGGGCCCGCGCGTTGTCGGCCACCGTTCCTGCTCCTTCTTCTCTTCCACCATGGTGCTTCAGGCGAGGCACGTCCGCCGCGCGCCGGTGCGCTCAGTCGTCGTGCTCGCCGTGGATCCGCCGCCGTACGGACAGCAGGTCCACCTCGGGCCGCCCGGCGACCATGCGCTCGCAGCGGTTCAGTACGTCAGTGAGGTGCTCCGTGTCCCCGGAGACCACCGCGACGCCGATCTCGGCCCTGCGGTGGAGGTCCTGGTCGCCGACCTCCGCGGCACTCACAGCGAATTTGCGGTGCAGTTCGGCGACGATCGGGCGGACGACGGAGCGCTTCTCCTTCAGCGACCGTACGTCGCCGAGGAGCAGATCGAAGGACAGAGTCCCTACGTACATGTATGGACCGGATGACCCGCCGGTACGGGATCGCCAGGTCCCGCCGGAAGGCGGCGGGACACCAGAACGGTACACGCAACGGCCGGGGCCGATCGACGGATATTCAGTCCGCCGACCGGCCCCGACCGCGCTGTGCGCGTCACCGCGCTCAGGCGCGCGGCTTCTCCCGCATCTCGTACGTCGCGATGACGTCGTCGACCTTGATGTCGTTGAAGTTTCCGAGGTTGATACCACCCTCGAAGCCTTCGCGGATCTCGGTGACGTCGTCCTTGAAGCGGCGCAGACCGGTGATGGTGAGGTTCTCCGCGATGACCTTGCCGTCGCGGACGAGGCGCGCCTTGGTGTTGCGCTTGACCTCTCCGGAGCGGACCAGGACACCGGCGATGTTGCCCAGCTTGGACGAGCGGAAGACCTCGCGGATCTCCGCCGTGCCGAGCTCGACCTCTTCGTACTCCGGCTTGAGCATGCCCTTGAGGGCCGCCTCGATCTCCTCGATGGCCTGGTAGATCACCGAGTAGTAGCGGACGTCCACACCCTCGCGCTCGGCCATCTGCGCCGCGCGGCCGGCCGCGCGGACGTTGAAGCCGATGACGATGGCGTCGGAGCCGGTCGCCAGGTCGATGTCCGACTCGGTGACCGCACCCACACCGCGGTGCAGGACGCGGATGTCGACCTCGTCGCTGACGTCGAGCTGGAGCAGCGAGGACTCGAGGGCCTCCACCGAACCGGACGCGTCGCCCTTGATGATGAGGTTGAGTTCCTGCACCAGACCGGCCTTGAGGGCCTCGTCCAGGTTCTCCAGGGAGAACCGGACGCCACGGCGCGCGAAGTTCGCGTTCCGTTCGCGGGCGGCGCGCTTCTCGGCGATCTGACGGGCCGTACGGTCCTCGTCGACCACCAGGAAGTTGTCGCCGGCGCCCGGGACGTTGGTGAGACCGAGGACGAGGACCGGGGTCGACGGACCCGCCTCCTCCACGTTCTCGCCCTTGTCGTCGAGCATCGCCCGGACGCGGCCGTACGCGTCGCCGACCACCATGGTGTCGCCGACCCGCAGGGTGCCGCGCTGGACCAGGACGGTCGCGACGGCACCGCGGCCGCGGTCGAGGTGGGACTCGATCGCGATGCCCTGCGCGTCCTGCTCCGGGTTGGCCCGCAGGTCGAGCGAGGCGTCCGCAGTGAGGATCACGGCCTCCAGCAGGCTGTCGATGTTCAGACCCTGCTTGGCGGAGATGTCGACGAACATGGTGTCGCCGCCGTACTCCTCGGCCACCAGGCCGAACTCGGTCAGCTGACCGCGCACCTTCGTCGGGTCCGCGCCCTCGACGTCGATCTTGTTGACCGCGACCACGATCGGCACATCGGCCGCCTTGGCGTGGTTCAGCGCCTCGATCGTCTGGGGCATCACACCGTCGTTGGCCGCCACCACGAGGATCGCGATGTCGGTCGACTTGGCACCGCGGGCACGCATGGCGGTGAACGCCTCGTGACCCGGGGTGTCGATGAAGGTGATCTTCCGGTCGTCGCCGTTGACCTCGGTCGTGACCTGGTACGCACCGATGTGCTGCGTGATACCGCCGGCCTCGCCCGCGACGACGTTCGTCTTGCGGATGGTGTCCAGCAGCCGGGTCTTTCCGTGGTCGACGTGACCCATGACGGTCACGACCGGCGGACGCGGCACGAGGAACTCCTCGCCGCCCTCGTCCTCGCCGAACTCGATGTCGAAGGACTCGAGAAGCTCGCGGTCCTCCTCCTCCGGGCTGACGATCTCGACGTTGTAGTTCATCTCGTCGGCGAGCAGCTGGAGCGTCTCGTCGGAGACGGACTGCGTGGCAGTGACCATCTCGCCGAGGTTCATCATCACCGCGACGAGCGACGCCGGGTTGGCGTTGATCTTCTCGGCGAAGTCGGTGAGCGAGGCACCGCGCGACAGGCGGACGGTCTGTCCGTTGCCGCGAGGCAGCATCACGCCGCCGACCGACGGGGCCTGCATGGCCTCGTACTCCTGGCGCCTCTGCCGCTTCGACTTGCGGCCACGACGCGCGGGACCGCCGGGCCGGCCGAAGGCGCCCTGCGTGCCACCACGGCCGCCGGGACCGCCGGGACGGCCGCCGAAGCCGGGACGGCCACCGCCGCCACCGCCGAAGCCGCCACCGCCGCCGGGACGGCCGGCGAAACCGCCGCCACCACCGGGACGGCCGGCACCGCCGCCGCCAGGACCGGCCGGACGGCCGGCGAAACCGCCGCCGGGACGACCGCCGCCGCCACCGCCGGGACGACCGGCACCCGCGGGACGACCGCCGCCGCCACCGGGACCGGGACGCGGGCCGGCAGCGGGACGCTGCGGCATCATGCCCGGGTTCGGCCGGTTGCCGGCCGGACCGCCCTGCGGGCGGGGAGCCTGCGGACGCGGCATGCCGCCGGGAGTGGGCCTGGCCGATCCGCCGGGACCCGCCTGGGGACGGGGACCGCCGGGACCGCCCTGCGGACGCGGGCCACCGGTGCCGGGACCGCCCGGACGGGGCGCGCCGCCACCGGGACGCGGCGCCTGCGGACGGGCCATGCCCGTCGAGCCGCCGGAGGTGAAGGGATTGTTGCCGGGACGCGGGCCCGCGGGACGGGCACCGCCGGGACGCGGCCCCTGACGGTCACGGTCGCCGCCGGGACGGCCGCCGCCGGGGCGTGCGCCCTGGCCCTGGCCGGGCCCGCCGGGACGGGCGGACGGACGCGGACCCGGGGTG
>NZ_JAAAXQ010000476.1 GCF_009916105.1 Streptomyces sp. GC420 | reverse complement strand
GCAGCACGACGCCCGGCGTTCCGGCCGGCGAGGCGACGGCGAGAGCCCTGGCCGGTCCGGGACGGCCACGGGCGTGCGCCCAGCCGTGCAGGGCCGCGGCGGCCATGACGGCGGTGAACAGGGCGAGTTTGGCGGCGAGTATGCGGCCGTGGCCGGGTTCCGCGAGCGACGCCCACGTCACTCCCTTGTGCCAGGCCATTGCCGCCAGGCCATCGCCACGCCGTTGGTCAGCTGGACGGGAAGGAAGAGCGCGGCGGTGATCAGGCCGAACCTGCGCCCTGCCGCCTGGACGAACATCCCTCGCGCCCCGGCGTCCAGCATCCGGCGGGCCAGTGGCAGGACGTCCAGGGAGAGGGCGAGCCGGACGCCGACCCACAGGGCGGCGCCCGTCACGTGGGTGAACCGCACTTGGGCCCAGCCGTCCAACGCTTTCCCCTCCGCTCGTGTCGTCCGCGCTCTCCCGCGCGGATACGGTGGGCCCGGCCGCGCCGCGGCCCGCGCGGCCCCGCCCGGTGTTCTTCCCGCCGCGCAGTGGTGCGCGAGGTCGTGCCCGACGGCCCCTGGCCCGGTCCGGGCTCGTACGTCGTGACCGGTCACCGCCCCCTGTCCGGCCGGGACCGGCGCCCGGACGAGCAAGGCCGTGCCCGGTGCCGCGTCCGATGCCCGGCCGGGGGCCGCGCTTCGTGCCGGGAGCCGGCCGGTCCTCGCCGTACGGTCCCCGGACCGGCGCTGTCAGCCGTGGGTGAGCTGGAGCCGCCAGGCCTCGGGGCCGCGCTCCAGGTACTCCACCGAGAAGGCGCCCGGGGCGCGCTGCTCGATCTGCGCGAGCAGGGGGAGCGGGTCGTGCGGCGCGACGAGCACCATGGCCCGGCCCTGCGGTACGGCGTCGAGGGCGCCGAACACCGTGGCGTGCCGCAGGGCGTGCGGGACCTCTCGCACGTCGAGCACGGGTACGTCGGCATCGTCGGAGCCGCCGCAGCCGCATGCTCCGCCGCAGCCGCCCTCCTTCCGGCCCTCCTCGCCGGCCGCGGCGTGCGAGTGCTCGCCGCCGCCGAGCAGATCGTGCATACCGGCGAGCAGCCCTGCCACGGAGACCTCGGGAAGCGCGGCGAGCAGCGGCAGGACGAGGGTGTTCTCCTTCAACAGGTGCTCCTCGAACAGCACCTGGAGAGCCCGCGCGTCGGCCGCCGCCCGCACGGGCCGCTCCGCCGTGCGCAGGGAGCCGACGAGACCGGTGAGGGTGCGGTGCTCGGCGAGCATGGCCTCGACGAGGAGGCGGCCCTCGGTGGTGGCCTGCGCGGCCGGGTACAGCGTCGACTCCTCGGCCGCGGCGTGCGGGAGCAGTTCGCGCTCGCAGAACCCGACCAGGTCGGCACGGATCCTCTCGGCCGTGCCGGAAGCGCCCTCCGTCGCGTTCACCAGCATCGTGACGCGGCCGGCCAACTCGCCGGCCAGATGGGTGTGGTGCGCTTCGACGGCTTCGACGGCCGCGGCGTCCTCGGGGTCGGAGGCGATGGTCAGACGGGTCATGACGGGCTCCAGCGGTTCGTGGCCGGACGTGGCCGGCGAGGCTGACGCCAATATACTACGGACATCTCCGTGGAAAATAAGAGCCGGCCGGCCGGTCCGGTCGGCTCCCGGGGCGGGGCACCGCCTGACCGGCGTTGCGTCCCCCGGCCCGCGGCGGCCGGGGACGCCCGTCACCGCCGCGATCCCGGCCGCCCTGCCGCCTGGTTGCCTGCGTCCGGTCGCTCCGTGCCTCCTGCGCCCGGTCGCTCCATGCCGACTGCCCGGTCGGCCGGCCGGCCGGTCCGTCCGCACGCGGTCGCTCTCTGCCGGCTGTCCGGGCCGTGTGCATGCGCGGGGCCGGACCGCACGTGGTTGCCCTGTCCGGCAGCCCGCGCCCGGACGCGCGCCGTCGCCCCCGCGCACGACGCGGCCCGTCGCGCAAGTACCCGATGCTCCCGGCCGCCGCCGGCAGCCGGGGCCGGACGGCCCCTCCCGCCGGGCCCGGACGGCACTGCCGCCCGGCCACTGCGGCGCTTACCGTCCAGGTCAGTAAGGCATGCCTAACCAACAATTGAGGAGTGGCGCGATGGTGCTCGGCGACTGCCCGGTCGGCACGCATGTGACGCTGCGGTCCGTCACGGCACACCGGGAACGCCTGCGGATGGCGGAGCTGGGGTTCGTCCCCGGCGCGTCCATCCGGGTGGTCAGCCGCAGTCTCGGCGGCCGGATGGTGGTCGCCGTGGGTGCGGCGCGCCTCGCACTCGACGGCCCTACCGCGACCGCCGTGTCCGTGGAAGCCGCGCGATGAGCCCTCGGAGCGATGACCTCGCCGGCACCGTGAGCTCTCCCGCACCCACCGCGTCGTGCTGTTCCCCCGCACCCGCGCGCCCTCCGTCGGTGACCGGCCGGGCCCTCGCCCGGGTCGCCCTGGTGGGCAACCCCAACGTGGGCAAGTCGACCCTGTTCAACGCCCTGACCGGCGTACGCCGTCGTACCGGCAACTGGCCCGGTACCACCGTGGAGGTGGCGAGCGGTACCTGGCCGGTCGCGGGGGGCGCGCTGGAAGTCCTCGACCTGCCGGGCACCTACAGCCTGACCGCGCGCTCGCCCGACGAGGCCCTGGTCCGCGACCTGCTGGCGCGGAGCGGGGACCGGCAGGGCCCCGATCTCGTAGTCGCGGTCCTGGACGCCGCCAACCTCGCCCGCAACCTCTACCTGCTGGCGCAGGTGCTCGACGTCGGAGTTCCGGTCGTCGTCGCCCTCACCATGCTCGACGTGGCGAAGGCCCGCGGACGGCGCGTCGACGCGGACCGGCTCTCCAGGGAACTGGGGGTGCCGGTGGTCCCGCTCCGCCCCCGCTCCGGGGACGGTCTCGACCGGCTCGCCGCGGAGGTCGCGGCCACCCTGCACACCCCTCCTCCCGCACCGCCCGCACTGGGGAAGGGAGTCGAGACCGCCGTACGGGAACTGGCCGCGCTGCTGCCCGCCGCCAAGGCCGGGCCGGGGGAGACAGCGGAGACGGGAGAGCCGGGCCGGGGCGGTCCCGCACGCCACCTGGCCCTGCGTCTTCTCACCGAGGAGGAACCGGCACCGGGCCCGGGACCGGTGCCGGCACGTGCCGCCGTCCTGTCTGCGGCGGCCGCCGCGCTCCGCCCGCGGATCGAACGACTGCGTGCCGGGATCACCGCGGCACACCCCGACAGCCCCGACAGCCCCGACGGGGCCGCCGCCACCGACGGCACCGACGTCGACATGATCGTCGCCGAGCGCCGGTACGACTGGGTCCGGCGCGTCATGGCCGCCTGCGTGCACGACTCCGCCCCGCACACCTGGACGCTCTCCGACCGGCTGGACCGGCTCGTCACCTCCTCCTGGCTCGGGATGCCGCTGTTCCTGGCCGTCATGTGGGGCGTCTTCGTGGCCACGACCGAACTGTCGGCCCCCTTGCAGGACGCGCTCGGCCGCGTGGCCGACGGACCGGTCCTCGACACGGCGCGGCAACTCCTGGGAGCGGCCGGCCTGGAAGGCACGTGGTTCGCGACGTTCGTACTCGGCGGACTGATCCCGGGAGTCGGGGCCGTCCTGACCTTCGTGCCTCTCATGGCCATCATGTTCGTCCTGCTGTCGGTCCTCGAGGGCTCGGGCTACCTGGCACGGGCGGCGTTCGTCGCCGACCGGCTGCTGCGGCTGATCGGACTGCCCGGCAGGGCGTTCCTGCCGCTCATCGTCGGCTTCGGATGCAACGTGCCCGCCATCGCCGCCACCCGCGTGCTGCCCGACGCCCGGCACCGGCTGCTGACCGGCATACTCGTGCCCTTCGTCACCTGCAGTGCCCGGCTGACCGTCTATCTGCTGCTGGCCAACGTGTTCTTCGAACGCCACGCGGGCACCGTGGTGTTCGCGATGTACGTCCTGTCCATCGCGCTGGTGCTCCTCGTCGGCGTGGTGCTGCGCCGCACGCTCTTCCGCGACCAGCCGCGCGAAGCCCTGATCCTCGAACTCCCGCCCTACCGGCTGCCGGCCGTACGGACCGTCGCGGGGGAGTCCTGGCAGCGGCTCGCCGGGTTCCTGCGGACCGCCGGCGGGATCATCGTCGCCACCACCGCCGCGGTCTGGCTCCTCACCGCGATCCCCGCGGGGAAGGGCTCCTTCGCCCAGGTGCCGGTCGCCGACAGCCTGTACGGGCGGAGCAGCCAGGCGGTCTCGGTCGTGTTCGAGCCGGCCGGGTTCGGGGACTGGCACACCACGGGTGCGCTGATCTCCGGCTTCGTCGCCAAGGAGGCCGTGGTCTCGACCTTCGCCCAGACCTACGGCACTCAGGAGCCGGCCGACGCCGAGCGGGCCGGCGACCTCGGCACCCGGCTCACCGCCACCTTCGACGAGGCATCGGGCGGCCACGCGGTACCGGCCGTGCTCGCGTTCATGGTCTTCCTGCTGGCCTACACACCCTGTGCCGCGACCGTGGCCGCCCAACGGGCCGAGTTCGGAGGCCGCTGGGCGCTGGCGGGGACGGGAATCCAGATGGCCGTCGCCTACGCGCTGGCCGTCGCCGTGTTCCAGATCGGAAGGCTGATGCTTTGAACAACCTCCGTGCAGTCCTCGCCAGGGTCGAGGCGGGCCGCCCCGGCACCACCCTCGCGGGCATCGCCCGCGAACTCGGCATCGGCCGCGACGAGGTCGAGGCCATCGTGGACTACTGGGTCGGCAGGGGCAGGCTGGAGGTGAACACCATGGCCTCCTGCCCCGCTTCGGGCTGCGCCGGCTGCCGCCTGCGGTCCACGGGCTGCGGAGCCGGCGCCACCGCCGCACCGCCGGGCCACCTGCCGCCCGGCACGGGCACCCGTCCCGGCACGCTCATCACGGTCACGCCCCGCCGCACCTGACGCCCTCGCCGCGCTGCGGGGGCGGTGGCCCCCGCCCTCCGATACGCCGGACGCCCGGCGTGGACCGACACCACCCAACCGTGGCGGACGGAGGGGCCGAACCGGATGCGGCGACCGAGATCCCGTCCGAGGTGTTTCCGGGCGGACGGGTCCTCTCCCGGTCCCGCGACGACGGCGGCCCTCACGGACTGCATCACGCGCCGGCACGCGAACAACTCGGACCTGGGGACCTTTCCCGGAGTGAGGGGCGGCCCCGCCGGGTGCGGCGGGCGGGACGGCTGCGGGCCGCGCCGCGAAGCGCCGGTGCCGGTGCCGGTGC
>NZ_JAAAXQ010000475.1 GCF_009916105.1 Streptomyces sp. GC420 | reverse complement strand
GTGCCCGCCCGGGCCCGTGTGCCCGCGCCCGGCCCGGACGCCGGTGGTGCGGGCGCCGCCGGGACGTCGGGCGCCGGCGTCCGCGACGACGCCGGGCACCACCGGATCGACGTCCTGTGGTGGGCGTATCCGCTGGTCGGCCCGGGACCCGGGCGGCTGCTGGTCCTCGCGGCCGACGCCGCCCGGCTGCGCCGGGACGGCACGGACGAGGCGGGGACGGAGTACATCGTCCCGGGTTTCGCCCTGCACACCGAACTCCCCGGCGCGGACCGGCTCGCCGCCGGCCTGTCCCAGATACTCCCCGGCATGAGCGTCGGCGAGTCGAACCGCGTCGTCGCCCAGATCCTCGAACTGGGTTATCCGGTGTTGGAGTTCAGCCGTCTGGAAAGGGTGCCCGTGACCCCTGACTGGGGTGTGCCCAGGCGCTCCGGGCGGCCCGTGGCCCGGCGTGGGGTCCCTCTCACCCACGGCGACGGGACGGCGACGCGGGCGCCCGCCCCCGAGTTCGAGGGCGACCTCGAATACGCGGCGGTGCGCGAACGCCTGGAATTCCTCAACGAGGTCAGCGGCCGCATCGGCTCCTCGCTCGACCTCTCCCATACGATCCAGGAGGTCAGCGCGGCCGTCGTGCCCCGCTTCGCCGACTTCGCCGGCACCTACCTGCGCGAGCAGGTCGTCGCAGGCGAGGGCTTCCCCGAAGGTGTGCCGGACACCACCACCGAGTACGCCCCCGACGGCAGCCTCATCGAGCTGCCCTCCACATGGGCGGTGCTGGGCCACTGAGAGTTTTGGCCACACCACGCGGAGTTATCCACAGGGGTGGGCAGCCAGGGGCGCGGCGCGTAACGTTCCCGGCATGAAGATCCTCGTCTCAGCGGACATGGAGGGCGCCACGGGCGTGACCTGGCCTGCCGACGTGCTGCCGGGCACACCCCAGTGGGAGCGCTGCCGGCGCATGTTCACCTCCGATGTCAACGCGGCCGTGCTCGGTTTCTACGACGGCGGGGCCGATGAGGTCCTCATCAACGAGGCGCACTGGTCCATGCGCAATCTGCTGCTCGAGGAACTCGACTCCCGCGCACAGATGCTGACCGGCAGACACAAGAGCCTGAGCATGGTCGAGGGCGTGCAGCACGGCGACGTCGACGGCATCGCCTTCGTCGGCTACCACACGGGCGCCGGCGCCGAGGGAGTTCTCGCCCACACCTACCTCGCCAACTCCATCACCGGCGTGTGGCTCGACGGGCGCCGGGCGAGTGAAGGGCTGCTCAACGCGCAGGTGGTCGCGGAGTACGGCGTCCCCGTGGTGCTGGTCACCGGCGACGACCTGACCTGCCGGGACGCGGAGGGCTACGCACCCGTGGCGCGCAAGGTCGCCGTCAAGGACCACGTCTCGCGCTACGCCGCCGTGTGCCGGCCCCCCGAGCGGACAGCCGCCGAGATCAGGGCCGCCGCCAAGGAGGCCACCGCGCTCGCCGTCCGGCACGAACCGGCCGGCGGCGGCCCGCACACCGTGGAACTCGAGTTCGACGCGGAACACCTGGCGGCCGCCGCGACGGTGGTCCCCGGCGTCGGACGCGCCGGCGAGCGGCGCGTCCGCTACACCAGCGGCACCATGTACGAAGGCATCCGCTGCTTCAAGGCGGTCACGACGATCGTCTCGGCCGCCGTGGAGGAGCAATATGGCTGACATGACGCCCGGTACCGGTTCCGCGCCGTACGGCACCGTCCCGTACGGCACCGAACCGGACGGCACCGCGCTGGACGAAGCGGTGCGGTTCACCTCCGAGCTGATCCGTATCGACACCACCAACCGCGGTGGCGGAGACTGCCGGGAACGCCCCGCCGCCGAGTACGCGGCGGAGCGGCTCGCGGGCGCGGGGCTGGATCCCGTCCTGCTGGAGCGCACCCCCGGACGGACCAATGTGGTCGCCCGGATCGAAGGCACCGACCCCGGCGCGCCCGCCCTTCTCGTCCACGGCCACCTCGATGTGGTCCCGGCCGAGCCCGCCGACTGGAGCGTGCACCCCTTCTCCGGAGAGATCCGCGACGGAGTGGTCTGGGGCCGGGGCGCCGTCGACATGAAGAACATGGACGCCATGGTCCTCGCCGTCGTGCGGGCCTGGGCCCGGGCCGGAGTGCGGCCGCGCAGGGACATCGTTCTGGCCTTCACCGCCGACGAGGAGGCCAGTGCCGAGGACGGCTCCGGGTTCCTCGCGGACCGGCACTCCGGCCTCTTCGAGGGCTGCACCGAAGGCATCAGCGAATCCGGCGCCTTCACCTTCCACGCCGGGCCCGGAACGCCCCCGCTCTACCCCATCGCCGCGGGTGAGCGGGGCACCGCCTGGCTGAAGCTCACCGCGCACGGCAGGACCGGCCACGGCTCCAAGGTCAACCGGGCCAACGCCGTCACCCGGCTGGCAGAGGCCGTCGCCCGCATCGGCGCCCACGAGTGGCCCGTCCGGCTCACCCCCACCGTCCGGGCCGCGCTCACCGAACTCGCCGCCCTGTACGGCGTGGAGACCGATACCGGCGCCCCCGACCTCGACGTGGACGCGCTGCTGGACAAGCTCGGCCCGGCCGCCGCCCTGGTCGAGCCGACCGTCCGCAACAGCGCCAACCCGACCATGCTCGACGCCGGATACAAGATCAACGTGATTCCGGGCCGGGCCGTCGCCCACATCGACGGACGGGTCCTGCCCGGCGGCGAGGAGGAGTTCCGCGAGACCCTCGACCGGCTCACCGGACCGGACGTCGACTGGGAGTTCCAGCACCGAGAGGTCCCGCTCCAGGCCCCCGTGGACTCCCCGACCTTCGCCCGGCTCAGGGCCGCCGTCGAGGCCTTCGCCCCCGAGGGCCGCGTCGTGCCGTTCTGCATGGCCGGCGGCACGGACGCCAAGCAGTTCTCCCGCCTCGGCATCACCGGTTACGGCTTCTCCCCGCTCAAACTGCCCCCGGGCCTCGACTACGCGGCGCTCTTCCACGGCGTCGACGAACGTGTTCCCGTAGAAGCACTGCACTTCGGAGTACGGGTGCTCGATCACTACCTGCGTTCCGCATAGGGGGAATCGGGGAAATGCTGACCACTGAGCCCTACGGATCCTGGACATCCCCCATCGATGCCCGACTGGCCGCCGGCCACGACGGGAGACCCGAGTACGTCGGCACCGTCGGCGACGAGGTGTGGTGGACCGCACCCCGGCCCGCCGAAGCCGGCCGGCGTGCCCTGGTGCGGCGCCGCGCCGACGGCACCGAGCAGTCCCTGCTGCCTCCGCCCTGGAACGTGCGCAGCAGGGTCATCGAGTACGGCGGCCGGCCCTGGTGCGGCGTGGAGCGGCCCGAGGGCGGCCCGCTCATCGTGTTCGTCCACTTCGCCGACCAGCGGCTGTACGCGTTCGAACCGGACGGGCCGCCGCAGCGGCGCGAACCCAGGCCGCTCACCCCCGTGTCACCGGTCGGCGGCGGACTGCGCTGGGTGGATCCCCAGTTGCGCACCGAGCGGGGCGAGGTCTGGTGCGTCCTGGAGGAGTTCACCGGGGAACGGCCCTCCGAGGTGCGGCGCGTCGTCGCCGCCGTGCCCCTGGACGGCTCGGCGGCCGAGGACCGGGCGGCCGTCCGCGAACTCACCGACGACGCGCACCGCTTCGTCACCGGCCCCCGGCTCTCGCCCGACGGCAGGCATGCCGCCTGGATCGCCTGGGATCATCCCCGTATGCCCTGGGAGGGCACCGAGGTACTCCTCGGCGAAGTGACGGAGGACGGGCCCTTCACGGGCGTGCGGACCGTCGCCGGCGGCCCCGGGGAATCGGTCCCGCAGATCGAGTGGGCCCAGGACGGCACGTTGCTGTTCGCCTCCGACCGCAGTGGCTGGTGGCAGTTGCGGCGCCTCGACCCGCACGGCCCGGACACCGGCAGCACCGCGGCGCGCTGTCTGATCCCGCACCGTCAGGAGGAGTTCGCCGGGCCGTTGTGGAGGATCGGCGAGTGCTGGTTCCGGCCGCTGGAGGGCGGGCTGGTCGCCGTGATCCACGGTGCCGGCTCCCAGGTCCTCGGCATCCTCGACCCGGAGACCGGAGACCTCGTCGACGCGGCCGGACCCTGGACGGAATGGGCGCCCACCCTCGCCGTGCGGGGCAGCCGCGTCATCGGCGTCGCCGCAAGCCCGCGCAGCGCCTACGAGGTGGTGGAACTCGACACCGCCTCCGGCCGCGCCCGGGTGATCGGGGCCGAACACGACGACCCCACCGACCCGGCGTACTACCCGGAGCCGCAGATCCGTACCTTCTACGGGCCCGACGGCAGGGAGATCCACGCCCACATCTACCCGCCGCACAACCCCGACCACGTCGCGCCCGCCGAGGAACTCCCGCCCTATGTGGTGTGGGCCCACGGCGGCCCCACCGGGTACGCGCCGCTCGTCCTCGACCTGGAGATCGCCTACTTCACCTCGCGCGGCATCGGCGTCGCCGAGGTCAACTACGGCGGCTCGACGGGATACGGACGGGCGTACCGCGATCGGCTGCGTGAGCAGTGGGGCCTGGTCGACGTCGAGGACTGCGCGGCCGTCGCGACGGCCCTCGCCGAAGAGGGCACCGCGGACCCCGCCCGGCTCGCCATCCGTGGCGGCAGCGCCGGCGGCTGGACCACCGCTGCCTCCCTCGCCACCACCGACGTCTACGCCTGCGGCACGATCATCTACCCCGTCCTGGACCTGGAGGGCTGGGGCGCCGACACGACCCACGACTTCGAGTCCCATTACCTGGAGTACCTGATCGGCCCCCTCGCCGAGGTCCCCGGCCGCTACCGCGACCGTTCCCCGCTCAACCACGCCGACAAGATCGCCGCGCCGTTCCTGCTGCTCCAGGGACTCGACGACGTCATCTGCCCGCCTGTTCAGAGTGAACGGTTCATCGCCCAGATGACCGGACGCGGCATCCCGCACGCCTTCATCGCCTTCGAGGGCGAGGGCCACGGATTCCGGCGCGCGGACACCATGACGCGTGCACTGGAGGCGGAGCTCTCGCTGTACGCGCAGACCTTCGGCATCGTGGCGCCCGGGGTGCCGAGGCTGGAACTGTCCAATTGACATCCTCGCACCCGTGCACGGGGGGCGATTCCCGTCTGCCGTGCCGTTGAGTCCGGCAGCCCATGGAGCGGGGTCCGCCGGACGTGTTCCGAGTCACAGGGACGGCCGGCGGTTCGGACCTGCCCGCCCTGAACCCGGCCCCTGTTTCCGGCCCTGGGG
>NZ_JAAAXQ010000474.1 GCF_009916105.1 Streptomyces sp. GC420 | reverse complement strand
TGCCGCGGGAGCATGGGTCGCGGGGGCGTGTGTCCGGGCGGACATGTGCCGAACGGGCGGGTACCCGGGGGACGGGTGCGAGGGCGGCGTCGTCAGCCCGCGGCGTTCACCGCGGGGATGATCGTCTCGCCGTACGCGTCGATGACGGCTTCCTTGGCGTCATGCATGTCGTAGAGGGCGAACTGGTCCACACCCAGTTCACGCAGGGCGTTCAGCTTCTCGATGTGTGCCTCGGCGGTGCCGATCAGGCAGAAGCGGTCGACGATCTCGTCGGGCACGAAGGCGGTGTCGGGGTTTCCGGACCGGCCGTGATGGGAGTAGTCGTACCCCTGCCGGGCCTTGATGTAGTCCGTCAGTTCCTCCGGTACGGCTCCGGAGTGCTCGCCGTACTTGGAGACGAGATCGGCGACATGGTTGCCGACCATGCCGCCGAACCAGCGGCACTGGTCACGGGCGTGGGCCAGCGCCCCGGGCGAGTCGTCCGCGGTGACGTAGGCGGGCGCGGCGACGCAGATCCTGACCTCCGACGGGTCCCGGCCGGCCGCCTCGGCGGCGTCGCGCACCGCCTTGACCATCCACTCCGTCAGGTAGAGGTCGGCGAGCTGGAGGATGAAGCCGTCGGCCTCCTCACCGGTCATCTTCAGTGCCTTGGGGCCGTATGCGGCCATCCACACGGGGAGTTCGGCGTCCTCCTTGATCCAGGGGAACCTGATGACCGTGCCGCCGAGATCGGCCTCCTTGCCCGAGCCGAGTGCCCTGATGACCTTCATGGCCTCACTGATGCGGGCAAGGGTGTTGGGGGTGCGGCCGGCGACGCGCATCGCTGAGTCGCCGCGGCCGATGCCGCAGATGGTGCGGTTGCCGAACATGTCGTTGAGGGTGGCGAAGGTGGAGGCGGTGACCTCCCAGGTACGCGTGCCCGGGTTGGTGACCATGGGGCCGATGATCAGCCGTTCCGTACGGCTGAGGATCTGGCTGTAGATGACGAAGGGTTCCTGCCAGAGGACGGCGGAATCGAAGGTCCAGCCGTGGGTGAAGCCGTTGCGTTCCGCGCGCTGCATCAGTTCGACGACACCCGAGGCCGGGGGGTCGGTCTGCAGGACGAGTCCGAAGTCCATGGTGCGCCACTCCTGAAGGCTGCTCGTTGCGGCTGGTTGCCTAGCTGAGGTACTGGCAGGTGGAACGGGGCGTGTAGACGCCGTGGCCGGCCCGCCCGGTGAACTCCCGCTGGTCGATGACGGTTTCGCCGCGCGAGAGCACGGTCTCGACCCGTCCGGTGATCCGCTTGCCCTCGTACGCCGAGTAGTCGACGTTCATGTGGTGGGTCTCGGCGGAGACGACCTGCTCGGCCACGGGGTCGTAGATGACGACGTCGGCGTCGGCGCCGGGGGCGATGGTGCCCTTCTTCGGGTAGAGGCCGAACATCCGGGCGGGGGTGGCGCAGGCGATCTCGATCCAGCGGCGGCGGCTGATGTGCCCGTCGACGACGGCCTGGTGCAGCAGGTCCATACGGTTCTCGACGCCCGGCAGACCGTTGGGGATCTTGGAGAAGTCGCCGCGGCCGAGTTCCTTCTGTCCGGAGAAGCAGAACGGGCAGTGGTCGGTGGACACCACCTGGAGGTCGTTGGTGCGCAGGCCCCGCCACAGGTACTTCTGGTGCTCCTTGGGCCGCAGCGGCGTGGAGCAGACGTACTTGGAGCCCTCGAAGCCGGGCTCGGCGAGGTTGTCGGTGGACAGGAAGAGGTACTGCGGGCAGGTCTCGCCGAAGACGTTCAGGCCCTCGTCGCGGGCCTTCGCCAGCTCTGCCACGGCCTCCGTCGCGGAGACGTGCACGACGTACAGCGGGGCCCCGGCCACCTGCGAGAGCTTGATGGCGCGGTGGGTGGCCTCGGCCTCCAGGAGCGCCTTGCGGACCTCGCCGTGGTAGCGCGGGTCGGTCTCGCCGCGGGCCAGGGCCTGCTCGACGAGGACGTCGATGGCGATGCCGTTCTCGGCGTGCATCATGATCAGTCCGCCGTTGCCGGCGGAGCGCTGCATGGCGCGCAGGATCTTCCCGTCGTCGCTGTAGAACACGCCCGGGTACGCCATGAACAGTTTGAAGGAGGTGATGCCTTCCTCGACGAGGAGGTCCATCTCCTTGAGCGTGCTCTCGTTGACGTCCGACATGATCATGTGGAACGCGTAGTCGATCGCGCAGTTGCCGTCGGCCTTCGCGAACCAGGTGTCCAGGCCCTCGCGCAGCGAGCCGCCGACGCTCTGCACGGCGAAGTCGACGATGGTCGTCGTGCCGCCCCAGGCCGCCGCACGCGTTCCCGTCTCGAACGTGTCGGAGGCGAAGGTGCCGCCGAAGGGCAGCTCCATGTGGGTGTGGGCGTCGATGCCGCCGGGGATGACGTACTTCCCGGCCGCGTCGATGGTGCGCTCGGCCGTCCAGGACCCGGCGGCATGCGTGCCCTGCGCGGCGAGGGCGACGATCCGTCCGTCCTCGATCAGGACATCGGCGTGGAGCTCGTCCGCGGCGGTGATGACCAGTCCGCCGCGGATGACGGTACGACTCATGCTCACTCTCCTTCCGGTGGGGTGTGCGCGGGGGCGGGGACGGGGCCGGTTCCCCGCCCCCCCCGCCGTCTGCTTGCGGTCTACGGGGCGGTGAGCGAGGAGTAGGCGGCCGTGTTGCGGTCGCGGTAGAACTGCCACCGGTTGCGGACGGTGCGGATCTTCTCCATGTCGAGGTCGCGCACGACGAGTTCGGTCTCCTTGTCGCTCGCGACCTCGCCCACGTACTGGGCCTCGGGGTCGACGAAGTAGGAGGTGCCGTAGAAGTCGTTGTCGCCCAGTTCCTCGACGCCGACGCGGTTGATGGCGCCGATGAAGTACTCGTTGGCGACGGCCGCGGCCGGCTGCTCCAGCTGCCACAGGTACTTGGACAGGCCGCGGTGGGTCGCCGAGGGGTTGAAGACGATCTCGGCGCCGTTCAGGCCGAGGGCCCGCCAGCCTTCCGGGAAGTGCCGGTCGTAGCAGATGTAGACGCCGATCCTGCCGACGGCGGTGTCGAAGACCGGGTAGTCGAGGTTGCCGGGCCGGAAGTAGAACTTCTCCCAGAAGCCGGGCACTTGGGGGATGTGGGTCTTGCGGTACTTGCCCAGGTAGGAGCCGTCCGCGTCGATGACGGCGGCGGTGTTGTAGAGGACGCCGGGCTGCTCCTCCTCGTACATGGGGAGGACGAGGACGAGGTGCAGTTCCTTCGCGAGCGCCTGGAAGCGCTTGACGATCGGCCCGTCCGGGATCCGCTCGGCGTAGTCGTAGAACGCCGCGTCCTGCACCTGGCAGAAATACGGGCCGTAGAACAGCTCCTGGAAGCACAGGACTTGGGCGCCCTGTGCGGCCGCGTCACGGGCGGCCTGCTCATGCACCCGGATCATGGACTCCTTGTCGCCCGTCCAGGAGGTCTGGAAGACGGCGGCGCGGACCACTCTGCTCATGAAAAGTGCCTCCCGGCGTTGGCGCGGAATCGGGATAGCGACGAGGTTAGGGAGCACGGGGACCCCGGCCGGAGTGCCGCTGTGTCACGTCTGCGGGCGCCGGGCGTTGCACGGTGTCAACTTCCCGGACGGTTTCCGGACCGCTGGGCGTCGTACGCCAGCAGTGCGATGTGCACCGAGGCGGCCTGCTCGAAGTCGTCGAGGTCGACGTGGAGCAGGCCCTGGATGGACTCCAGCCGCCGGTAGAGGGCGGGCCGGCTCATGTGGTGCAGCTGGGCGGTCCGGGACTTGTTGCGGCCGGTCGCGAGATAGGTGCGCAGCACGCCGAGCAGGCCCCGCCCCTCGCAGCCGAGCAGCCCGTCCAGCTCGCGCTGTGCGAACGACTGCACGTGCGGGTCGTCGCGCAGCAGCCGCATCAGCCCTCGCAGCCGTACGTCGCGCAGCCGCAGCACCGCCACCTCGCGGGGCAGGGCGCCGGAGGCGGCCGCGTCCGCGACGTGCAGCGCCTCGTGCAGGGCCCCGGGGACGCGCTCCCAGGCGGGGCAGGCGTAGCCGGCGGCGACGGTCAGTCCGGTGCCGGTCAGCGCCGGGTCGTGGCGCAGCCGTACGGCGAACCGTTCGGCGAGCGCCTCGGCGTCCTGGTCGCGGGGCAGGCTGAGCAGTACGGCGGTGGAGCGGGCGTCGAGTTCGGCGACCAGGCCGGGTATGCCGAGCACGCGCAGTGCGCGGTCCAGGGGCCCCGCGGTGACGGCGCCGTCCTCGGGGTCGCTGGGCCGCACGACCAGGGGTACGAAGGTGCGGCGGTTGACGGGCAGACCGGCGGCGCGTGCCCGGGGCAGCAGGTGCCTGGCGGGGACGGCGCCGGAGATCAGTTCGGTGAGCAGGCCCTGCGCGGACTGTTCCTCCCAGGAGTGGCCGGAGCCGCCGCCGAGCAGCCGGTGCAGCACGAGCCCTTCCGCGGCCCGTTCGGCGAGCAGCCGCCCGGCGCCGGGCTCGCCGCGGTAGCCGCACAGCATCAGCCGTCCCCAGCGCTCGCCGCGGCCCAGGAGTTCGGCGCGGATCCAGCCGTCGGCGCCGACCGCGACATGGCCCTGCTCGGGGCCGAGAGCCTGGCGGGCGATGCGGTCCCAGTCGCGCAGGACGTCACCCACGGCGGGCCGCTCCCCCGCCGTCGCGAGCACCCGGTGGGCGAGGTTGGTCAGGACGACGGGGCAGCCGCAGTGCACGGCGATCTCGTCGAGGAGCCGCTGGAGCGGAGCGCCGGACATGATGAGCGCGGTGAGCGCCGTGCGGATGGTCTCGGAGAGGTTGACCTCGTCGAACTTCCGCCGCACCAGGCGTGACTGGACCTCTTCGGTGAGTTCGGCGAAGGGCGCGGGGCGGTGCAGGACGACCAGGGGCAGTCCGCAGCGCTCGGCGGTTCTTCGCATCGCCTCGGGTGCCACGGGGAAGGCGCGGCCGAGTCCGAGGACGACGGCCGCGGCCTCCGCGCGGTGCAGCGATCTGACGTACTCGCTCTGGACGCCGGTGTCGCCGGCGAGGAGCACGCCGGTGGTGAGCACCATCTCGCCGCCGCTGAGCATCACCCCGACGTCGGAGGCCTCGGCGACGTGCACCCAGCGCACCTGCCGGTCGAGGTGGTCCTGGCCGGCGACGACTTCGGGCTCCCAGGCCGCCACCCGGTCCAGGGCCAGTACCTGGCGGACCGACAGGCCTCCTTCGGTTGCGGTGGGAGGAGGGACGGAGCGGGCAGAGCGGACGGGGGCGGAA
>NZ_JAAAXQ010000473.1 GCF_009916105.1 Streptomyces sp. GC420 | reverse complement strand
GCCGGGCGGCGGTGACGGGGGCGTGGCTGCCTGCGGCGGTGTCACCGGACACCGGCCCGCAGCCGGGGAGCCCGGCCACCGTGAGCAGCAGCAGGGCGGTCCCTGTCACTCGTTTGCGCACAACCCACCTCGTCAGTCACTCCGGCGTCAAGCCGTCCCATCATGCTCCCAAGTGACCGGAGCGTTAATACGGGGGACCGAACCTGCTCCGAGTTGTCACACATCGCGTGACAGGTCCGGTCACGCCGCCCGGTCACACACCCCCGCAGCCCCGGGACGCCGCCGTACGCGCGGCCCAGGCTGCCCCACTGCCGGGCCGCACCCGCCGACCGCACGCGCCGCCCAACGCCGACGGCCGGGCCGCGTCGGAGGTGTTCCGACGCGGCCCGGCCGTCGTCACGGTGTGTCCGCCGCCGCGGGCCCGCACGCGGGCCCGAGCGCCGTCCGTCCGGTTACTTCACCGGCTCGGGCTCCGGCTCGTTCGCGTCCTCAGCTTCGTCCGCCGGGTCGATCGGCGTCTTCACCGAGTCGAGCAGCAGCTGCGCCACGTCCACGACCTGGAGGGACTCCTTCGCCTTGCCCTCGCCCTTCTTCCCGTTGACCGAGTCGGAGAGCATGACCAGGCAGAACGGGCAGGCGGTGGAGACGATGTCCGGGTTGAGGGACAGGGCCTCGTCGACGCGCTCGGTGTTGATGCGCTTGCCGATCCGCTCCTCCATCCACATCCGGGCGCCGCCGGCGCCGCAGCAGAAGCCGCGCTCCTTGTGGCGGTGCATCTCCTCGTTCCGCAGGCCCGGCACCTTGGCGATGATCTCGCGCGGCGGTGTGTAGACCTTGTTGTGGCGGCCCAGGTAGCAGGGGTCGTGGTACGTGATCAGACCCTCGACCGGGGTGACGGGGATCAGCCTGCCCTCGTCGATGAGGTGCTGGAGCAGCTGGGTGTGGTGGATGACCTCGTACTCGCCGCCAAGCTGCGGGTACTCGTTGGCGATCGTGTTGAAGCAGTGCGGGCAGGTCGCGACGATCTTCTTCTTCGACTTCTCGACCTTGACGCCCTCGTCCTCGTCCTCACCGAATGCCATGTTCAGCATCGCCACGTTCTCCGCGCCGAGCTGCTGGAAGAGGAACTCGTTGCCCAGGCGGCGGGCGGAGTCACCGGTGCACTTCTCGTCGCCGCCCATGATCGCGAACTTGACGCCCGCGATGTGCAGCAGTTCCGCGAAGGCCTTGGTGGTCTTCTTCGCGCGGTCCTCCAGGGCGCCTGCGCAGCCGACCCAGTACAGGTAGTCGACCTCGGTGAGGTCCTCGATGTCCTTGCCGACGACCGGCACCTCGAAGTCGACTTCCTTCGTCCACTCCAGGCGCTGCTTCTTGGCCAGTCCCCAGGGGTTGCCCTTCTTCTCCAGGTTCTTCAGCATCGTGCCGGCCTCGCTGGGGAAGGCGGACTCGATCATCACCTGGTAGCGGCGCATGTCGACGATGTGGTCGATGTGCTCGATGTCCACGGGGCACTGCTCCACGCACGCACCGCAGGTGGTGCAGGACCACAGCACGTCCGGGTCGATGACGCCGTTCTCCTCCAGCGTCCCGATCAGCGGGCGCTCGGCCTCCGCGAGCGCTGCCGCGGGCACACCGGCCAGCTGCTCCTCGCTCGCCTTCTCCTCGCCCTCCATGGTCTTGCCGCCGCCGGCCAGCAGGTACGGGGCCTTGGCGTGCGCGTGGTCGCGCAGCGACATGATCAGCAGCTTCGGGGAGAGCGGCTTGCCCGTGTTCCAGGCGGGGCACTGCGACTGGCAGCGGCCGCACTCGGTGCACGTGGAGAAGTCGAGGATGCCCTTCCAGGAGAACTGCTCGACCTGGCTGACGCCGAAGACGTCGTCCTCGCCCGGGTCCTCGAAGTCGATGGGCTTGCCGCCGGAGGTCATCGGCTGGAGCGCGCCGAGCGCGGTGGATCCGTCGGCGTTCCGCTTGAACCAGATGTTCGGGAAGCCGAGGAAGCGGTGCCAGGCGACACCCATGTTGGTGTTGAGCGAGACCGTGATCATCCAGATCAGCGAGGTGCCGATCTTGATCATCGCGGTGAGGTAGACCAGGTTCTGGAGCGTGCTCACGTCCAGCCCGTCGAAGGCCGCGACCAGCGGGTACGAGACGAAGTACGCCGCCTCGTAGTGCTCGACGTGGTGGATCGCGCCCTCGAGGCCGCGCAGGGCGAGGATCGCCAGGCCGATGGTGAGGATGATGTACTCGACGAAGTACGCCTGCCAGGCCTTGGAGCCGGCGAAGCGGGACTTGCGCCCGGCCCGGGAGGGCAGGCTCAGCAGCCGGATGGCGATCAGCACCAGGATGCCGACGACCGTCATCAGGCCGATGAACTCGATGTACATCTCGAACGGCAGGAAGCCGCCGAGGACCGGAAGAGTCCAGTCGGCCTGGAACAGCTGCCCGTAGGCCTGGGCGAGGGTCGGCGGAAGCGTCAGGAAGCCGATCGCGACGAACCAGTGCGCGAATCCGACGATTCCCCACCGGTTCATCCGGGTGTGGCCGAGGAATTCCTTGACCAGGGTGATCGTGCGCTGCTTCGGGTTGTCGGTGCGGCTGCCCGCGGGCACCGGCTGACCCAGCTTCACGAAGTGCCAGATCTGCGCGACGGCTCGCGCGATGAGCGCCACGCCGACCACGGTCAGGACCAGCGACACGATGATCGCGGCGAGTTGCATGCGGGACTCCTCGGGCCTGCGAGGTGAGGGATGTACGGATCGTGGGTTACTGCGATTACTAAGCGGTAACTTAATGCAGTCCGAGCCGAGACTACCCACTCTCGGCTCCGCAATGTAGCCGCGCACGCGGTGATCTGTGTCGCTGAGGGTGGCCTTCCTCTCGCATCCCTTTGACGCGGGCGGCACACCGGACTCGGCGGCGGCCTCGCACCGCGCGGGCGAACGCGGCGCGGGCGGCCCGGGCCCGGCGGCGTCCATCGGTGTGACTCATTCGTGTCATTAGCCTCAAATACGGATATACAGGTCTAGCTTATGGGTGGCCTACCCGCGACCGAATGGGCTGCTCATGACATCCACGACCTCCGCGAGTTCTCACTCCACCTTCCTGGTGACCGGCGGCGCCGGATTCATCGGCTCGCACCTCACCGACGCCCTGCTCGACCAGGGCCACTCCGTCCTCGTCCTCGACGACCTCTCCACCGGCAGCGAGGCCTCCCTCGACGCGGCGGCCGGCCGCCCCGGCTTCCGCTTCGTCAAGGGCTCGGTCCTCGACCGGCTGCTCGTCGACGAGCTGACCGCGCAGGTCGACACCGTGGTGCATCTGGCCGCCGCCGTCGGGCTGCCGCCCTTCGCCGAGCGGCAGCTGCACTCCTTCACCACCTCCATCCGGGGGACGGAAACGGTCCTGGAGGCCGCGCACCGGCACGGCGGCCGCAAGGTGCTGCTCGCCGGCACCTCCGAGATCTACGGCAAGAACCGCTCGGGCCCGATGGCGGAGACCGCCGACCGGGTGATCGGTGACACCGGCTCGGCCCGCTGGTCGCACTGCACCGCCAAGGCCGTCGACGAGATCCTCGCCTCCGCCTACCACCGGGAACTGGGCCTGCCGACGATCGTCGTACGCCTCTTCAACACGGCAGGGGCCCGGCAGGGCGCCGGCCGCGGGGCCGTCGTCCCCACCCTCGTGCGGCAGGCCGTCGAGGGCACCCCGCTCACCGTGCACGGCACCGGGCGGCAGCGGCGCTGCTTCACACACGTCGCCGACACCGTCGACGCGCTGGTGAGGCTGCTGGAGCACGACGAGGCGGTCGGCGGCGTCTTCAACATCGGCAGCGACGAGGAGATCGGCATCGCCGAGCTCGCCGCCCGCATCCTGCGGCGTACCGCCAGCAACTCGCCGATCCACCTCGTCCCCTACCCGGAGACGTACGGACCCGGCCACGAGGACCTCGAACGAGGGCTGCCCGACACCGCCAGGATGCGCAGGCTCACGGGCTGGCGGCCGCAGCGCGGGCTCACCGAGATCCTCGACGACACGATCGCCGAGGCCCGCAGCGGTCTCGTACCGGCACTGGTCTGAGGGCGCCGCCGTGCTGTACGGAATCGCCGCCGCGGGCCTCGCCCTCCTCCTCACCACCGCGCTCTGCGACTTCCTGCGCGGCCTCGGCCCGCGCGCGGGACGGATCTTCGGCGGCATCGCCCTCCTCGCCGGGGCCCTCACCGCGGCCGCCTTCGGACTGTGGGGCGGGGAGACCGGTCTCGGGAACGGCGGCCAGGCCCTGCTCCTGGGCACCGGCGCCGTCGCGCTGGTCGGCCTGGCCGACGACGTACGGCCGCTGCCGGCCGTCGCGCGCGCGGTGGTGGTGGCCGCCGGCGCGGTGGCCGTGGTGTACGGCGCCGGGCTCGGCGTCCTCCAGAGCGCGGCCGGAGTCCTGTGGATCGCCCTGGTCAGCACCGTCTGCCACAAAGGCGGCCCGGACGGTGCCGCGCCCGCGGTCGTCGGCGCCGTCACCGCGCTCGGCCTCGCCGCGTGCGCGGTCGGCGCGGACCGCGGCGGCCTCGCACTGCTGCTCTGCACCGTGGCCGCGGCGCTCGGCGGCTTCCTGATCGCCGCGGGACGGGCGGACGGCCCCGTCCCGTCCCGGCCGGCGGACGCCCGCGCGGTGGTCCCGCCCCGCGGGCCGGTCCCCCGTTCCCGCCGGAAGCCCTCGCTCCAGGGCGAGGCGGAGGCGGCGAGCAGCAACTGCCCGGCCCGGCGCCCGCACCGGACCAGGCGGCTGCTGCTCGGCGGCTGCGGACGGCTGGCCACCGGGTTCCTGCTCTCGTCCGCCGCCGTGCTGGTTCAGGCGGGGATGCCGACCTGGCGGGGCGCGGCCGCACTGCTCACGGTGAGCGCCGTGCTCGCCGCCGACATCGTGCTGGTCCTGCTCGCCCGGCACCGCGCGGGGCGCCCGCTGCTGCGCGGCGGTCCCGACCACTTCGCGCACCGTCTGCGCCGCCTCGGTCTCACCTCGCAGGGTGTCGCCGTCGTCCTCGGACTCTTCGCCCTGTGCGGCGGCGTGCTGGGCATCCTCGTGCACCGGGAGTGGCTGACGCCGGCCGCCGTGCTCCCGCTCGCCGGAGCCGCCGCGCTGTCGGTGGTCCTGCTGCTGCGGGCGCCGCAGCCACCGCCCGTGCGCGGCTCCCGGGCGCGGCCTCGCACCCGCTCCCGTGCCCGTGTCGTCCCGCCGCGTCCCTCGGGCACGGCCCACCCGGTGGGCGGCTGACCCGGCCACCCGATCCCCGCCGTCCC
>NZ_JAAAXQ010000472.1 GCF_009916105.1 Streptomyces sp. GC420 | reverse complement strand
GCAGTGTGGCGGAACATCCCAATTCTTTGGGGCGAATCCTGTTGGTTCACATGCCGTCGTACCCACCGGTCACTGGCAAGACTGTTGACTCCTTGCCTCTACCTGACCTGGGGGACTTCGCACATGACCGGCTCACGTGTCGCCGCGCTGGGGCATTACCAACCCGCCAAGGTGCTCACCAACGACGATCTCGCGGCCATGGTCGACACCAGCGACGAGTGGATCCGCTCACGGGTGGGCATCAGGACCCGGCACGTCGCGGACCCGGCGGAAACGGTGGACGAACTCGCCGCGCACGCCGGTGCCAAGGCGCTCGCCAACGCCGGGCTGGACCCGGCGGAGATCGATCTGGTCCTGGTCGCCACCTCGACCGCCATCGACCGCTCCCCCAACATGGCGGCCCGGGTCGCCGCGCGGCTCGGCATGGCCTCGCCCGCCACCATGGACCTCAACGTGGTCTGCGCGGGCTTCACCCACGCCCTGGCCACCGCCGACCACGCGGTGCGCGCGGGCGCGGCGCGCCGGGCGCTGGTCATCGGCGCGGACAAGATGGCCGCCGTCACCGACTGGACCGACCGCACCACCTGCGTCCTGGTGGGTGACGGCGCGGGCGCCGCGATCGTCGAGGCCACCGACGAGCCGGGGATCGGGCCGGTGCTGTGGGGCTCGGTGCCCGGGATGGGCAACGCGGTACGGATCGAGGGCACCCCGCCGCGCTTCGCGCAGGAGGGCCAGACCGTCTACCGCTGGGCGACGACCACCCTTCCGGCCATCGCCAGGTCGGTGTGCGAGCGCGCGGGGGTGCTGCCGGAGGAACTGGCGGCCGTCGTGCTGCACCAGGCCAACCTGCGGATCATCGAACCGGTCGCCAAGCGGATCGGCGCGGTCAACGCCGTGATCGCGCGCGACGTCACCGAATCGGGCAACACCTCGGCCGCCAGCATTCCGCTGGCCCTGTCCAAGCTGGTCGAACGCGGGGAGATCGAATCGGGCGCGCCGGTGCTGCTGTTCGGCTTCGGCGGCAACCTCTCGTACGCGGGGCAGGTCATCCACTGCCCCTGAGGAGGCAGCCACCCGACGGCCGCGCTCGTCTCTGCCCTCGGCCGGCCTTTGTCCTTGGTCGGGAAAAAGTCGTACCCAATTCCCGACCAACTTCTTCCCACCCCCGGCAGCCGCTGCTACGTTCCCCGTGAAAGCCGACGGATCCCGGAGAACCGGGGCAGGCCGCTGCCCCGGGCCAGGGGAGGGAGGGGCGAGTGAGGCGCATGACGGCCCGACCCGCGAACGCGCACCAGGCACGGCTGCTGCGCCTGTTGCGCGACAGGGGCCCCAACTCCCGCGCCCAGCTGGGCGACCAGGTGGATCTGTCACGGTCGAAGCTGGCCGTGGAGATAGACCGGCTGCTGGAGACCGGCCTCGTCGTGGCCGACGGACTCGCCGCCTCCCGGGGCGGCAGGCGCTCGCACAACATACGTCTGGCCCCGGCGCTCCGCTTCCTCGGCGTCGACATCGGTGCCACATCCGTGGATGTCGCGGTCACCAACGCCGAGCTGGAGATCCTGGGCCATCTCAACCAGCCCATGGATGTCAGGGACGGCCCGGTGGCCGTCTTCGAGCAGGTCCTGTCCATGGCCGCGAAGCTGAAGGCCTCGGGGCTCGCGGAGCGCTTCGACGGCGCCGGGATCGGCGTCCCCGGACCGGTCCGCTTCCCCGAGGGCGTCCCGGTGGCACCGCCGATCATGCCGGGGTGGGACGGATTCCCGGTCAGGGAGGCCCTCAGCCAGGAGCTCGGCTGCCCCGTCATGGTCGACAACGACGTGAACCTGATGGCGATGGGTGAGCAGCACGCCGGAGTCGCCCGTACCGTCAACGACTTCCTCTGCGTCAAGATCGGCACCGGCATCGGCTGCGGCATAGTCGTCGGCGGCACGGTCTACCGAGGTACGACGGGCAGTGCGGGCGACATAGGCCATATCCAGGTCGAGCCGGACGGCCGGGCCTGCGCCTGCGGCAACCGGGGCTGTCTGGAAGCCCACTTCAGCGGCGCGGCCCTGGCCCGTGACGCCGAGGCAGCCGCCGCCGCGGGCCAGTCGGCGGAGCTCGCCACCCGTCTGGAGGCCGCCGGCCGCCTCACCGCCGTGGACGTGGCGGCGGCTGCCGCGGCCGGCGACTCCTGCGCGCTCGACCTCATAAGGGAGGGCGGCAACCGAACCGGCCAGGTCATCGCCGGACTGGTCAGCTTCTTCAACCCGGGGCTCGTGGTGATCGGCGGCGGTGTCACCGGCCTCGGACACAACCTTCTCGCCGCCATCCGTACCCAGGTCTACCGGCAGTCACTGCCGCTGGCCACCGGCAATCTGCCCATCGTCCTGGGCGAACTCGGCCCGACCGCGGGCGTCATCGGTGCGGCCAGGCTGATCAGCGACCACCTGTTCTCCCCGGCCTGACTCGAGTCCTGCCCGAATCCTGCGAACGCGTGCCGCCCACGTACCACCCGTAGCGCACGTACTGCCCGCACCGCCGAATTACCGCCCGCATCGCTCACGTACGCCGCTCCTGTGCACCCCCATGCCCGCTCACCGGCCCGCACCCGCCGAGGGGACCCGCCATGGCACCAGAGCAAGGCCCCGTACCGGAAACCGCATCGCCGCCCCCCGGACCGGCGCTCCTCACCATGTCCGGCATCACCAAGTCCTTCCCCGGCGTCCGCGCCCTCGACGGAGTCGACCTGGACGTCCAGGCCGGTGAAGTCCACTGCCTGCTCGGGCAGAACGGCGCCGGGAAGTCCACCCTCATCAAGGTCCTCGCCGGTGCGCACCAGCCCGACGGCGGCCGGATCACCTGGCGCGGACAGCCCGTCATCCTCAGGTCGCCGATCGCCGCCATGCGCCTCGGCATTGCCACCATCTACCAGGAACTCGACCTGGTGGAGGGCCTGTCGGTGGCCGAGAACGTCTTCCTCGGGCACGAGAGGACCACCGCCGGATTCGTCGTACGGAGCCGGGAGGGCCGCATCGCCGCCGCCGAACTGCTGAAGCGCCTCGGTCACGCCGAGATCGACCCCGCCACCCTGGTCGGCCGGCTCTCGGCCGCGCAGCAGCAGATCGTCTCGATGGCCCGCGCCCTCTCCCACGACGTACGGCTCATCGTCATGGACGAGCCCTCCGCGGCCCTCGATCCCGACGAGGTCGACAACCTCTTCCGCATCGTCGGTGACCTGACGGCGGCCGGGGTCGCGGTCGTCTACATCTCCCACCGCCTCGAGGAGATCCGCCGCATCGGCGACCGCGTCACCGTGCTCAAGGACGGGCGGGCGGTCGCCGGGGGACTGTCCGCCAGGACCACCTCCACACGCGACATCGTCGCCCTGATGACCGGCCGCACCGTGGAGTACGTGTTCCCGGAGCGGCCCACCGCCGACGCCACGGCGGCGCCCGAACCCGTCCTCCGGGTGGAAGGCCTCACCAGGGAGGGCGAGTTCGCGCCCGTCGACCTGGAGATACGGCCCGGCGAGATCGTCGGCCTCGCCGGGCTCGTCGGCTCGGGCCGCTCCGAGATCCTGGAAACGGTCTACGGCGCGCGCAGGCCGACCGCGGGACGCGTCCTGGTCGGCGGGCGCCCGCTGCGCCCCGGCAGCGTACGGGCCGCCGTCCGCGCCGGACTCGGGCTCGCGCCCGAGGAACGCAAGGCGCAGGCCCTGCTGATGCTGGAGTCCGTCACCCGCAACGTATCCGTGTCCACCCTGTCCCGCTTCTCGCGCGGCGGCTGGCTGGACCGCGCCGCCGAGAACAGGGCGGCCCGGCAGGCCACTCGCGAGCTGTCGCTGCGGCCGGACAACCCGGAAGTGCCCGTCCGCACTCTGTCGGGCGGCAACCAGCAGAAGGCGGTCCTCGCCCGCTGGCTGCTGCGCGGCTGCCGGGTGCTGCTGCTCGACGAGCCGACCCGCGGGGTCGACGTCGGCGCGCGCGCCGAGCTCTACGCCGTGATCCGGCGGCTGGCGGACGAAGGCCTCGCCGTACTTCTCGTCTCCAGCGAGGTCCCCGAAGTCCTGGGGCTCGCCGACCGGGTGCTGGTGCTCCGCGAGGGCCGCGTCGTCCACACGGCGCCGGCCCTGGAGCTGGACGAGCACCGCGTACTCGACCTCGTCCTGGAAGGGAGCCCGGCGTGACGCTCAGTTCGCCTTCGCCTTCTCCTACGCCCCCGCATTCGTCCTCGTCCTCGGCCTCGTCCTCGCGGGCGGACCCCCCGGGGAGCGGGAAGACGCCGGCGGACGCGCCCGTGAAGTCCGGTCCCGGCAAGGGGGACGGGACACGGTCCCTGCGCGACCGGCTCGATCTGCGCAGCCTCTCCCTCCTCGGCGTGCTGGCCGTGCTGGTGCTGGTCGGCGGTATCACCAAGCCCGACGAGTTCCTGGACACCAGCAACCTCCAACTGGTGCTCACCCAGGCCTCCGTGATCGGTGTGGTGACGGTCGGCATGACCTTCGTCATCACCAGCGGCGGCATCGACCTGTCCGTCGGCGCGATCGTGGCCCTCGCCTCGGTCTGGGCGACGACCGTGGCGACACAGGACTACGGCTTCGGCGGCATCCTCTTCGCCTCGGTCGCCGTCGGCCTCGGCTGCGGGCTCGTGAACGGGCTGCTCATCGCCTACGGCGGCATGGTTCCCTTCATCGCGACGCTCGCGATGCTCGCCTCCGCCCGCGGTCTCGCCCTGCAGATCACCGACGGCAACACACAGATCGTCGAGGTGCAGTCGGTGCTCGACCTGGGTGTCCCCGACTCGTACATCCTCGGCGTCCCGCCGCTGGTGCTCGTCTTCGCGGCGGTCACCGTCATCGGCTGGCTGGTGCTGAACCGTACGACCTTCGGGCGGCGTACCGTCGCCGTCGGCGGCAACGCGGAGGCCGCGCGGCTCGCCGGCATCGATGTCAGACGGCAGCGGCTCTACCTCTACCTGCTGTCCGGACTGTGCTGCGGCATCGCCGCCTTCATGCTGATCATCCTGTCCGGCTCGGGCCAGAACACCAACGGCAATCTGTACGAACTCGACGCCATCGCCGCGGCCATCATCGGCGGAACCCTGCTCAGCGGCGGCCGGGGCACCATCACCGGCTCCGTCCTCGGCGTCCTGGTCTTCACCACCATCACCAACATCTTCGCCCTCAACAACCTGCAGAGCGACGTCCAGCAGATCGCCAAGGGGGCGATCATCGTCGCCGCCGTACTGGTCCAGCGCCGCACCACGCGCAGCGGCGAGGCGTGACCTCCCCGCCACGACTCCCCACCGGCC
>NZ_JAAAXQ010000471.1 GCF_009916105.1 Streptomyces sp. GC420 | reverse complement strand
CTCCCCACCCCCGTGAGCGCCTCCACCGCCCGCTCCTACCTGGCCTCGCTCACCGTGGCCACCGAGGACAGGACCGGCTACGACCGCGACCTGTTCAACCACTGGATCACCATCAGCGGCACCTGCAACACCCGTGAGACCGTCCTCAAGCGCGACGGCTCGAACGTGGTCACCGACTCGGCCTGCGCCTCCACGAGCGGCAGCTGGTACTCGGTCTACGACGGCGCCACCTGGACCGCCGCCTCCGACCTCGACATCGACCACCTCGTGCCGCTGGCCGAGGCCTGGGACTCCGGCGCCGACGGCTGGACCAGCACCAAGCGCCAGAACTTCGCCAACGACCTGACCCGGCCGCAGCTCATCGCCGTCACGGACAACGTGAACCAGGCCAAGGGCGACCAGGACCCGGCCACGTGGATGCCCTCCCGCACGGCCTACCACTGCACCTACGCCCGCGCCTGGGTCCAGGTGAAGTACTACTACGGCCTCTCGGTCGACTCCGCGGAGAAGTCCAAGCTCACCAGCGTCCTCAGCGGCTGCTGATCCGGACACGGCCGCCCGCCGGGCGCCGGCCCGCCGGGCACCACCGTGCATGGTCCGACACCGCCGTGCAAGGACCAGAGCGCCGTGCGCGAACCGGACCGCCGACCCCGTCCGGCGACCTCCACGGACCACGCCGGAACCCCCCGGACAGCATCCGGGCGGAAAACACCCGCGCGGAAAACTCCCCCGCCCCCTCGTCGTTCCGTACCGTACGAAGCCGGGACGACGAAGGGGGTGCCCGCATGACCGACCTGCGGCTGGGGCCGCTGCTCCGGTACGTCGACTGGGAGCGCGGCGACACGGCGACCGTCTGGGTCGAGACGGGCGGGCCCTGCACCGCCGAGGTCGTCTGTGCCGACGGTGCGGGCGGCACCGCGCGCACCTTCCTGATCGCCGGCCACCACTACGCCCTCGTACCGGTCACCGGCCTGACCCCCGGCACCCGGACCACGTACCGCGTGCTGCTGGACGGCGGCCAGGTGTGGCCACCCGCCGACCCGGCCTTCGACCGGTTCCCCGCCAGCGCCATCGGCACCCCCGCGCCGGGCGAGTCCACCGTACGGGTCTCCTTCGGCTCCTGCCGCTGGGCCGCTCCGCCCTCCGGGGAGCACGATCCGGTCGGCGCCGACGCCCTCGACACCCTCGCCTCCCGGCTGGCCGCCCATCCCCCGGACACCTGGCCGGACGTCCTGCTGCTCCTCGGCGACCAGGTGTACGCCGACGAGACCTCGAAGGCTACCCGCGCCTGGCTCGCCACCCGGCGGAACCTGGACGAGCCCCCGGGTGCCCAGGTCACGGACTACGAGGAGTACACGCGCCTCTACTACGAATCCTGGCTCGACCCCGGCGTGCGCTGGCTGCTCTCCACCCTTCCCACCTGCATGATCTTCGACGACCATGACGTCATCGACGACTGGAACACCAGCGCCTCCTGGCTCGCCGGTATCCGGGCCACCCCCTGGTGGCAGGAGCGCATCCTCAGCGGCCTGATGTCGTACTGGGTCCACCAGCACCTCGGCAACCTGCCGCCCGCCGAACTCGCCACCGACGAGCTCTACACCGCGGTGTGCGCCGCCCCCGACGGCACGGACCTGCTGCGCCGATTCGCCTCCGAGGCCGACCGGGCGCCCGACACCGTGCGCTGGAGCTACCGCCGCGACTTCGGCCGGGTCCGGCTGGTGATGGTCGACACCCGGGCCGGGCGGGTGCTGGCCGAGCAGGACCGCTCGATGCTCGACGAGAAGGAGGCCCAGTGGCTGCGCGACCAGGTCCTGGGCGACCGGGGCGGGTACGACCACCTGCTGCTCGGCGCCTCACTGCCCTGGCTCCTCCCCCGGTTCATACACGACGTGGAGGCGTGGAACGCCGCGCTGTGCCGGGGTGAGCGGGGCCCGCGCTGGGCGCGGATCGGGGAGAAGGTGCGCAGGGGGGCCGACCTGGAGCACTGGGCGGCGTTCCCGGAATCCTTCGCGGACCTCACCCGGCTGCTCACGCAGGCGGGCACCGGCCCGGACGCCCCGTCGACGGTGTGCGTGCTGTCGGGCGACGTCCATCACGCGTACATCGCGGAGCCGCGGTGGCCGGCGGGGCAGGCGCCGTCCGCCAAGGTTCTGCAGCTGACCTGCTCGCCGGTGCACAACTCCATTCCCGCGTCGATACGCTGGGGTTTCCGCTTCGGCTGGAGCGAGACGGCCAGACGGCTGGGGCGGCGCATCGCACGGCACGGGCGGGTCGGGGAGCCGCTGGTGGACTGGCTCAGGACGGGCGGTCCCTGGTTCGGCAACCAGCTGATGACCCTGACGCTGCGCGGCCGGCGAGCCGCGCTCGCCCTCGACCAGGCACGGCCGAAGCCCGGCGGCGGCGCCCAACTGGTGCGGGCGATGGAGACCGACATCGCCCCGTGACGGTCCCGCGACGGCACCCGGTCTCCCCCGCGCCCGCCGTTCCCGGTCCGGGCCCGTCGTCGTACACCGCCGCGGGGCCGCCCCGGGACACACGTGATACGAAAGTGACGCGAAAGGTTTTCGATCCCGGCCAGTCGCCGACCGGTCACAAGGCGTACTCTGTATGGCTGTACAGCGCGCCCCGCCGCCCCTGCCGCCTCCCTCGCGACGTCGCGGCGTTCCGACCGAGGGAACGGGGGAGTCCGAAGGTGCTCGAAAGTGTGGGGCCGCTGGCCGCCGGCCCGTGGATCTATGTGATCGTCGCCCTCTCCGTGCTTCTCGACGTCTTCCTGCCCGTGCTGCCCAGCGGCGTCCTCGTGATCACCGCGGCCACGGTGGCGGCGGCAGGCACCACGACGGCCCAGGCAGCGGCCCGGGCCGCCGAGCCCGCCGTCCCCGATCTGCTGGTCCTCATCCTGTGCGCTGCCACCGCGTCCGTGCTCGGCGACCTCGTCGCGTACCGGCTCGCCTGGCGGGGCGGTGCCCGCCTGGACCGCGCCATCGCCCGCTCGCGCCGGCTGCGCACCGCCCAGGAACGTCTCGGCGCGGCTCTCGCCAAGGGCGGCGGCTCCCTCGTCGTGATCGCCCGCTTCGCCCCGGCGGGCCGCTCCGTCGTCTCCCTCGGCGCGGGCGCCGCCCACCGCCGGGTGCGCGAGTTCCTCCCCTGGTCGGCCCTGGCGGGCCTGGCCTGGGCGGGATACAGCGTCGGCCTCGGCTACTTCGGCGGCCAGTGGCTCGGTGCGACCTGGCTGGGCGCCGCCATCTCGGTCCTGGCGCTCGCCGCGGCCGGCGCGGGCGCGGCCTATCTCGTACGGCGACCGGCCCCCTCGCGGACCCCGGCGGCGACGGCGGGCTGAGCCCGGGCCGCGCCGACGGCGGCAAGACCAGGCCGGCAAGACGAGGCCGGCGAGGCGAGGACCGGTCGGACGGGGCCGGCCCGACGGGGGCTCCCCGGTCGGCCCAGCCGGTCACCCGTTCACCCGCCCCGGATCGCCGCGCACCTCCGTCACTCCTAGCGTCCGGATCATGACGCGCAGAGCGTCCGCGCCGTACGGAGGAGACCCGATCATGCGTCTGACGCGCCCCAGCACCCTTCGCCTCGTGGCCGCGGCGGCACTCGCCGCCGCCCCGGTCGCCCTCGTCGCGCCGTCCGCGCACGCGGACGGCGCGACCGGCAGCCCGAACGCCACGGTCTCGCCGAGCAGCATCGCGGTGGGCGGCACCGTCACCCTGAACATCACGGGCTGCGGGACCAAGGCGGCGACCGCCACGTCCACCGCCTTCGGAGCGGTGGCCCTGCAACCGACGAACGCCCAGGCCACGCACCTCTCCGGCACCGCCGTCATCAACCAGAACGCCACGACGGGCTCCCACCCGGTGAACTTCAGCTGCGGCCCCGGCAACAGCCGGACCGTGACGGTCTCGCTCAGCGTGGTGCCGGGCGGGGTGCGCGGCGGCCTCGGCGGCAGCGTCGAGCGGCTCTCCACCACGGAGCTGGTGATCGGGGGCACGCTGGTCGCGTCGGCCCTGGGCGGCGGCTTCTGGCTGCTGCGCCGCCGCGCGTCGCACCGCGCCTCATAGACTCCGGCCGCTCAGGACGCCGCGGAACGGGACCCTCGTACCTCCAGATCCCGGAGCAGCGTGCGGGTCGCCTCCGTCACGGCGTCCACGGCCTCGTCGAACACGGCGCGGTTGTGCGCGGCGGGGGCGCGGAAGCCGGAGACCTTGCGCACGAACTGCAGGGCTGCGGCCCTGATCTCCTCCTCGGTGGCTTCCTCGGGGAGGGCGGGCGGTCGGAGCGTCTTGATGCTGCGGCACATGTCTCCAGTGTGCGCCCCGCACCCCCCGGCGCGCCCGTACAACTTTCGGGACCGCTGGCGAGTCATCTGGCTGACGCGCTCAGCCAGATGACGGACCAGAGGACCGACACCCGTGACTTCCGCCCGGAAACACCTACGCAGATCTCTCCCGCCCGCGGCCCTGCTTACCGCGGCGTGCCTGGCCGTTCCCCTCGCCGCCGCCCCGGCCGGCGCGGCGGTCCCGACGCGGGCCTCGGCCACCGCCAACGGCTCCACGGTGGTGTGCACCTCCGAACGCACGGGGCTGGCGGCGAAGCTGGCAGGCGGCATCGCGGCCTCGCTGTCCGGCCGAGCCTCCACGGTCGCGCTCACCCTCTACGACCGTCCGACGGGGACGAACTGCACGCTGCGCCAGGACAAGAGGTACGACTCTGCGAGCGTGGTGAAGGTCATCGTGCTGGCCGCACTGCTGCAGAAGGCCGCGGAGGAGAACCGCTCGCTCACCTCCCGCGAGGTCACCCTCACCAAGGCGATGATCACAACGTCGGACAATGACGCCACCACCTCCCTGTGGCGGCAGCTCGGCGTCCCCCGCATCCAGAGGTTCCTGACCAGCGCGGGCATGACCCAGACCGTCCCGGGCGCCGACGGCTACTGGGGCCTGACCCAGATCACCGCCCGCGACCAGCAGAAACTGCTGAAGATCCTCACCTACCGGAACACGGTGCTGAGCACGAACTCCCGTACCTACGCCCTGGACCTGATGAACAAGGTCGTCTCCTCCCAGCGCTGGGGCGCTCCGGCCGGCGCCCCGGCCTCCGCCAGGATCCACGTCAAGAACGGCTGGCTCCCCCGCGCCACCCACGGCTGGCGCGTCCACAGCATGGCGGCCTTCACCGGTAACGGCCACGACTACGGCATTACGGTCCTGACCTGGAACAACAACTCAATGGACAGCGGCGTCGCCACCATCCAGGCGGTCGCGAGGGCCATTCACGGGACGATCCCGGACCCCCCGACC
>NZ_JAAAXQ010000470.1 GCF_009916105.1 Streptomyces sp. GC420 | reverse complement strand
CCCCCGCACCACCCTCTACGGCGAGGTCCCCGAGGAACGCCGCCGCGCCGCCACCGCCTCCGACGGCCACCTCCCCGAACTGCTCCCGGTCCTCGACTGAGCCCGGCGGGGAACCGGCCACGGGTCGGCCGACGGGCAAGGGCGGGCGTTCGCGCCGACCGGAAGGGATCGCTCCGCGTGGGAGCGGGTCCATTCCGGCGGCCCGGTCACGATCTCCCGTCGGCCCTGAACCGATCGTTCCCCGTCGATTACAGTGCTCGCCGGGGAGCAGCGGGGACCGGGGTGTGCACGACCAGTGAGGGGCACGACGTGGCAGCCACAGCCGTGTGGGGGAGAGTGGAGCAGCAGGACTTCCGCAGCCGTGTGCGGGGCTGCCTGCTCGGAGCGGCGGTCGGCGACGCCCTCGGGGCGCCCGTCGCCGCGCTGGGGCTGGATGCCGTGCGGGAGATCCACGGTGCGGAGGGCGTCACCGACCTCATACCGGCGTACGGGAGACGGGGAGCGGTCACCGACGAGACCCAGCTGACCCTGTTCACCGTCGACGGGCTGATACGGGCCCAGGTGCGCCGTGACACCGGCGCCTGGCACCCCCCGACCGATCTGCACGCCGCCTACCGCCGCTGGTACGCCACCCAGCGCGACTGGGGCCCCGACTTCCGGCGCAAGGACAACGGCTGGCTCGCGCGCGAGGAGTGGCTCTACGCGCGCAGAGACGCCGACGCCGACACGATGGTGGGGCTCGCCGACGAGATGATGGGCACCGTCGACAAGCCCAAGAACCCCGCCTCGCGCGGGGCCGGGGCGCTCTCCAGGTCCGCGCCGTTCGGCCTGCTCGTGGGCTGGGAGCCCACCCTGGTGTTCCAGCTCGCCGTCGAGTGCGCCGCGCAGACCCACGGCCACCCCACGGCGTACCTCTCGGCCGGGGCGTACGCCGTCGTCGTGCACTCGCTCGCCCGTGGCGAGACGCTCGACGCGGCCGTCCAGCAGGCCCTGGCCCACCTCGCGACCAGGGCCGGCCACGACGAGACCAGCACGGCACTCAAGCAGGCCCTCGGGGCGGTGCGCCAGGGGATGCCGTCACCTGCCCGCGTCGAGGCGCTCGGCGGCGGTCACGTCGCCGCGGAGGCGCTGGCCGTCGCCGTCTACTGCGCGCTCGTCGCCGAGGACATCCGGCACGGGCTGCGGCTGGCCGTCAACCACTCAGGGCCCTCCGACACCACGGGCGCCCTGTGCGGCGGCCTCCTCGGTGCCATGTACGGCGAGACCGCCCTGCCGCCGGTCTGGCTGGCCGAGCTCGAAGGGCGCGGCACGATCCTGGAACTCGCCGACGACTTCGCGATGGAGATGACGCAGGGCCCCGCCCTGCACAGCCCGGCCGCCTCCTCGGCGGCATGGCTGGCCCGCTACCCGCGCGGCGACTGAGGCGCCTCGGATGTGCGGTCCGCGCGGTCGGGTCCGTGCGGACCGGTGCGGTCAGACCCGTGCCGTCCGGGGCGGGCGGCCGAGGCTGCGGGGGAGGCCGGAGACTACCGGGGCGCGGCCGCGTAGGCGGTGAACGCGGACCAGGCGGCGGGCGGGAGCGTGAGCACCGGTCCGGCGGGGTTCTTCGAGTCGCGGACGTGGACGGCGGCGGTGCAGCGCGCGACTTCGAGGCAGGCGCCGCCCTCGTCGCCGCTGTGGCCGGACTTGTGCCAGTGGTGGCCGACCTCGACGCACTGGCCGCCCTCGTCGCTGCTGTAGCTCGACGTGCGCCAGGTGTAGGCCACTTCGAGGCAGGCGCCGCCCTCGTCGCCGCTGTGGCTGGACTTGAACCAGTGCAGTGTGCCGCTCATCGGTCTCCTAGCAGACGGTCCAACAGGCTTGGTGTGTCGCGCGGATGGAGGGCCTGGGACCGCAGCATCGCATATTTCCGGGCCAGCTTGGAGACCTCCTCCCGGTCGGAGACGAGCTGGCTGCCACGATGCCCCTCGGAGTAGGCCACGAGTTGGTGGTCGGGGGTCTCCAGCAGCGTGAAGGGCCCGGCCAGCCCGGCGTGCGTCCGCGAGTCCAGCGGCAGCACCTGCAAGGAAACGCCGGGGAGTTCCGCGCACACCCGCAGGTGCCGCAACTGCTCCTCGTACGCCTCGTCCTCGCAGATCCGCAGCATCAGCACCGGCTCCCACACCACGAAGCTGATCGTCGGCGGCACCTCCCTGCGCAGGATCGACTGCCGTCCGAGCCGCCCCGCCACCTGTGCCTCGATCTCGTCCGCGCCGTACACCGGGACCCGGTTGCGGAACACCGCCCGCGCGTACGCCTCGGTCTGGAGGAGGCCGGGCAGGACCTGGTTGTCGTACCAGGAGAGCGCGATGGCCTCGGCCTCCAGGTCCATGTACTCCTCGGCCCAGGCGGGGACGAGATCGACCTCGGGCAGGTTCTCCACGGCGACCGCGAGCGCGCCCCTGGTGTCCAGCAGTTCGTCCAGGCGCTCCGCGAGGTCCGGCTTCAGCGGGCGTCTGCCCTGCTCGATCGAGGCGATCGTCTGCTCGCACTGGCTGACGAGGTCGGCCAGGGCCCGCTGGGTCAGCCCGGCCGCCTCGCGGAAGCGGCCGAGCTGCCTTCCCACCAGGCGCATGGCCGAGGCGTTCTTGCGGTGGCTCCTTCTCGGGTGCATACCGGGCCTAACAGTGCGACCGGGCCCGCACGTTACGCCCGCGGCCGAATCATGGCGCCCGCCCACACACCCGTCCCCGCCCCGGCCGGTGCCGTATGTGGCGCCGACGGGTTTCTGCGGGGCGGTGTTGTGCGGGGTCGCCGTTGCCGGGGGCCGTCACGGCGGGGCGGAGTCGGGTGTGTGGCTGTACGGGGCTGTTCCGGCTGAGCCGTGTTGTGGTCGGTTGCTGTACGGGGCCGCCCGTGGGCCGGGATTGTGTGCGGTCCCGTGCCGTCGGTCAAGGGCACTCCCTGCGGTCGTGTCGCTGCGCGATTTCCGCTGCGCTCCAACCCTTGACCGCCGCCCCGTTCCCGCAGTGAACCTCTTGTCGGGCGGCCCCGGGGGTGGACGGGTCCCGGGCGGGCCTGGCCGGTGGGCTGTGGTCTCGCTCCCGGCCGCCGGGCCGGACGGGGGTTCCACCCCGGCCCCGGTGGGTGGCCGGGCCCGGCTCGGTGTCTGCGGCGACGATCGGATGGGGCTCGCGGTGGTTCATGAGTATGAACCGCGGTCGATTTCTCGAACGATTTTGCGTGGCCTTTACCTTCCCCGGCGTTGTTGTGCACGAGGGCGTCGGCCCACGATGACCGGGTACTTCGCCGGTAACACGTCCTTCGGTACCGCCGTGGGCGGCACTGTGTCACCTCATCAGCTCACCGGCGTTCACCAGCAGCGACTGGCCGGTGATCGCCCGGGCCCGGTCGGAGGCCAGGAACACCGCGGCCTCCGCCACGTCGCCGTCCGTGGCGAGTTCGGGCAGTGCCATGCGCTCGGTGAGCCTGCCCAGCACCTCGGCTTCGGGCACGCCCTCGGTGTGCGCCGTGAACTGTACGTACGCCCGCACCGGCGGGCCCCACATCCAGCCCGGCTGGACGGTGTTGACCCGGATGCGGCGGGGGCCGAGTTCCCGGGCCAGTGAGTACATGGCCGAGACGAGGGCGCCCTTGGAGGCCGCGTACGCCGCCTGGCGCACCTGGGAGGGGGCGGCCACGGAGGACTGGGTGCCGATGAAAACGACCGAGCCGCCGCGTTCCCCGAGCGCGGGCAGGCAGGCCCGCGTCATGCGCAGGCCGCCCAGCAGGTTCACATCGATGACCTGCTGCCAGGTGGCGAAGTCGGCGTCCTCCAGGCCGCCGAAGTGACTGTCCAGGGCCGCGACATGGACGACGGCGTCGATGCGGCCGAAGCGCCGCAGCGCGAGCGCGGCCAGCGCCTCGCACTGGGCCTCGTCGGTGATGTCGGTCGGCCGCCAGGCCGTGTGGGCGCCGTCGGGGTCGATCGCCGCGGCGGCCTTCGCGAGGTTCTCCTTCGTGCGCGCACCCAGGACGACGTCGGCGCCGTCGCGCGCGGCGAGCGCCGCGACCTGGTGCCCGAGGCCGGGGCCGACGCCGGAGACGATGACGGTCTTGCCGCGCAGCAGCATGGCGGTGCCCACCCTTCGTCGTCTGACGGTGAGTCAGATTAGGCCGCCCCACTCGAGAACACCAGAGCCCGGCGCCCCGCTCCCGCCCCGACACCGCTGCCTCCTGGCCGCCCCCGCCACGCCGCTGCGTGCCGCCGCGCGACATCTCACGCGCGCGCCGCGCGCTGGGGCGCCGGCGGGGATTCAGCCGTCGAGGACCTTGAGGTCGAGGGCGCGCAGGCGCTCCGGGTCGGCCAGGATGTCGATGGCGACGATCCGGCCCCCGCCGATCGTGAAGGCCATCACCGAGACCGGCCGCCCCTGTGCGGCACCCACCACTCCCGCCACGCCGTTGACCAGTGCGGGCCGCGCGACCTCCGCGAAGCGCGCGTAGGTGAGCGCCTGCCCGGCCACGGCCGCCGCCCCCCGCACGAGGGTGGCGGGCCGCAGCGCCCCCGCGTCCGACCTGGCCACGACATCCGGGTCGAGGACCGCCACCAGCGCGTCGAAGTCGCCGTCGCGCGCCGCCGCGAGAAAGGCGTCGACGATCTCGCGCTGGAGCGTGAGGTCGGCGTCGGGCACGGGCGCGGCGCCCCGGACCCGGCGCCGGGCCCGGCTGGCGAGCTGGCGGGCCGCGGTGGGGGAGCGGCCGACGACCGGCGCGATCTCGTCGAAGGGCACGCCGAAGAGGTCGTGCAGCACGAAGGCGAGCCGCTCGGCCGGGGACAGCGTCTCCAGCACCACGAGCAGGGCGAGCCCGACCGAGTCGGCCAGCAGTGCCTCCTGCTCCGGGTCGGGGCCGTCGCTGCGGCTCACGATGGGATCGGGGACGCGCACGCCCAGCGGCTCCTCGCGCCGGGAGGACCGGGCGCGCAGCATGTCCAGGCAGATCCGGCCCACGACCGTCGTCAACCAGGCGGCGAGATTCCCGATGCCGCCGGTGTCGGTGCGGCTGAGCCTGAACCACGCCTCCTGGACGGCGTCGTCCGCCTCGCTGAGCGAGCCGAGCATCCGGTAGGCCACCGCCCGCAGGTGGGTGCGGTGCGCCTCGAAGCGCTCCGCGAGGTGCGCGTCGCCGCCGCTCCGGCCGCCGTCCCCGCTGCGGTTGCGGTTGCCGTTGCCATTGCCGTCCATCAGCTCTCCCACGTCGTCGCTTCTCCCAGGGTTGACGTGACAGTGGACGCGAGTGTGACAGGCGCGGGTGAGCGGGTGGGGTGGCGC
>NZ_JAAAXQ010000046.1 GCF_009916105.1 Streptomyces sp. GC420 | reverse complement strand
GGATTCCTCCGGGGCCCGCCCCTTCGAAACGCGTGTGTGCGTGCGCGGTGCTCAGATCTCCCTGGCCTGCTCCAGCATCCGGTCGACGACCCGGCCCGAGGCATGTCCGTCGTCGAGGTCGCAGAACAGTTCGTGGAAGCGCTCGAACCGCTCGCGGTACTCGGCCGAGACGGATTCGATGCCGCGGATCGCGGCGACCACCTCCTCGGAGGTCCGCAGCAGCGGCCCGGGCGAGTCCTTCTCGAAGTCGAAGTAGAACCCCCGCAGAGTGTCGCGGTAGTGCTCCAGGTCGTACGTGAAGAACAGCATCGGGCGCCCCAGGTGCGCGTAGTCGAACATCACGGACGAGTAGTCGGTGATCATGATGTCCGAGACCAGATACAGGTCGGCGATGTCCGGGTACTCGGAGACGTCCCAGACGAAGCCGTCGCCTGCGCCCGGCACCTGGTCGACGACGTTGGAGTGGCGGCGGATCAGCAGCACGTGGTCGTCGGAGAGCCGGCGCCGTGCGTCCTGGATGTCCAGCCGCAGGTCGAAGAGGTACTGCCCGGCGCTGTGCGACTGGTCGTCGCGCCAGGTCGGGGCGTACAGCACGACCTTCTTGCCGGGCGGCAGCCCGAGCTGCCCCTTGATCTTCTCGACCAGCTTCTCCCGGTCGGGGGAGTAGAGGTAGTCGTTGCGCGGGTAGCCCGCCTCCAGGATCTCCCCGTCGAAGGAGAAGGCCCGCTTGAGGATCGGCGTGCTGAACCGGTTGGAGGAGATCAGCAGTGACCAGTTCCCCGCCTCCAGCCGCAGCCGGTTCTGGTACTCCGTGTCGAAGTGCAGGGTGTCGATGTCGTGGCCGATCTTCTTCAGCATCGTGCCGTGCCACGTCTGCACGATCACCTGGCCGGGACGCCGCTCGACCCACTCCGGCAGGTGCCCGTTGGTGACGATGTAGCGGGAGGTTGCGAGCGCCTCGAACCACTCGCGGCCCCACATCCGGACCGGCTCGCAGGTAGGTGGCAGCACCACCTGGCCGTCGCGGACGGCCCACAGGTGCTTCAGGCCGGTGCCGCGCCGGATCAGCTCCTCGTGGATGGCGCGCGGGCTGTCGGAGTACTGCTTGCCGTTGTAGCTGAAGAAGAACACCTGGTCCCGCAGCAGCAGGCTGCGGGCGGGCGCGTACACCTCGCGGCGCTGCTGGAGCTGGCGGTAAGGACCGCGCTCCAGGTCGCTCAGTTCGGAACGGCAGTTGAGCTGCGGGAAGTCGCCCCAGCGCCGCTCGAACCAGTACCGCCGGCCGCCGAGTTCCGCCTTGAGCGGGAACAGGCCGTTTGCGAGCCGGTCGATGACGAGGGGCACGTCCGGACGTCCTCCGGCGCGCAGGAAGAGGTTCCAGCGGCCCGCCTTGAGCGGCACATTGCCGGAGCCGCCCATCACCGACGGGTCGAACTCCACCTCGAAGGCGCCGTTGTCTCCCCAGCGCACGGGCACCTTGCGCTCGTCGAAGCGGTTCCTGGACTTGAGCAGGAAGTCGGCGCCCGCCATTTCCGGGCTGGTGTGCCCGGAGACGAGGATGCCGTTCGCGCCCAGCGAGACCCTCTCGATGACGGCCTGCCTGACCCGGCCGCAGATCTTCAGATAGCCGTTGTGCCCGGCCACCACCGCGAGTTCCTTGTGCGCGGCCCGCTCCCCGAGCGAGGCCGGCAGATCGAAGCGCGCGTCCTCGAGACCGTCGCGGACCACGGGGCTGAACCGGCGCTGCGTGCCGTCCCCGGCCGTGGCCACGAGCACACTGCTCCACAGCCGCTTCTCCGGCTGGGCGTTCTCGTCGACGCCCTCGTCGGTGACCAGGGCCACGTCCTTGACGGACACCCGCGCCAGGAAGCGGGCCGGGCCCGTCCCGTCCCCGGCCACGGCGGCGGGACACTCGACGACCTCACCGCTCTTCGTGTGGGTCAGCCGCAGCGTGACCGTCTCGCCGTCCTTCAGCCGCTCCCGGATCTCGCCGGTGATCTCGATGTGCTCGCCGTCCAGGCGGCGGCCGGTGACGAGGGCGCGCAGCTTCTCCACCCGGATCTTCAACGCGCCGCGGTCGATGACGGGCAGCAGTCGGAAGTCCTCGCTCAGCCAGTGGTACGGCGCGAAGTTCGCGTCGCCGCCACCGCCGGACTGGACGCCGCCCTTGCGGAACAGGCCCGAGGCGTACAGGCCCAGGCCCACGTGCCAGGTTCCCTCCTCCCACTCGGCGCCCCTGCGCAGCTTCGCCGGGTCGAGAACGACCTGCCAGCCCGCCCAGTCGTAGTTGTAGCGCTTCTGGTTGGAGTCGGTGGTGCACTGCGGGTGGTAGACGTTCCTGGCGCGCAGGACCAGCCGGCGCCGCGAGCCGTCCCTCTTCAGCTGGAGCACCTTCACACTGCCGTGCCGGCTCGACGTGTCGATCCTGTCGATCCAGGCGTCACCGGTGAGCACGAGCCTGCCGTCTTCCCAGGTGACGTCGCGCAGCGGCGTGTGCAGCTCCAGGTCCGGGTCGATGCGCAGCGCGGACTTCGGCAGCTTGATGCTGCTCCTGCGCAGGGCCCGGAAGTCGGCGTACTTGCGGATGGTGCCGGAGACCTCGATGGGTTCCCTGCGGCGCTGGTCGGCGAGAAGGTCGATCAGCGCCGGTATCTGCCGTTTGCGCACCAGCAGCCACTGCACCCGCAGCGGCGCGGGAAGCTCCATGACGGTCTGCGGGTCGACGGCCGAGAGGTAGCGGTTGGTGGCGTCGAGGAACGCCTCGTGGTACTCGGCGTCCGTGTCGGGGATCACGTTGAGGAACAGGCGCAGGTCGTCCCGGAGCACCCGGTCGTCGTACTCGCGCTTGTAGCGCGCGTACTCCGGCCCCGGCTGGGAGGCGAGGAACGTGCTGACCGTCTCGACGGCGGTGACGCGGTCCTGGATCGCCTTGACCTCGCGGCGCCGCTGGGTGATCGACGGCGCCGACTCGCCCTCGCGCAGCCGCCAGTAGTAGACCGGCTCACCGATGACGTCCACGGCCTCGGCCTTGTAGTGCGCGGGCAGCACCACGGGGATGTCCTCGTGCAGGATGCCCTCGGGGAAGGAGAAGGAGTGCTTCTCCCAGAAGGAGCGCCGGAACACCTTGTTGCAGGCGATGCGGTCCGCGATGAGCTTCGGGTACTTGGAGACGTGGGTGCGCTTGCGCGCTTCGCCGGCCAGCATCCGCATCAGCGGCACCTGCCAGGACTTGCCTCCTTTGAGGTGGAAGACGTTGCCGGTGGCGAAGTCGGAGCCGGTCTCGTCGAGGCTGGTCAGCATCAGCCGGTAGGCGTCCGGGGAGATGACGTCGTCGCTGTCGACGAAGGCCAGGAACTCCGAGGCCGGGGAGATGTGCGCGATGCCGGTGTTGCGCGCCGCGCCGAGGCCGGCGTTCTCCTTGCGCACGAGCCGGAACCGGGAGTCGCGGGCCTCGTACTCGGCGCAGATCGCGGCCGAGCCGTCCGGGGACCCGTCGTCGACCATGACGACCTCGATGTCACGGAGGGTCTGAGCCTGAAGCGAGTCGAGGCAGGCCGGCAGATACCGCTCGACGTTGTAGATGGGGACGATGACGCTCAGCCGGGGGGCCATGGCGTGACCAGCTTCCTTTCGCTCTCGCAAGTTCAGACCCGCTCGATCGGCGCGAGCGCCTGGGCAGGGGAGGGGGCGTGGGTGCGCTCGCCGGCCGGCACGAGGGGCAGGAGGCCGTCCTCGCCGAGGAAGACCCTGCGGACCACCCGCTCGGCCGCGCGCCCGTCGTCGAACTCGCAGAAGCGGCGGCGGAACGCGGAGCGCAGCTTGGCGCTCTCGTCGCTGTCCCACTCGCCCGACCGCAGCAGGCCGGTCAGCTCCTCCTGGGTTCTGGCGACCTTGCCCGGCGGCTCCGCCATCAGGTCGAAGTAGGTGCCGCGGACGACGGAGTAGACGTCCCAGTCGTCCGCGAAGGTGACGATGGGCCGGTCCAGGTTGGCGTAGTCGAACATCGCGGAGGAGTAGTCCGTGATCAGCGCGTCCGCGGCGAGGTAGAGCCGCTCGACGCCGGGACGGGCGGACACGTCGACGACGCGGCCCGCCGCCTGGAGTTCGGCCAGGCGCGGCGAGGGCTCGTAGAAGTAGTGACCGCGGACCAGCAGCGTGACGCCGGGGCCCAGGTCCTCGGCGAGCCGTGCCAGGTCGAGGCGGAGGGTGAACTCCTTCTGGTACTCGCGGTGGGTCGGCATGTACAGGAAGGCGGTGACGCCCTCGTCCAGGCCCAGCTCGCGGCGTGCCTCGCGCACGTCCTCGGCGGTCGCGTTGACGAGGACGTCGTTGCGGGGGTAGCCGGTCTCCAGGGACTCGTACGAGCACGGGTAGACCCGTTCCCAGACGGCCGTGGAGAAGCGGTTGGAGGAGAGGCTGTAGTCCCAGCGGTCGCAGCGGCGCAGCAGGTCCCCGAAGTTCATCGACGTGGACGCCGGGTACTTCTGCTGGTCCAGGCCCATCGTCTTCAGCGGGGTGCCGTGGTGGGTCTGCAGATGGATCTGGCCCTGGCGCTTGGCCACTGCGTCGGCGAAGTTCACGTTGTTCACCAGGTACTTGGCGCGGGCCAGGGCCGCCCAGTACTCGCGCGACCCGACGTGGACCACGTCGACGCCCTCGGGCACGCGGCCCGCGTGCTCCGGCCTGACCGCCCACACACGTCTGATCCGGGGTGCGAGCCGGGCCAGTTCGGCGTCGATGGCCGCCGGGTTGCAGGCGTACCCGCGGCTCCAGTACGCGGAGAACACCGCGAGGTTCCCGTCGAGGGGGAGCCGCAACTGCGACCGGTAGTGCAGGTTCATGGCCGTGCGCTTGGCCCGCACCAGTTGCTTCCTGCTCTGGCTGCGGGCCGACCTGTGCGCCTTCCCCACGGCCTTCATCCCGGCCAGGGCGGCGTAGGAATCGAGGGCGAGCAGCTGGTACTTGTAGCCCCGTACGCCCGCCGGGCGCTCGAAGCCCCGGGGCAGCAGCCGCCGGTAGTCGGCGGCCGCCCGGTGGAAGAACTCCGCCCGCGCGTTCCGCGGCAGGCGGCCCGGCCGGTCGAGCACCGTCAGGTAGTGGTCGACCATCTTGCGGAACATCTCCGGCCGCCACTGGTCGAGTTCGGGGTGCTCGTCGAGGTACGCGAAGAGCCGTGAGTACTGGTCGAAGACGTCGAAGTGCTTGCGGCTGCGGGTGTTCAGGATGTTGCCGCCCTCTCTGCGCTGCCGGTAGAGGACGCATATCCGGTCGAGGACGGCTATGCGCTCGGCGGTGATCAGGGAGGAGAACGTCCAGGGCGCGTCCTCGTAGTAGCCGGGAGGGAAGCGGAAGCGGTGCCGCTCGACGAACTCACGGCGGTACGCCTTGTTCCAGGCGATCTGCAGCAGGTCCAGCAGTTCCGGCCGTTCGGCCGGCGGGAAGACCCCGGCGGCCGCGCTCTTCTCGAGCACCGCGCCCAGGAGATTGCGTCGGACCGTGCCGTCCCAGTACGTGCGGGCGTAGTCGTAGACCAGGATGTCCGGCTCGGCGGTCTCCTCCAGCCGGGCGGCGACGGCGCTCAGCGCGCCGGGGGTCAGGTGGTCGTCGCTGTCCAGGAAGAGCAGGTAGTCGCCGGTGGCCTGCTCCATGCCGGCGTTGCGCGCCCGCCCCAGCCCGATGTTCTCGGGGAGGTGCAGTACCCGGACGCGGCTGTCCAGCGCGGCGTACTCGTCGAGAATGGCTCCCGATGCGTCCGGTGAGCAGTCGTCGACCGCGATGATCTCGAAGTCCGTGAAGTCCTGCTGCAGGACGGAGTCGAGGCACTCACGCAGGTAGCCCTGCACGTTGTAGGCAGGCACGACGAGTGTCAGTCGGGGCATCCTTCACCAGTCCATAAGCATCTGTGGGGGTGTGAAACAACAAGCACGTGGGTAGTTCCATAGGTTGTGGCTCCGGAAAGAGGCGCCAAGCAGCCTATGTGATTGATGTGGGTTTGCTTGCGGCCGGGGTTCGTCCCTGCTTCACCTGGGTGCAAGCTGTGAGATGAACCTTCGGAGAGGGAGACGTCCAATTGTCCTGGATGGTTGTAGGCGGGGCCGGGTACATCGGAGCGCACGTCGTGCGGGCCATGCGGTCGGGCGGACAACCCGCCGTCGTGTACGACGACCTGTCGACCGGTGAGGCCGACCGGGTCCCGGACGGCACACCACTGGTGGTCGGCAGCGTCCTCGACCGTCCGCGCCTGGCCGCCGCGTTCCGGGAGCACCAGGTCACGGGCGTGGTGCACGTCGCCGCGAAGAAGCAGGTCGCCGAGTCCGTCGAACGCCCGCTGTACTACTACCGGGAGAACGTGACGGGACTCCAGATCCTGCTCGATGTCATGCGCGAGGCCGGTGCCGACCGCCTCGTCTTCTCCTCCTCGGCCGCCGTCTACGGCATGCCGGATGTGAATCTCGTCACGGAGTCGACCCCCTGCGTCCCGATGAGCCCGTACGGCGAGACCAAACTCGTCGGCGAATGGCTGATACGGGACGCCGCGCGGGCGTACGGACTGCGCGCCGTCTCGCTGCGGTACTTCAACGTCGCGGGCGCGGCGGCTCCCGAACTGGCCGACACCGGGGTGTCCAACCTGGTCCCGATGGTCTTCGAGCGCATCGAGTCGGCCCGGCCGCCGCGGATCTTCGGTGACGACTACCCGACGCCCGACGGCACCTGTATCCGTGACTACATCCACGTCCAGGACATCGCCTCGGCCCATGTCGAGGCCGCCCGCAGGCTCGCCGGCACCGAGGGCGGGCTCTGCCTCACCCTCAACATCGGCCGCGGGGAGGGCGTTTCGGTGCGGGACATGGTCGACCGCATCCTCAGAATCACCGGTCACCAGGGCCTCGCGCCCGAGGTCGCCCCGCGCCGGCCGGGGGACCCCGCCCGCGTGGTCGCCTCGGCCGACCGGATCCGTGAGGAACTCGGCTGGGCGGCGCGGTACGGGGTGGACGAGATGATCGAGTCGGCCTGGCGGGGCTGGCGCCTCCGGCATCCCTGAGCGGCGCGCACACGGCGAGGGGGCAGCGCACACGGCGAGGGAGCGGCGGACACGGCGAAGGGGTTGCGGACACGGCGAAGGGGCAGCGGGCCGAAGCCCGCTGCCCCTTCGTGTGCAGCCGTTGTACGGGTGACTCAGCCCGCGCTGACCGTGGTGCCCGTGCCGGACTGCGAAGCCTCCTGAGCCTTGTCGGACGCGGCCTGCTCCGGGATCTCAGGAACCGGGTACGACGCCAGCGTGCGCTCGAAGTCCCTGGTGGAGAGCAGCAGCTTGTAGATGATCGCGAGTTCGAACGCCAGCAGCAGGGCACCGGCGCCGATGGTCACGGGCATGACGGCCGAGACCAGCGGGCCGACGATGAACACCGCCATCTGGAATTCGATGCCGCTGACCAGGTGTGTGCGGATGCGCTTGCGGAGCAGGAAGGTGCGGAAACGGCCGTACCAGGGGAACCGGCCCTTGAACTCGACGTGAAGGTCGATGACCTGCTTGGGCTTCGACGCCTGGACGCCGCCGTTCTCGCCGCTGTCGTCCGCCTCGGAGTCCTGGCCACCGACCGCGACGTCGCTGATGGCACCGTTCTGGTCGAGGTCCGTCTCCGGGGTGTCGCGCAGCAGGTCTTCCATGAACGCCAGGCGCTCCTGCGCGCCGGTGCTCTCGTCGGTCGTCTCGCCGTTCAGGGCCGCCAGGGCGCGGCGGCTCGCCTTGGCGCGCGCCTTGATCTTCTTGCGCATGCTGTGGCGCACCTTGAAGATCTGCAGGGCGTCGATGTAGCGCAGCATGTCCAGGAAGATGACGGCGAGCGCCAGCCAGACATACGTCACATCACCGGTCTTCGAGTACTGGCCCCCCATCAGCGCCACGGCGCAGGCCAGGACGCGAATGCGGTCGAAGACGTAGTCGAGCCAGCCGCCGAACTCCGAGCCCTTGCCGGTGAGCCGGGCGAGCTTCCCGTCCATGCAGTCCAGGATGAAGCTGAAGTGGTAGAGCACGGCACCGGCGACCAGCCACTGCCAGTCTCCCCGGGCGAAGCATGCCGCGGAGCCGAGTCCCAGGAAGAGCGCGGCCCACGTGATCTGGTTCGGAGTGACCCGCGTCCACTTCGCGGTCCAGCGCACGAGCGGGGTGGCAACTGGGTCGACCAGGAGCACGGTCCACCATGCATCACGCTTTTTCTCGGTGAGGCGACGTACCTCGGCCAGGGAGGGGATGTCCATGCGGTCAGCCATCTTCCAGTCGGCTAGGGGGAGGGGGCGGCGTGTGCACACCGGGCACTGCTGTGTCTCGCGAAGTGCGTGAGACTCGAATGAATCGAGGGTGAAGATTATCGTACTTACGGGTGTCGCCTGTCTTTCACCGATGCCTGTGGATCTACACCGTGCGCGTCGTTCAGGTCACCCGGCAGCCGCGCCCTGGGGACGGGTTGGAGCTTTCGGCGCGGACGCCCCCGGCGCCCGGTTCCTGAAGAGCCAGTCGAGCCGCGGTTCCATGACGTACGTGAACACCCGCCGTACCGGGGGAGTCGTCAGCGCCACGGCGATCACGGCGGCGATCAGGCTGATGCTCACGATCCCCACCGGGCTGCGGGCCCACTCGCTGTCGTACCAGTCCCACCAGTGGGCACCCTTCGCGAGGAACCCGTGGAGGAGGTAGGCGTAGAGGGTGCCGGTGCCGAGCGCGGTGAACCAGGTGCGACGGGCCGGGACCAGTGCGAGGAAGGCCGCCGACAGCGCCAGTGAGCAGGCGAGCATGCCGAGGATCATCAGCACACCGACCCACGTCGGCACGCCGAGGTCCTGCGCGGCGTCCCGGCGGTAGAACCAGTCCGGATTCATGCGCGGCACTGCCCAGTAGGCGACGGCGGCACCGGCGGCGAGGACTGCCACGGCCGCGAATCGCAGCCGGCCCGTGCGAAGCCGCAGGAAGTGGCCCTCGCTCAGTTGCAGGCCGAGGACGAAGAAGGGGAGGTACTGCGCAGTGCGTTGGAGCGCGATCTCATCGCCCGCGGTCGGAGTCGTGCCCACCACCACGGCGATCAGGACGGCCGTGGCCAGCGGAAAGCGCATCAGCCGCCAGAGCGGTGCGGTCAGCCGCCAGATGAACAGGGACATCAGGAACCACGTGAGATACCACGGGTCCAGGATGCTGACCTCGAACGGGTCCGAGGTGTTGTAGGCCCGGAACGCGTTGAGCGCGACCTCGAATGTGATGTACGGCACGACGACTCCGCTCACGAGGCGCTGGAGCTGGCGTGGCCGGAAGTCGAAACTGCGTGAGAAATATCCCGAGATGATTGTGAACGCCGGCATGTGGAAGGCGTACAGCAGCATGTACGCCGCGGCGGTCGCCCTGCTGTGATCGCGAAGGCTTTCCCAGGAATGGCCGACGACGACGAGGACGATGGCCAGGAATTTCGCGTTGTCGAAGAAGGCGTCGCGCCCCTTCTGCGGTGGTGCTTGGGCTCCGGCCTTCGGATCGGCTCCGTCGTCCCGCTCGGCGGGACTTCTGCGTAGAGCCCGTATCACTCTCTTCCCCTCCTGCTGACGACGGCCGCGCGCTGCGGGCAGGCGTGCCATTCTGCGCGGGAGGCGAATTTCATGCAAACAGCAGTCAACGGACGGCCGGGAATTCCGCGTAACGGCCAATTGCCTCTTTATATCTGAATGCGGGGCGATATGCGTGAACGCGGGCAAACGGGGTGTGCGTCGTCGGTCCGGACGTGCGGAACGGCGCCGGGGAGGGCAAACGGCTGTCCCCTCGCCCCGACGGGACGAGGGGACAGCCGTTCTGCGACCCGGAGTGACGGCGCTCAGCGTTCGGTCGCCTCCAGGGCCGTGCGCTCCGCCGCGTGCACCGCCTCGCGCTGCGGAGGGATCTCCGAGAGCAGGCGGGTCGTCATACGGACGCGGTGGTCGTCGGCCGCCTCGCACAGGGCGGCGACCGCGTCGCCGAAGCGCTCCTGCGAAGAGGGCTCCGAGGGGCCCAGCAGGTGCAGCTTCAACTCGGCCCGGGCCGCGGCCAGCCCGTCCTTGCGCGGGTCGCGGACGGACTCCAGCAGGGCCGGGACCCCGCTCGCGTCCGGGGTGAGGACGGTGGCCGCGCGGACGGTCGGGAAGGTGTCGCGGAACGCGGACTCGGACAGGCCGCTGGTGTTGGCGACGGCATACGGCTTCTCGCCCGCCATGTAGTCGGAGACCACGCTGGAGACATCGCTGATCAGCAGGTCCGCCTGGTTGAAGCAGGCGAACACGCCCGGCTGGGGCCCGGTGATGATCTGGTGCTCCCACACGGCGAACGAGGCCCAGTAGGCGGCCTCCCAGGCGGTGGTGGCCTCGGCGACCGCGGCGGCGCGCCCGGGCTCCGGCGTGCCCTGCAGCAGCATCCGTTCCACCTCGTCGGCCGAGGAACGGAAGGACACCGTGCTCAGCGCCTCCAGCTCCCGGGTGCGGCGGGCGAGCTCGGCCGCGGCCGCGGGCCCGGGCCGCTCCCCGGAGCGGGCGGCGTTGGCGGCGCGGATCATCGCCTGGATGCGCACGTCGGCGGCGCCTGCGCGCGGATCCACCGATCCCGTCATCGGGTGCGGCTTGTACAGCAACCGCACCCCGGGGTCGGCGAGCAGGGCGCGCACGACGTTCTCGCCGGCCTCGATGATCGACGTATTGCCCGGGTTGCCGTCCCAGCCCTCCCACGTGGGGGCGTACAGCACGGTCGTGAACGGGCCGGCGGGCGGGCCGGCGTAAGGCTCGACGGCGGCCAGCTGCGGGCGCCCGACCTCGACGATGTCCTTGTCCTCGACGCCGACGTCGGCCAGCGCGTACCGCTCGCGCGCCGCGGGCCCCGCCACCCACACCTCGTCGTACGCCTTTGCGTACGGGTTGCAGCTGGAGAGCTTGTCGCTCTCGCCGTGGTTGACGAAGGCGTGCTTGATCGTCGGGATCCGCAGTACCTGCGAGGTCTTGCCGGAGTTCGCCGGGTGCAGCAGCACCTTCAGCGTGGAGTGCTCCAGCCGCATCAGGTTGGCGACCTTCGGGACGCAGACGATGGGGATGTCGGTCGCCGAGATCTTCTGCACCATGAACCGCTCGCGCAGCACGATCAGCGGGCGGCCGCCGAGCCGTGCCAGCGGGTCCAGCCACATGTTGGCCTGGTACGCCGAGGTCGCGCCGCCCGAGAAGTACATGCCGACCGTGGGCCGGTACTCCGCGAGCCAGGCGTCGAACCACTCCAGGACCTCCTCGTCCGTGGCCGGACGGCGGCCGGGCAGCAGCCGCAGCAGCAGTTCGGCGAGGCCCGTCGCCGTCATGGCGACGGACAGCGCGATGCCGACCGCCGCGAAGAGCGGCTCGTCGCCGGCCGCGGTCGCCAGCAGGCCCGCCGACGAGGGCAGGCCGAACAGCAGGAGCCGCAGGGTGGACTGGCGCAGCAGCACCGCGGGAGGCGCGGGCCGCAGCCGCAGCGCCGAGGCGTCGATGTTGCGCGTGACGACCGGGAGGGTCCGCGTGCGGCGGACGAGGATCGCCGCGGCCTGGCAGGCGAAGTGCAGCGCGTAGAAGAACAGGAGCCCGTAGACGAGCGGCAGGTAGACCGTTTCCCGGCTCTGCTGCTCCAGGCTCAGCAGTCCCGACACCAGCAGGAAGTCACGCATCACCTGCCGGACCGTCACGTCCGCGCGCGTCTTGGCGATGGCAGTCACCATTCCCCGCTGCCATCGGTACAGCGCGGCTTCCGCCGCGAGACCCGTGGCCGTCGAGGCGATCAGCAGGGGCACGCTCGGCAGCAGCGCCCCGACGACCTGCACGGCGAAGGACAGCACGAGCGCGGCGGGCGCCGCCAGCTTCACGGCCGTCTTCAAAAGGATGGACAATGAACGCAACGGGACTCTCCAGGCAGCTCGACTGTCCGCGCGACCATAGAGCAGCAGGGTATCGGCGCGCGCATCGGGCCTGCTGGTCAACGGCGGGGCCATGGCTCCGGTAATGGGCTGCTTGCGGCCTACGGTAGAGAACTATGCCGCACGCCGCATGAGAGACCGGTGAAACCTTCGTGTGAACGCGTGACGCCGGTCCACGCAGCGGAACGCGGCGGCGTCGTACCGGGTCCCTCACGTACAGTGCAAGGACTTCTGGCCTCGGCATATGGGTGCAGGTCAGGTCGGACATTGGGGAAGGCGTGTCAGGGGCAGGGCAGGAGCGGGCGGTGACCCGCACGGGCGTGACGGACGCCCGCAGAATCGTGGTGAAGGTCGGTTCCTCCTCGCTGACCACGGCCGCCGGCGGACTGGACGCCGACCGCGTCGACGCCCTTGTCGACGTGCTCGCGAAGGCGAGGAGCGGCGGCGAGAGGGAGATCGTGCTGGTCTCCAGCGGGGCCATCGCGGCGGGGCTCGCTCCGCTCGGCCTGCGCCGCCGCCCACGTGACCTGGCCCGCCAGCAGGCCGCCGCGAGTGTCGGCCAGGGGCTCCTCGTGGCCCGCTACACCGCCTCCTTCGCGCGCTACGGCGTGCGCGTCGGGCAGGTGCTGCTGACCTCCGACGACACCAGTCGCCGCGCCCACTACCGCAACGCCTACCGGACCCTGGACCAGCTGCTCGACATGGGCGCCGTGCCGGTCGTCAACGAGAACGACACCGTGGCCACGGACGAGATCCGCTTCGGGGACAACGACCGGCTCGCGGCCCTCGTCGCCCACCTCGTGAGGGCCGACCTGCTCGTCCTGCTCTCGGACGTCGACGGCCTCTACGACGGCGATCCGTCAAAGCCCGGCACCTCCCGGATCCCCGAGGTCCAGGGCCCCGAGGACATCGAGGGCGTCTCCATCGGCAGCGCGGGCAAGGCCGGCGTCGGCACCGGCGGAATGGTCACCAAGGTCGAGGCGGCCCGGATCGCCGCGGCGGCCGGGATCCCGGTCGTGCTCACCTCCGCGAGCCAGGCCGCCGACGCCTTCGCCGGGCGCGCCACCGGCACCTACTTCCACCCCACCGGGCGGCGCTCCGCCGACCGGCTGCTGTGGCTGGCCCACGCCTCCACCCCGCAGGGCTCGCTGACCCTGGACGACGGGGCCGTACTGGCCGTCACCGAGCGGGGCAAGTCCCTGCTCCCCGCCGGCATCGCCGCGGTCGAGGGCGAATTCAGCGCGGGTGACCCGGTGGAGCTGCGGGACACCGAAGGGCGGGCGGTGGCCCGGGGGCTCGTCAACTTCGACGCCCGGGAGATCCCCCGGCTGCTCGGCCGCTCCACCCGTGACCTGGCCCGGGAACTCGGACCGGCGTACGAGCGCGAGATCGTGCACCGCGACGATCTCGTGGTGCTCTGACGCGGGCGGCCCTTCCTCCGCCCCGCGCCTTCGCGCCTCCGGTCCGCCCGTCCTCCTGGGCGGACGCCGGGCCCCTGGACGACCACCAGGCCTCTGACGCCGCACTTCGGCGTGCCCGGCACGACTTGTCATACGAGTCGTGGTTTCGCGACGGGCTGGTGAAGAGAAAGCGGAGAAACGGCCGAGAGTCGGTCCTCCCGATGAAGACCTTCACGAAAAGGGCCACGCGCGCCGTCTCCGGCTGGTCAACTTTGTTGCGGAAGTCGGCACCACACACCAGGAGGCCGCCGGTGAGACGAGGACGCCCGGGGGTGGGGCCCCGAGGGACCGCTGAGCGGACTCTGACCAGCGTCGCAGCAGGTGAGAACTTCGAGGAGCAACAGGCCCCGGACTCCCCGGCCGAGGCCCCGGAGACGCCGGGAGCGGCGCGGACGCCGCTGCCCGGCCCCGTCCTCGGCGCACGTGAGGCCGAGGCGTCCCGGCTCTGGCACGTCACCCTCAGCGTCTCCGGCCCCGCCGTCCCGCTGACGGAGGTGCGCCGCGCGCTGGAGCAGCTCGCCTACGACCACCCGTTCCTGCTGACCAGCCGCTATGCCGGCGACCACGCGGAGATCAGGTACTGGGAGGAGGCCAGGGACCTCCACGACGCCGCCGCGGTGGCGCTCCGGCTGTGGGGCGAGCACCGGTCCTCGGCCAGACTGCCGCCGTGGGAGATCGTCGGCCTCGAGGTGATCGACCGCGAGACCTATCACCTGCGCGTGGCCGAGGGATACGGGCCTCCGCCCGCAGCCCCCGTGGGTGTGCACCCCTTCTGAGCCCTGCCGCCGGCGGCGGACGCCCCCGCGCGGCCAGGATGCCGCTCCGGGCCCTCCCGCCCGGCGGGGGCGCGGGAGGGCCCGCGCCGGCCCGGCATCCGGTACGCCCGTCTCGGCTGCTGGAATGAGTGCTTTGAGACGTCCTGAGCGGGACTACCCTTCCCGCATGACCTCGCTCACGCCTCTCGACGATCAGTCTCCGGTAATCCAGGCCGCGTACCGGGCCCGCGGCGCGGCCACCACGCTCGCCCCGATGCCGCGCGCGCCCAAGGACGACGCGCTGCTCGCCATCGCCGATGCCCTCGAGGTCCGTACGAAGGAGATCGTCGAGGCCAACGCCGAGGACATCGCCAAGGCCCGCGAGGCCGGAACCAGCGAGGCGATCATCGACCGGCTGACGCTGACCCCGGAGCGGGTCCGGGCCATCGCCTCCGACGTACGGGACGTCGTGGCGCTGCCCGACCCGGTCGGTGAGGTGGTGCGTGGTTCGACGCTGCCCAACGGCATCGACCTGCGCCAGGTCAGGGTGCCGCTCGGCGTGGTCGGGATCATCTACGAGGCCCGCCCCAACGTCACTGTGGACGCCGCGGCGCTCTGCCTCAAGTCCGGCAACGCGGTGCTGCTGCGCGGCTCCTCCTCGGCGTACCACTCGAACACCGCGCTGGTGCGGGTGCTGCGCGACGCGGTGCACGGCGCCGGCCTGCCCGCCGACGCGGTGCAGCTGGTGCCCGGCGAGAGCCGGGACTCGGTGCGCGAGCTGATGCGCGCCCGCGGCCTCGTCGACGTCCTCATCCCGCGCGGCGGAGCCTCGCTCATCCGGACGGTCGTGAGCGAGTCCACCGTTCCCGTGATCGAGACCGGTACCGGCAACTGCCACGTGTACGTGGACGCGCAGGCCGACCTCGACATGGCCGTGGACATCCTGGTCAACTCCAAGGCACAGCGCGTCAGCGTGTGCAACGCCGCCGAGACCCTGCTCGTGCACAAGGACATCGCCGACGCCTTCCTGCCACGGGCGCTGGACGCCCTGGCCGAGGCCGGCGTGACCGTGCACGGCGACGAGCGGGTGCGGAGCTACGCCGAGGGCAGCAAGGCCACCGTCGTGCCCGCGACCGCGGAGGACTGGGAGACGGAGTACCTCTCGTACGACATCGCGGCAGCGGTCGTCGACTCGCTCGACCGGGCGGTCGAGCACATCCGGCTGTGGACCTCCGGGCACACCGAGGCCATCGTCACCACCTCGCAGGCCGCGGCCCGCAGGTTCACCCAGCTGGTCGATTCCACGACCGTCGCCGTGAACGCGTCCACCCGCTTCACCGACGGGGGCCAGTTCGGTTTCGGGGCCGAGATCGGCATCTCCACGCAGAAGCTGCACGCCCGCGGGCCGATGGGGCTGCCCGAGCTGACCTCCACGAAGTACATCGTGACGGGCGACGGTCACACCAGGTAATCGTTTGTTTTCACCCGGAATTACCGCTCTCCCTGCCCAAACCGACCCCTCAGGTCTACTCTGGATCCGTGCCGGACGACGTGGGGGGCAGGCCGTTTCCTGACGGCTGGGACCCCGACGACCACCTCGACCACGGGGCCGCGGACGACGAGTTCGCCTCCGTGGTCTTCGACGAGGACTTCGTGCGGGCGGCGGAGATACATGAGCCCTCCGCCGTGGAGCGGCTGCTCTCGGCCGCCCAGGCCCGCGCCGAGGCGGAGGCGTCCAGAGCCGGCGCCGGTGAGCTCTACGACGACGGGCACACCGACTACGGCTACGGCGACTACGGCCATGGCGTCCTCGGCAGGGCCGAGGACGACCTGTACGACCCCTACGGGACCGAGGGCGGCGCGCTGCGCCCCTACCGCGGCCGGGCCCGCTGGCACCGCCCCGTCGCCTGGATTCTCGCGGTGGTCATGGGCGTCGGCATGGTCGCGCTCGCTTTCACCGCCGTGTACCGCGGCGCCGCGGACGACCGGCGGGACCAGGGCCCGCTTCCCGCCACCACACCGGTCGACAACAGCGAAGGCCGCATCCCGGGCACTCCCTCCGCCTCCGCCGAGTTCACTCCCCCCGCGGTCTCCGCGGCGCCGAGAAGTCCCTGATCCGGTCCAGGAGGCCGCCCGGGCGCGTCCCTGGTGCGGCCCCGCGCGGGCCGGGCCGCGACTGGGCGGGGGACGGGCGCAGGCCGAGCGGTCCGGCGAGAACCCATGAAACTTCATGAGAACTTGACGAGTACCAGTGCGTTTACCGGAGCCTCCGCCGACCTACTCTCTGAGTATGGCCGGGCGTGGAGACCCTCCTGAGGGGACACCCGAGGGCGTCCCGGGAGGTGCCGACGACGAGTACCGATCCGTCGTGTTCGACGAGTCGTTCGTCCGTGCTGCCCGCCTTCAGGAGTTTTCCGCGCAGGAGCGGCTGGCCGACCACTCCCACCCGGTGCGCAGCAGACCTGCCTGGTCCTCCGCAGGCCGCTCCAAGCAGGCGCTCCTGCTCATCCTGCTGATCTTCGTGGCCTTCGGCACCGCGATCTACATGGGAGTCCGGCACCCGTACCAGCCGCCGCGGCTCACCTCCGTCGACCCGCTGAGCATGACCGTGATCCCCCTGGCGCCCAAGCAGCCGGTGCCCGGCGCCGAGCCCGGCCGGCTGTACGCGCACAGTCCCGCAGCCGAGTACCGCTCGGGGGCGGCAGGGGTCACCATGCCGCCCACCCGGCGCACCGAGCACTTCTCCGAAGGACAGGTGGTCGCCGCGCTCGTCACGGCCAAGGACTACATCGTCGAGTCCTCCCTCGACCCCGACGTGCTGACCGGCGGCGCCGTCCGCTCCGTGCGCCTGCTGCTCGATCCCGGGCAGCTGGAGCAGTTCGACCGCAGCTTCGCGCACCCCCGGGACGACGGGCAGCACTCCGCCACCGGCTGGGTGGTGCGCTTCGACCCCGCCGAGGTGGCACTGGCCGACGCCGACGTGCGGGTGCGGGGTGTGCTGAACGTCGCCGAGGCCGACGACAAGGCCCTGGAGGTCGTCGCCGACCACACCTTCGTCTACGCCGTACGCGCGGCGGGCGACGAGGAGCCCGACCGTGCCTCGCTGTTCACGGTCCGCCGTGAGCTGCACTTCCGCTTCGACCCGGAGGACCTGGGGATGCACCGCGCCGAGCTGACCTCCTCCGTTGCCCAGGCGGGGCCGGAGGCCTGCGCGGACGACCCCTCCGGCTATCTGCGGCCACTGCTCGCCGGCCAGACCGCCGAGTCCGACGGCTCGGCGGGCACCGACCCCTACGCCACGGGCCGGGTGACGGCGGCGCTGTGCGGCGTCATGGCACCCAGCGTGATGCCGGATCCCGGCCGGGCCGAGGGCTGACCTGGGCCGGCGGAGCCCTCAGGCCGGGTCCTGGCCGTTCCGGCCGCCCGAGCCGCTCCCGCCGCTTTCTCCGTCCCCGTCGCTCTCCGCGCCGCCCTCCGTGCCCGATCCGCCGCCGGACCCGCTCCGGGACCCGCCCGTGAACGTGCCGCGCAGCTTCCCGCCCAGGTCGCCGGCGCCGCCCGCGATGTCCCGCACGAGGTTCATCAGCGGGTCCCTGCTGGTGCGCACCGTGTCGGCGTAGTGGTTCGCGGACTGGCGGAAGGAGTCGGTGACCGAGGTGTCCTTGTCGGCCTCCCGCTTCTCGTAGTGGCCGTCCATGATCCGCTGGTAGTCGCGGCTCTCCGCCCACTTCTTCAGCTCGGCGGCGCGCACAGTGGTGAAGGGGTGGGTACGCGGCAGCACATTGAGGATCTTCAGCACGGAGTCGCGCAGGTCGCCCCCGGCCTCGTACTCCTCCGCCTGCTCGAGGAACGCGTCGACGTTCATCTCGTGCAGGTGATTACCGCCCGCGATCTTCATCAGGGAGCGCATCGCGGCCCGCGGGTCCTGCCCCACCAGCAGTCCGGCGCGGTCGGCGGACAGCTCCGACTTGCGGAACCACTCGCGCAGCGCCGTGACGATCGCCATGATCGCCACATTGCCCAGCGGTATCCACGCCACCTTCAGGGCGAGATTGGTCAGGAAGAGCAATATCGTCCGGTACACGGAGTGGCCCGACAGCGCGTGGCCCACCTCGTGGCCGACGACGAAGCGCATCTCCTCCTCGTCGAGCAGCTCCACCAGGCCGGTGGTGACCACGATGATCGGCTCGTCGAGCCCGATGCACATCGCGTTGGGCTTCGGGTCCTGCGTTACGTACATCGGCGGGACCTTCTCCAGGTCCAGGATGTAACAGGCGTCCCGCAGCATGACGTTGAGGTGCGCGAACTGGGTCTCGCCCACCCGGACCGAGTCGGACAGGAACAGCAGCCGCAGGCTGCGCTCGGGCAGCAACCCGCTCAGTGCCTTGAACACCGTGTCGAAGCCGCTGAGTTTGCGCAGGGCCACCAGCGCCGAGCGATCCGCCGGATGTTCGTACGTACGCGAGGAAATGCCGGGGAAACGCCGCCGGTTGCGGCTCGGCACCTTCTCTTGGCCGGTATCGGTCATGGTGGCCCCCATTTCTCCGGGTGTGTCGTCCACCCGACAAGACCTCAGCGTAGGCGTTGTGGTTGCGCGGGAACCCGGCCTGTGGACAACCCGGCCGGGAAGCTGTGGAGAAACGGTTCAACTCGCTTACTGTCCGGGGTCGTTGCCGTACCAGCGGGTTACGATGGGAGAGTTGGTCACCGAGTGACACCGAGTCCGGCTTTTCCGTGACGGGGGAGGGGCGATGGAGCCCGAGCGAGCCAGAATCGTCGTCGAGCCGCAGGACCCGGCCGCCGCGCCGCGGGCCCTCGACTCGCTCCAGGACTGGTTCCTGAAGCAGGGCGAGATCGGCGAGACCCTGATGGAGCGCGTCCCGCGCGACGAACAGCCCGGCACCCTCGGCCTCGTGTACGACCTCGTGGTGCAGTTCTCCGTCGCCGGGGCGACGGTCACGCTCGGGTATCTCGTCCGCTCCATCAGGAGCCACCTCGCCAGCCAGCCCGACCGGGACCTGCGGGCCCGGCTCACCGTCGGCGACCGCACCGTGGTCATCAAGGCCAGCGGCATGACCGACGCCGAACTGGAGGAAATAAGGCGGCTCGTCGACGACAGGATGCGGCGAGCGCCCGGGGCCTGACCTATGCCCGGATTCGTGGCCTCGCCCACGGCGTCCCGGGCCGTCCTCATCGGGGTCGACTCCTACCTGCACCCGGAGGAGTTCACGCCGATCGGCGCCGGGCGTGCCGCCCGAAACCTCGAAGCGCTGCGCGAGGTGCTCACCCGCCCCGGAACCGGGCTGCTCCTTCCCAGCCGGGTGCACACCCTGCTCAATCCCCGGCTGCGCGGCGACATCGAGCGGGCCATCGACAACGAGCAGCGCAAGGCGGCCGAACTGCTCATCTACTACTACGTCGGACACGGCTATCTCCCGCCGGGCACCGACCAGTTGTACCTCACGGTCTCCGGGTCCACCCGGGACGGCATCGAGTCGTCCGCGCTCTCTCTCGCCGACCTGATCTCGCAGCTGGAACACACCCGCTCCCGCAGGGTCGTGCTCATCCTCGACTGCTGTTTCTCCGGCGGACTGCCGGGCGCCACCGTTCCGGACAGCAAGCCCTTCTCCGTCCTCACCTCCTCCCCCAAACGCATGCTGATCTCCTGCGGGGCGGAGCACGACCGGCTGACCCCCTTCACCGCCAAGCTCGTCGAGGTGCTCGGAGAAGGCGTCTCCCGGCACGAGTTCGTCACCGTACTGACCCTCGGCACCCGGCTCGACGAGCTCGCCCGGGAGCCCGAGAACGCCGCGCGCGAGGACCCCTGGTTCGCACGCCAGCTCTCCTCGGGCGCGGGCGCGGAGACGGTCCTCTCACTGGTCCTGAAGGGGCCCCGCTACCCGCTGCGGCAACGCGTGCGCCGCTGGGTGCGCCGGCTCACCGGGCACCTCACCCTCCCCTGGCAGTGGTTCGCGGGCCCCGTCTGGCCCAACCGGGTGCTCGGCGCCCTGACCGTCCTCGCGGTCCTCGCGGCCGGAACCGTCGCCGGTGTCAGGCTGGCCGGGGACGAGCCCTGCGACCCCCCGCTGGAGCTGCGCATGGTCACCGCCCCCGAGGAGGTGGAAGCCATGACCGCGATCGCCGAGACCTACGAGCGCTCCTCGTCCGACGGCTGCCGCACCAGCCGCATCGGTGTCTACGGCGCGGGTCTTGACACCCTAGCCGAGGCCTTCCGGCGTGCCGGCGACTGGGGCTCCGGACGCAGTGAGGCCCTGGGCGCCGTCGGCCCCCAGCCCGACCTCTGGCTCGCCCAGTCCAGTGCCGAGGTCGAGCACGTACGGGGACGGCTGGCCGGACTGCCCGCGGGAGAGGACCGGGCCGGCTTCCTGCGCGGCACGCCCGTCGCCGCGGACCTGCCCGTCCTCGCCCTCACGGAGTCCGGCAGGAAGAGCCTCGGGCTGCCGCGGCCGACCGGGAGGGTCGGCACCACTTCCTGGCCCCGGCTGCGCGCCGCCCTGGCCGAGGCCCCCGCCCCGGTGCGGCTGCTCCGTCCCAACCCCACCGTCTCCGGCACCGGCCTGGTCCACACCCTCGGCATGTACGGCGCCGAACCTCCGGACGGGCCAGGGGGACTGCCCCTCGACGAGGACGTCCCCGTCCTGCCCGACAAGGTGATAAGGCAACTGGAGACCGAGGTGATAGGGCTGGGCCGCTCCCTCACCGACAGCACCGGAACCCTCTGCGAACTCGCCAGGGGCGGCGCCGCCGGCGCCCTGGTCTCCCAGCGCCAGGCCGAACGGCGCGGCAACTGCCCCGGCTCCGGCCCGGACGCCGACGGCACGGGTGGCGGCGCTCGCGACGGACTTCACCTGTACGAGATCGACGGGCTGCCCCCGCTCGACTACCCGCTCGTCAGCGTGAGCTGGCCCGCCGCCGACCGGACGGCGCGCGACGCGGCCGTCACCCGCTTCCGGCACTGGCTGGCCGCCGAGGAGGGCCTGGGCGCACTGGCCGACCAGGGCTACGGCGGCCCGCGCGGCACCACCGTCGACCTCGGCCCCGTCCCGCTGGAGGACCGGCTCGCCCGCTTCCGCGCAGCCCACCCCGACCTGCGGCTCAGTGTGCTCTTCGACGTCTCGGGCTCCATGCGGCAGCGCGACAGGTACACCACCGCCAGGAGCGCGGTCGAGGAGGCACTCCGCCGGCTCGGCTCCGACGACCGCTACGAGCTGCGCACCTTCCCCGCCCGCCCCGACGGCGGCGGTACCACGACGCTCGTGCGGGACTGGCGGGGCGACCCGGCCTCCGGCAGGTTCCCGCTGACCGAGGACGCGCTGCGCCCCGGCCGGGAACGGCAAGCCGACCTCCTACAGGCACTGGAGCGGACCGCCGAGCCGCTGCGGGGCCAGGCCGCGGACGGTGCGCACCAATACGCGATCCTGCTGGTCACCGACGGAGACTACGTCAGCGGAGAGCCGCCCAGGACGGCCGAACTCCGCGCCAGGGCACGGAGCCTGGGCGCCGAGGGCATCCCCGTGCTCGTCGCCTCCATGCGTCCCTACGGCTGCTCCGACACCGCCACCGCCCCGCACGAGCCCGGAGCCCTGGCCACGGCCTCGGGCGGTGCCTGCGCGGCGCTCTCCGCCGACCTGCCGGCCCGCCTCTCCGGCCAGGTGGCGGCCCTCACGGAAGGACGGCGGCGGTGAACGGCGCGCGACGGGCGGTGCGCCCGCGGCGCGCACCCCGCCGCGGGCGCCTCGCGGCAGCCCTGCTGCTCGTACTGCTCGCGGCGTGCAGCGGGGGAGAGGACGGCGGGCAGGCCGGGCCCGCCCCGCGGTGCGCCTCGCCGACCGGGCGGCCCGTGCTGCGGATCGCCACGGGCAGAGACTTCACCTCCAGTGGCATCCGGCAGCGGCTCATCAGGGCCTGGGACCGCCGCAACGAGACCGTCGACGTCGAGATCGTGCAGCTCAGCGATGACGCCGACCGGCAGCGCGGCCAGCTCGTCGCCGCACTCCAGGCCGGCAACCAGGACTGCTACGACATCGTCAACCTCGACGTCACCTGGACCGCCGAGTTCGCGGAGCAAGGACTGATCAGCCCGCTCGAGGAGCCCCTCGACGAGGACATCTGGCCCGCCGTGCGCGCCACCGCCGACTACGAGGACGACACCTGGGCCGTCCCCTGGAACACCGACGTGGGTTTGCTCTACTACCGTGCCGACCTCCTCGGCCGCGGCCGCGACCTCGGCACCTGGGACCGGCTGGAGCGGACGGCAGCCTCCTTCGACCGCGAGCGGGACCCCCGTGTCACCTCCGGGCTGATCACCCAGCTCGGCGCCTACGAGGGCCTCACCGTCAACGTCCACGAGGCGGTGTGGCGCCAGGGCGGCCGCATCGTCGACGAGGACGGCACGGTCCGGGCGGGCGAGGCCCGGGCCGTCGAGGGCCTCGCCGAACTGACCGAGGCCTTCGACAGCGGCGGCGGGGCGGTGCCGCTGCTCGGCCCCGAGTCGCTGGACTCCGACGAGACCGAAAGCGTCGTGCGCTTCGTCCAGGGCGAGGCGCTGGCCATGCGCAACTGGCCCTTCGCCCTGGGCCGTCTTGCCGACGACCGCCGCAAGGACGGGACCGCCGACAACGCCGAGTTCGGGGTCACCACCCTGCCGGGAGGCGCCGCCGCGCTCGGCGGGCAGAACCTCGCCCTCGTCGCGGGCAGCGTCCGCCAGCGGCAGGCACGGGACCTGATCGCCCATCTGACGAGCGAGGAGGCCGGCCGCTGCCTCTATGCCGGCGGCTTCGTGCCGGCCCGCGAGGCGGCACTGCGGGGCGAGTGCGACGAACGGCTGGTGGACGGCGGGCTCCCGGACCGCGACGAGATCCCGGACGCCCTGTTCCAGGAGTACGAGAGCGCCCTGCGTACCTCCCTCGGCAAGGCCGCGGCCCGGCCCGTCACCCCGTACTACGCCGCCGTCACCCGGGACATACAGCGCCATGTCCACCCCCTGCTGCGGACCGCGCTCGACGGCGGAGAACCACAGGTCGGAGCCACCGCGGAGAAGCTCACCGAGGCACTGCGCACCTCGGTGAGAGGCCGCTGAACGGCAGGTCTACCGTGAGAGGCGGCCACTCACACCGAAGGAGCAACCGTCATGCCCGACCTCACCGCGCTGCTCGCCGCCGCAGAAGAGCAGGGGGTGGGCAACGCGCTGCGCGCGCTGATCGTCGTTTCGGTGGTGGGCGCGGGTCTGCCGACGTGGTTCCTCCTGCGCGGCTACCGCGACAACGGCTGAGTCGGCGTGAGCGCCGCCAAGCCTCCCGCTTACGATGTGGCGGAGATCGCTGCCCGACTTCCGACTCGTGAATAGGTACCGCTGAAGATGAGCCTCCACAGCACCGCTGCCTCCCTGGTCACTCTCGCCTCCGAGGGCGGAGAGCACGGCGGCAACCACGAAAGCCTCAACCCCTACCTGACGGGCGGCGGCGCCCTGTTCGTCCTGCTTCTCCTGCTGTGGGTCACCACCCGCTTCAACCGGGACCGCTGAGTCGCCGACCGGGCCAGTAGGCTCTGCACGCATGGGAGAGCAGCAAGCGCCTACCGGCCCGGTCAAGCGCCGTCTGGGTGTCATGGGCGGAACGTTCGATCCGGTCCACCACGGACACCTGGTGGCCGCCAGCGAGGTGGCGTTCCACTTCCATCTGGACGAGGTGGTGTTCGTCCCCACCGGTCAGCCGTGGCAGAAGAGCCACAAGCAGGTCTCCCCGGCCGAGGACCGCTACCTCATGACCGTCATCGCGACCGCGGAGAATCCCCAGTTCTCGGTCAGCAGGATCGACATCGACCGCGGTGGCAAGACCTACACCATCGACACCCTGCGCGAGCTGCGTGCCCTGAACCCGGACGCCGATCTCTTCTTCATCACCGGCGCCGACGCGCTCGCGCAGATCCTCACCTGGCGGGACGCCGACGAACTGTTCTCGCTGGCGCACTTCATCGGGGTGACCCGTCCCGGCCACATACTGAGCGACGCCGGGCTCCCCGAGGGCGGCGTCTCCCTGGTGGAGGTACCGGCCCTGGCCATCTCGTCGACGGATTGCCGCTCGCGGGTCGCCAACGGAGAACCGGTCTGGTATTTGGTGCCGGACGGTGTGGTTCGCTATATCGCCAAGCGCGAGCTGTACCGCGGCGACTGAAGGAGCGCTCGTGAACGAAGGCCAGGACGGGTACCCCCAGGACCCGTATCAGCTCCTCGGTTACGACGAGTACGGCAGACCGGTGTACGGGCATCCCGATGCCGCCCGGCAGCAACAGCAACAGCAGCAACAGCAGCAACAGCAGGGGTACGGGTACGACCCGTACAGCCGGCAGCCGGCGTACGACCCCAACCCGCAGGGGCGGCAGGGGTATGCCCAGCCGCAGCACGGCCAGGGCCAGGGCTACGGGTACGGCCAGGGGCAGGGGCAGGGCTACGGCCCTTACGGCACCGGGCAGCAGCAGGCCGCTCCCGCCGCCGGGGCCCAGCAGGCGCAGGTCCAGCAGGCCGCGCAGGTCCGGGCCCAGCAGCAGGCCCAGCAGGACACCCGGCAGTGGATTCCGCAGCAGCAGCCCGGCACACAGAACCAGGCCCAGGACCCGGCGCAGTACCAGCAGCAGACCGGCTACCCGCAGGGGCTGCGGCCGCCGCAGGACCGGCAGCCGCGGCGCCGGCCGCCCGGCGCCCCGCAGGTGCCGGAACAGCGCCGTCCGGCCGAGCCGCCGTCCGCCGGCGACGAGTACCGGACCGAGCAGTTCTCCTTCATCGAGGAACCGGACGAGGACGCCGAGGACGTCATCGACTGGCTCAAGTTCACCGAGAGCCGCACCGAGCGCCGCGAGGAGGCGAGGCGGCGCGGCCGCAACCGGATAGTCGCCCTGTGTGTCGTCCTCGCCCTGACCCTCGTCGGCGGTGTCGGCTACCTCTGGTACGCGGGCAAGCTGCCGGGACTGTCCGGTGAGCAGGGGACGGACGCCACCACCGCCTCCGGTCCGCAGAAACGCGACGTGATCGTCGTGCACCTGCACGACACCAAGAGCGGCGGCACCTCCACGGCGCTGCTCGTCGACAACGTCACCACCAAGCGGGGCACCACGGTGCTGCTGCCCAACTCACTCGCCGTCTCCACCGACGACGGCTCCGCGACCACCCTCGGCAACTCCGTGGAGAACGAGGGCCCCGCCGCCACCAGGGAAGCCCTCGACACCCTGCTCGGCACCAGGATCGGCGGCACCTGGCGGCTCGACACCCCCTACCTCGACAACCTCGTCGAGCTCGTCGGCGGCGTGGTGCTGGACACCGACGCGACCGTCCCGGCGGCGAAGGAGGGGGAGTCGCCCCTGGTGAAGAAGGGCGAGGACCAGACGCTCGGCGGACAGAACGCCGTCGCCTACGCCACCTACCGGGGCCCGGGGGAGGGCGACACCCAGCAGCTGAAGCGGTTCGGGCAGGTCATGCAGGCCGTGCTGAAGAAGATCTCCGGCGACGAGGCCGACGCCACCGACACGGTGAAGGCGCTGGCGCAGATCCCCGACCCCTCGCTCTCCGAGAACGACCTCGGCGCCTCCCTCGCCAAGCTCGCCGAACACGCGAAGATCGGCGACTACCAGACCGCACTGCTGCCGGTGGAGCCCGACGGCACCCTCAGCGAGGAGGCCACCGGCAGCGTCGTCAAGGACGTGCTCGGCGGCACCGTGACCGCCCCCGAACAGGGCGCGGCCGTGCGGGTCGGCGTCAAGAACGCCAGCGGCGACCAGAAGGCCATCGGCGACGCACGTGTCGACCTTGTCAACGGCGGCTACACCTTCGTCGACGGCGGAACCGCCGCCACCCCCGAGACGACGTCCCGCATCACCTACGCGGACGCGGCCCGGAAGACGGACGCGCTGGAGGTCGCCAAGACGCTTGGGCTGGGGACGAGCGTGGTGAAGAAGGGCGAGGTCTCCAACAACGCGGATGTGAGTGTCGTCCTGGGGCGGGACTTCGAGACCGGCTGACGGCCTCGGACAAAGCCCTCGGGAAGGGTCGGCGGTCCGTGAGACCCTTGGTGGGTACTGATCGCCGACCCGACCGGGCGGCGCGGGGCCGTCCGGCCCCGTGCCGCCCGGTCGGCGAGAACCCTGCCCCGAACCGAAAGATTGCCTGTGACCGCCACTGACCGTTCCCTCGAGCTGATCAACGTCGCCGCGCAGGCGGCGGCCGACAAGCTCGCGCACGACATCATCGCCTACGACGTCAGCGATGTGCTTTCCATCACCGACGCCTTCCTGCTTGCCTCCGCACCCAACGACCGCCAGGTCAAGGCGATCGTCGACGAGATCGAGGAGCGGCTGAACAAGCAGCTCGGCGCCAAGCCGGTGCGCCGCGAGGGCGACCGCGAGGCCCGCTGGGTGCTGCTCGACTACGTCGACGTCGTGGTGCATGTGCAGCACAGCGAGGAGCGCGTCTACTACGCGCTGGAGCGGCTGTGGAAGGACTGCCCCGAGCTGGAACTGCCGGCCGACGCGCAGGCCACCCGCGGCAAGTCGGAGGAACACCCGGCCGGCCCGGCGCACGACGGATCCCAGAACGCGGCACGGGAAGCGGACGGAGAACTCAGCTGAACGGCAGCAAGGGCGGCAGGGGCCGCCGTATCGTCCTGTGGCGGCACGGCCAGACTGCCTGGAACCTCGAACGGCGTTTTCAGGGGACCACGGACATCGAGCTGACCGAAACCGGTATCGCGCAGGCACGCCGGTCCGCCCGGCTGCTCGCCGCCATGAAGCCCGAGACGATAGTCGCCTCCGACCTCAAGCGCGTCGTCGCCACGGCCGCCGAACTGGCGGCGATCACCGGGCTCACCGTCGCGCACGACCGCAACCTGCGCGAGACCTACGCGGGCGTCTGGCAGGGGCTGACCCACGAGGAGATCATCGAGCGGCACGGCGAGGAGTACGCGGCGTGGAAGCGCGGCGAGCCGGTGCGGCGCGGCGGCGGTGAACTGGAGACCGAGGTGGCCGACCGTGCCGCGCCGGTGGTCCTCGAGCACGCCGACAAGCTCTCCGACAACGGCACGCTCGTCGTGGTCAGCCACGGCGGCACCATCCGCACCACCATCGGCCGGCTGCTCGGCCTGGAGGCCGCGAGCTGGGAGAGCCTCGGTGGTCTCTCCAACTGCTGCTGGTCGGTGCTGGGCGAGGGCGCGCGCGGCTGGCGCCTGTTGGAGCACAACGCCGGCACCCTTCCGGAGCCGGTGCTCGGCGACGACGACTGAGCCGGACCCGGATTTCACTTTCCGGCTGGTCGCAGGCTACAGTTCTTCTTGTTCGCAGCGCGCAGCGCGAAGAACACGAGGGGCTATAGCTCAGTTGGTAGAGCGCTTGCATGGCATGCAAGAGGTCAGGAGTTCAATTCTCCTTAGCTCCACAAGACCGGTGAATGGATCCCGTCCCCATGAGGGGGCGGGATTTCTCATGTCCGTCCCTCTGTCGGCCTGTCGGCCTGTCGGCCTGTCGGCCTGTCGGCCTGTCGGCCTGTCGGCCTGTCGGCCTCTCTGCCTCTCTGCCTGCCCGTCTGCCGTGCGGCCGCGTCCTTCCCCGCGTCCCCGCCCGGCTCGCCGGGCTCCGGGCCAACGGGTGACCGGCGTCGCGTCGTTCGCGGCACTTTTCCCGAACCGGCCGGAAACCAGTGGCCGGCGTCCCCCGGCGGGCGCGTCGCCGCGGCGCACCCGGCCCCCGGTGGCGGTGTGCCCGCCCGCAGCGGTGGCCGGGATCGTTCGGCGGCGACGCTGACCACCTCGCTCCGCCGTGGCAGAATCGGACGGCCGGAGGGGGACGCGGCCCGAGAGTGAGGGAGTTCGTGACGCCTGCGCGTATACACGAGGAGGACGCGGCTCCGCCTCGTGCGGCCGCCTCCACGCTGAAGTGCCCGTCCTGCGGGTCTTCGGACATCGCCCAGGTTCTCGGTGACAACGGGGGGATCTCTTACGTGTGTACGTCCTGCGGCCACGGCTGGAGCTGATCGATGGGCGCGCACAGGAGGAAATGCGACTGGTGCGGCAGTGGCACGCCCATCGTCCGGGACATGGAGCCCGTCAACCCCGACTACCAGTACTGGTGCGAGGAGTGCGCCCGGGCGCTGATCATCAAGGGCGACCCCATCGAGACGTACCGGGAACTCGAGGGCGAGCCGATCTACGGCCGGCTGCTCGACGAGCACTGCACGCTCAAACGGTTCTACTCCTTCGCGACGGCGTAGGCGCCGGACCGGGTGCGTGCGGAGGGCCGGCAAAACGATTTGGTGGATGACCGGGGTGACCGTTAATGTTGTCGTCGTCGCCGGGGGAACCGGGCGGCACGACAAGGGGCTATAGCTCAGTTGGTAGAGCGCTTGCATGGCATGCAAGAGGTCAGGAGTTCAATTCTCCTTAGCTCCACAGGAACGCGAGAGCGGGCCGCCCGATCCGGGCGGCCCGCTCTCGCGTTGGGATCCCTGGTAGCCCTGTACCGGCGCCCCCTCACTCTCCACGGGCCGTGTGCGGGCGGCGGGACGCCCGCACACGGCCCCGTACACCTCAGTCCCGGCCGCTGCCGAGCGCCTTGCGCCCGCCGCCCCCACCGGGCGGCAGAGCGGCCCTGGACGGCTTCGCCGCGGGCTGCGGCTGCGTCTGCTCCAGGCGCAGTGCCAGCTCCGGGCAGCGGCGCACGGCGCGCTGCGCCCGCGCCTGCATGTGCATGGGGACGATGACGTCCGCCGCCCACGGGTAACCCTCGGGGCCCGTGCGGATCAGCTCGGGCACGATGTCCACGCACAGCAGGTGGCCCTTGCAGAGCGTCCAGTCGATGGCGAACTTCTCGCCGCTGGGGATGCCCTCCTCCTCGTAGCCGTCGTGCGGCAGCGGCAGCACCCCGGTGGTCTCGCGCCCGCAGCCGCCGTTGAGCACATGGGCGGCCAGATCGTCGGTGAAGGCGGAGAGGGTCGAGTTGAAGAAGCGCGCCGAGCCGTCGGGGTGCTTGCAGACGCCGCGGCCGCGCACCGCGCCGATGATCTCCCGCAGCGCCTCCAGGGCGGCCGGTCCGCCGCCGTTCATGACGTCCGCCAGGCCGCTGGCCGCCGCGGGCAGTCCGAGCTTGCAGGGACCGCACTGGCCCGCGGTCTCGGCCGCCAGCCACTGCGCCACCTTGAGGGCCTCGCCCAGCGGGCAGGTCTCCGGGCCGATGGGCAGGATCGCGCCGGCGCCGAGCGCGCCGCCGTTCTGCTTCATGGACTCCTTGGAGATCAGCGCGTTGTGGGCGCCCATGGCGTCCATCCAGTCGCCGTGGTAACCGCCGGTGAGCACGCCCTGGGGCATCGGCGGGGCACCGGCCAGCTGGAGGACGTACCGCAGCGGTACGCCGGTGGGGCACTCGATGACCATGGGGCGCGAGACGGCGCCGGAGAGGGTCAGCATGACCGTGCCGGGTTCGCCCGGCAGGCCGGTGGCGCCGTAGCGCGCCGGTCCGATGCGGGCGGCGATGGCCAGCTGCGCGAAGGTCTCCGCGTTGGACAGCAGCGTGGGCAGGTTGGCGACGCCGGACTCGGCGGCGCGGGTGCGGCGGCCCGGGGGCAGTGAGGGGCCGCCGTTGATCGAGCGGATCACCGAGGAGGCCTCCCCGGAGACCATCCGCTCGGGGTTGCGCTGGATCTGCACGCGTAGCTGGTTGCCCCGACGGGTCGGCTTCTCGGACAGGCCGCGCTCCGCGATGGCCGCGCGCATGGAGTTCTCGGTGGAGTCCCTGGTGACGACCATCACCAGGGTGCGCGCCCCGAGGGCCTCGGCGGCCAGGAGCGCGCCGTCGAGTATGAGGTGCGGGGCGCGGTTCATCAGGACGGTGTCCTTGCGGCAGGGCGGTTCGCCCTCGCTCCCGTTGATGACCACGACGGGGCGCACCCCGCGGCGGATGGCGGCCTTGGCCACGGAGCGGAGCTTCTTCCCGAAGGGGAAGCCCGCTCCGCCTCGGCCGGTCAGCTTGATCTCCTCGGCGAGGCCGGCGAGCCTTTCTCCCGTCATCGGCTCGAGCGGTCCGTGCACCTTCAGATGCATGGCGATGTCGAGCCGCTCGACGAGGTCGAAGCCGGTCGTCAGCTGGGGGAGACCGATGACGCGGACTTCAGGGACGTCGGGGATGGGAGCGTTCAAGGTCGTTCTCCTGCGGGTGCGGTCCACGATTCGCCGGTCCACGGTTCACCGGCCTGGGGAGGATAGAGCGGGCCGGGTGCGACCTGGGTCTCGTCGTTCGACCAGGCCGCCGCGGCGGGGTTTCCGGCGTCGGTGGCGGGGGCGTCGAAGGG